>CAYRID010000053.1:0-18135 GCA_964424225.1 uncultured Geobacter sp.
AAAGGAACCACACCCACTGAAGCACCGAAATATTTTTGATAGCGGGAAACGCGTTGACGAAGGTTTCTCCGTAATACACCGAAGTGAGTAGAAAAACAAAAGCAACGATAGACGGAATGAGAAACGGGATGTGCCAGCGATAGACGAGCCAACCGAGAAGCATGGCGACGAAGATCTGTACGTTGATTGGGAAAATCGTACTGGGGTTTGAAACGAACAGAGCGCCGATGATGTAGGCAAATACTGCAAGCACGATCCAGAGTGAAAACGAAATGATGAGCAAGAAAAGCGTTTTGGCGCGCGGGCCGATTACGCTGCCAGCGATTTCGCCGATCGACTGACCGCGATGACGCAGACTGATGACGAGCGATCCAAAATCGTGTACGGCCCCCATGGCGATGGTCCCGAGCACGACCCAGAGTAGCGCCGGTAGCCAGCCCCAAATCACGGCGATGGCGGGTCCGACGATCGGCGCTGCACCAGCGATCGACGCATAATGGTGTCCCCAAAGTACGTGCGCGGGTGTGGCGACGAAATCGATCCCGTCGGCGTGTTGGTGGGCGGGCACGGGTTCGTCGGCTCGAAGTTGAAAAATTTTCTCTGCCAAAAATTTGGAATAGAAGCGGTAGCCAAGGCCAAACCCAAGGAAGGTAAGTAAAGCGAGTAAGGCAGCGTTCACGCATTTCCTCCTTTTTTGTCGCGGCAGCAGACTGCGGCGTGCTCGATTTTACGCAAAGTACATTGGATTTTGGGAAGAGATCTTTGATGTTGCGAAATGGTTTTGTAGAGGGCGACGAAGGTGGGCGGAAGCTATTTGCGCGCAGAACCAAGCGGCGGATTGCGGGGCGTCTCCGTCGGAGCCGAGTCGCGCGGGAGTGATTTGCGCGAGTGGACCCAGGTCAAAAAGAGCCACCAAAGCAGGACTGCGACTGCAGCACCCGAAAAATCGATTAGGGTGTCGAAGGCCCGCCCGCTGCGCTCGGCAGAGAATGCTTGCCGCGTTTCGTCGATGATGGCGACAAAGAGTACGTACAAAAGTGCCAACACAGCTGCGCGTAGGTTTCGCCGCTGCGTTGACATGGAAAGCAAAAGCGCGCGCAAGCAAAGCAGCGCTAAAATGGCGTACTCCGTGAAGTGTGCAAATTTGCGAATTTTCCAATGCAGCCAAAATACGAAGTGCGGGCTGATGTCTGGATTGAAGAAGCGAAGGATGGCTTTGAGCCACTTTCCGGTGGAATCGGCCGAGAAAGAGTTCGACGCAAAAAGACCCGCGACGACGAAGGTCCAAGCGATGACGTAGAGCCATGCAAGCTGCACTCTGCGGTTTCTGAGGTTCAACATTCGCGGGACTCTAACAGGCCGAAATGATTTTGGCGTTGCGGCCCGACAAATTTTTCGACGTCGAGGTTTTCTGTTCTCGGCGGTATTCTCGGCGCACGATGAAACCCCGCACGATTGGCATTGTTTACGATTTGATCGGCACGCATCCGCGAAGCTCCGAGGATCCGCCGGATATCGACGCCGAATATGAGCCGCAAGCCACCGTCGATGCACTGGCCAGTGCGCTGCGTAAGCTTGGTTGCGAAGTGCGCTTGCTTGGCAAGCCGCACGATCTGCTTGCGCAGGCCGCAGGATTGCGTGCGGCATCCTCCAGGTTCGGTGATTTCCCGTCGGTAGAAGATGCAGAGTGTTGTGTTGCAACGTCGCTGCGGCTCGATGCGGTGCTGACGATTGCGGAAGGCTATGGCACGCGAAATCGTGAAGCCTGGGCGCCAGTTCTTCTTGAGATGCTCGGTATTCCCGCGCTGGGTTCGGATGCGCTGACGCTTTCTCTCTCGCTCGATAAAGCGTGGACCAAGGCGGTGATGCGGGCGGCGGGCATTGCAACGCCGGCGTATGTCGTGTTGCACTCGCCCGCGGAAGCATTGCAATGCGAGCTGCCCGCTGCATTTCCGCTTTTTGTGAAGCCGCGCTGGGAAGGGACGGCCAAAGGGATTGAGCCGGGCTCGCGTGTTTCGACGCGCGAAGAATTGGTAAAGCAAGTCGAACGCGTCGTGCAGCGTTATCGTCAGCCGGCTCTTGTTGAAGCCTTTCTCGACGGTGCGGAGTACACCGTGACCGTGGTCGGCAATGATCCGCCGCGCGCGCTTGCGGTTTTGCAACGCGCACTCGAAGCGACGACGCGCATTGGTTTGCATGCGCTCGAACCTCACGCGCCGCAGGCGGGCTGGGCGTATTTGACGCCGGGCGAGTTGGATGCGTCGTTAGAAAACGAATTGCAAGCGTTGGCGCTTCGGGCTTATGTCGCGCTCGAGTGTCGAGATTTTGCACGCGTTGATTTTCGTCTCGATCGGCTCGGACAGCCGCAGTTTCTCGAAATCAATCCATTGCCGACGTTTGCGCCCGACGGGTCGTTTGCGATCCTGGCGGAACTGATGGGAAAGACTTACGAAGATTTGCTCGCCGAAGTGCTATACACTGGACTACGTCGACTTAAAATTGTGTAGCTATTTGTATGGCGCATGCAGACGAATGGAAATCGGTATGACAAGGAATGCAGCAATGCGCGCGCCGGGCTTCGTGCCAAGAATCTCCGGACCAAGGCAAGGAGATCTGGCATGAGTGCGTCGCAAGAAAAAGCAGCGTCGAGTGCGAAAGAGGCTCTGCCGAGGAATTGGCCAGACTCGTACGGCATTGCCCGTGCGCACTGGGACGACTGGACCTGGCAGATGCAGCATCGGATTCGCAGTGCGGAGGATCTCGCGCGCTATGTGCATGTATCTTCGTCGGAGCGCGAAGCGATCGCACGGCTTTCCGATCGTTTTCGCTTCTTGATTACACCGTATTATGTATCTCTGATGGATCCGGAAGATCCGCATTGTCCGATTCGTCGTCAGGTGATTCCGGATTTGGCGGAGTTGCACGATCCGACGGGCAGCCTGGATCCACTGGGTGAAGTGGCGAATTCTCCGGTGAAGAACGTGATCCGTGTGTATCCGGATCGGATTGCGTTTTGTGTCAACAACGAGTGTGCGTTGTATTGCCGGTTTTGCTTGCGAAAGCGCATGGTCGGCGACGAAGCGTGGAGCATGAAAAAGCGCGAACTCGAAGAGGCGCTTGCCTGGATTCGCAGCACGCCGCAGATTCGTGACGTTTTGCTCACGGGCGGCGATCCACTGAGCTACTCCGACGCAAAACTCGAGTGGCTCTTGCAAGAGCTGCGCGACATTGCACACGTTGAAATTTTGCGCATCGGTACACGCTTTCCGGTGACACTTCCACAGCGCATCACACCTGAGCTTTGCGAGATGTTGCAGCGCTATCACCCGCTTTGGATCAATGTGCACTTTAATCATCCAAACGAAGTGACACCGCAAGCTGCACTCGCTTGCGATCGTTTGACGCGCGCGGGCATTCCGCTTGGCAATCAGAGTGTGCTGCTGCGTGGCATCAACGACGATTTGCCGACGATGCAGCGCTTGCTTGAGAAATTGGTTCAGATTCGCGTACGTCCGTATTACGTTTATCAAGCGCAGCTTTTGCATGGCACTGCGCAGTTTCGGGTGCCGGTCGAGCGAGGACTCGAAATTTTCCGTGCGCTGCGTGGGCGTACAAGTGGGTTTGCCATTCCGCAGTATGTGCTGGATACACCGCACGGCAAAGTGCCGCTCGATTACCCGTTCTTTCGCGGGCGTGAGGGCGACGAGATCATCGTAGAGACGTTCGAGGGCAAGCTCTGGCGCGAGTGGAATCCGTCGGAAGAGAGTTGAAGGTGTCATGCACTGCGATGCGGTGCAGTGCCGGACTAGCCGGAGTGGTCGGAATGATCGCGAGTGATCGCGAAGAAGGAAGCCAAGAGCGGAATGCAAATGCAGAGCGACACAGAAGAAAGTCATGCTCCGCCGTCCGACTCACCGGCTGAGACTGCAAATGTCGGGCGCGAGCGCCCCGGCGCCGTCGGCATTCGCACGGCTGCACTGTTGATGGCTGCGAGTATTTTTCTTTCACGCATTTTGGGGTGGGGCCGCGAAATTTTGCTTGCTTATTTTGCGGGTGCAGGCCCGGAAACCGATGCGTACTACGCGGCTTTTACGCTTCCCGACTTGCTGAATTACTTGGTTGCGGGAGGTGCGCTTTCGATTGCGTTCTTGCCGTTCTATACGCGTGCGCTGACACAAAAAAATGACGGTGAAGCAGCCGCTGAGCAGCTCGTGGCCGTGGTACTTGGCAATTTGACATGTCTTGTCGTCTTGCTGACAGCCCTTCTTTGGTGGCAAGCCGAGCGCGTCGTCGGCTGGATCTTTCATGAATTTGATGCGGAGCGCTTGCGTTTGACGGTCGAGATCACGCGCATCGTTTTGCCCGCACAAATTTTTTTCGTGATCGGTGGTGTGTTGAATGCAGTTTTGTTTGCGCGTGGCCGCTTCCTGGCGGCGGCGCTGGCGCCGCTCCTCTATAACCTGAGTATTATTGTTTTTGGTGTTGCGCTTTATGCCGTAGCGGGCATACACGGTTTTGCGTTGGGCGTATTGGTGGGCGCTTTCCTGGGCCCCTTTTTATGCCCAGCGCTCGATGTGATGCGCCGCGTGCGGTTGCGCATCGCGGTCGCGCCTTTGAATGCGTTGTTTTTGAGCTATCTCGTCGTGGCGGCACCGCTGATGTTTGGTCAATCGCTTCTCACCGTCGATGAATGGCTTGCGCGCTACTTTGGCGGCCTCTTGGCTGTGGGATCCGTCGCACTTTTGAGTTTTGCGCGCAAACTGATGCTCGTTCCGGTGGCGGTCGTGGGGCAGGCAATTGCCACAGCAGCACTACCGACGATGACACGCCTTTGGGAAGAGGGGCGAGCCGAAGAATTAAACAAAATTGTGTTACGCACTTTGCAGGCAGGCCTTTCGCTTTCCATCTTCGCGGCAGTTGCGATTTGTTTGTTTGCCAATCCCTTGGTGACACTTTTTTATCAACATGGCCGATTTGACGCTGCCAGTGCCGCAGAGGTTGCGAAGTTGCTTGCGTTGATGGCGTGGGCGATTCCGGGTTGGATCATGCAGCAGATCATCGTGCGTCCGTTCTATGCCCGTGGCGACACTTGGCGCCCGATGCTGCTTGGCACGCTCATCGTGCTGGCGGCGATCCCGCTGTATGGATGGCTCTCGAAAACGCATGGTTTGATCGGCCTTACGCTCGCTGGTGTCGCTGGAATGACGATCAGTGCACAAATCATGCTCTGGGTTGCGCGCCGCTTGCACGGTGCCCCCGAGATTCGCGCACTCGCACCGACGGCGCTGCGGAGCTTGCTGTTGGCTTTTCTGGCGGCCGCTTGTGCGGCCGCCAGCGTCGCACTCGTTCTTGGCGGTGCGGCTTTCGTGCCGGGCTCCAAAATCGATTTTGCATTGGCCGTGCAAGGATTGACACTTGGAGGTGTCGTTTACATCATATGCGCTCTTGGGCTTAGTCTTCGCTTTGGGGATGCGCCAATGCGCGACACGCTGCGAAATTTTGTTGCAAAGATTATGCGGCGCGTGCCACGTATCCGCCGCTGAGCGGCACCTTCGGTCGGCGGCTCCTCGTCGCATGTAGCGGGTACAGCGGCGTCTGTTTTTTTGAATGTGCATTCTCGCGATGCCGTGCGCGATACTGCATGTGTGCTCAGTGTTTGTGCGCCGACGCATGCGTATCCATAAATTCGCAAAACTACGCTCTTCGGGGCTTGCTACGGCCACGCGAGAGGTTTACTTTTCGGCCCTCGTGTGGGGGCGTAGCTCAGTTGGCTAGAGCAGCTGACTCTTAATCAGCGGGTCCGGGGTTCGAATCCCTGCGCCCCCACCAACACGACGCTTCGCGGTTTTGCGGGTGCACGGATGAATCCGTTGCTAGGGCCAGGGCGAGGACTTACCGTCGGCTTTCGATTCGCGCTGGATTGTGCTGGCAGCGGTAAAATGGCTGAGCCGGGATGGCGGAATTGGCAGACGCAGTGGCCTTAGAAGCCACCGTTCGCAAGGACATGCAGGTTCGACTCCTGTTCCCGGCACCACGGTTCATCGACGCCAACTTACTTCGGCTGTTGCAAGATCGATCCGACAATTCGAGTTGTTTGTTGCAGGTGATGTGCGAAGAACGCAGTGCGCACCGTGCGACGCGAATATGCAAAGCCGCACCGAGCAACAGAAAACAGCGAGACAAGCAAAAGCAAAGGATGCAAAGGACGCAAAATGGCAGCGAACGCAGAAGCAAAAAACTCCGCATTGGAAGTGCAGGCGACGGCGGAAAACTCCGTCGCATACAAGCTTGAAATCAAAGTGGGGATTGACCGCGTGGGGAAGGCGTTCGACGCTGCATACCGCGATCTCTCCAAGCGCGCACGCGTAAAAGGTTTTCGACAAGGCAAGGCGCCGCGCGCCGTACTCGAAAAAGTGTATGGCGATGCGGTGGCCGAAGAAATCGAACATGCACTCGTGGCGGAAACGCTGCCGGAAGCGATCGAGCAGGCGAAGTTGCAGCCGATCGTTGAGCCGTCGGTGCATGCGCATGCACCCAAGCAGGGCGCGGAATTTCATTACACGGCGCACATCGAAATCAAACCCGAAATTGTGATTGGCGAGTTGACGGGCCTCAAAGCGACGCGTCCGCCGGTATCGGTTTCTGAGGAAGCCGTGGAGAAGGAGCTGGACGAGCTACGCCGGCGCAATGCGCCGTTCGTCGAAGCGCCGGAAGGAACCCGTGTCGAGAAAGGGCATTTCATCAAGCTCGATTTCGAAGGCAAGATCAACGGTGTGCCGTTTGAAGGCGGTGCGGCGAAGGATCAAGTGCTCGAGATCGGTAGCGGGCGGATGATTCCAGGCTTTGAAGATCAAATCGTCGGTGCAAAGATTGGCGACGAAGTCGAGGTGAAAGTGACATTCCCTGCGCAGTATCACGCCGAGGAACTCGCGGGCAAAGAAGCTGTTTTTGCTGTGAAGGTGCACGAAATCAAGAAGCTCGACGTGCCGGCACTCGACGATGAGTTTGCAAAAGATCTTGGTGATTTTGAATCGCTTGCGGCACTGCGCGAGAAAGTTCGCGCGGATTTGCTCAAGGCTCGCGAGCGCGAGAGTAAGAGTGGGCTGCGCAAGACGCTTCTTGATTCGGTACTTGAATTGGTTTCATTCGACGTGCCACAAGGACTTGTTACGGCGCAGGTTCGTCATCGCGTGCAACAGATGTTCCGTCAGTTTCAAGGTCAGCTTCCGCCGGAGATTTTGCAGCAACAGGCTGCTCACTATCAAGAAATGTGGCGTCCGATGATGGAGCGTGAGATTCGTGAGGCGCTCTTGCTTGATGCCGTGAGTCGCAAAGAAAACTTCGAAGTCACGGAAGACGAAATCAACGCCAAGATCGATGAAGTGGCCGGCGAGCAAGGCATTGATCCGGCGCGCGCACGCAAGTTGTACACCGACGGACAACTGACCGATGCAATGCGCGCGCAGATTCTTGAGGAACGTGCATTCGAGCTTCTGGTGAGTCGCGCTGAAATTACCGAAGCCGAACTCGTGCAGAACGAAGCGGGCGAGTAGCTTTTGAGATTTCTGCCTTGGCGAAGCAATGCTCCTTTTTCGGAGAACGTGCTTTGTTGTGCGAGTGTTTTCGTTGATGTGTGAAAAACGCAAATCATGCGCAGCTTTTGCAAAAAGCATATTCCCTTCACTTGTCGGACTGGGTTAGGCTCGGATGAGCGAAGCAGGGGTGCACCGTCGGTTTTTGTGCGGCGAGCGAGCCGCAAACGGAGTGATAAGCTGAGTCGCTATTCGCGAGCCGGATTTTTCATTTTGATTTTGACATTGGAGTAAGCAATGCCCCTGATTCCCATGGTGGTCGAGCAAAGTCATCGCGGCGAGCGTGCGTATGACATCTATTCGCGTTTGCTTCGTGATCGAATCATTTTTCTAGGCAGCGAAATCGATGATGACGTCGCCAACCTCGTGATCGCACAGCTTTTGTTTTTAGAGGCCGAAGATCCGGACAAAGACATTTTTATGTACATCAATTCGCCGGGCGGTTCGGTGACGGCCGGCCTTGCGATTTACGACACCATGCAATATGTGCGTCCGGATGTGGGGACGATTTGCACGGGGCAAGCGGCATCGATGGGGGCGTGGCTGCTTGCGGCGGGCGCCAAGGGCAAGCGCTTTGGTTTGCCAAATTCTCGGATTATGATTCATCAACCCATGGGCGGTGCTCGCGGGCAAGCGAGCGATATTGCAATTCAAGCGCGAGAAATTTTGAAGCTGCGCGAGAAGATGAATGAAATCCTCGCGCACCACACGGGCAAGCCGGTGGATGAGATCGCGCGCGATACGGAACGCGATTACTATTTGTCCGGTGAAGAGGCGACGGCGTATGGTCTTATCGATCGCGTCGTAGCACGGCGCTCGTCGGTGCAAAATTCTGGAAGCTAAACACTCGACGACTGTGCGCGGGTGCCGCAGTTGCAAATTTGTGTTACTCGAAATCAAGATCGAGCAAGCGTAAAGTTGCACGAGAGAAGCAGAGTGGAGGAAGACCGATGAAAAAGCGAGACGACAACGCCAACCTGTCCTGCTCCTTTTGTGGCAAGAGCCAGCGTGAGGTCAAGAAACTGATCGCGGGGCCTACGGTGTACATTTGCGATGAATGCATTGCGCTTTGCAACGACATCATCGAAGAAGAGTATAAATCCGAAGAGCAGACACCGACGACGTCGCGCGTGCCAAAACCCAAAGAAATCAATGCGATCCTCGACGAATACGTCGTCGGGCAAACGCATGCCAAACGCGTGCTTTCCGTCGCTGTGCACAACCATTATCGCCGCATCGAGAGTCAATCGAATCTGGGTGAAGTCGAGTTGCAAAAAGCAAATATCTTGCTTTTGGGGCCGACGGGTTCGGGCAAGACGCTGCTTGCGCAAACGCTAGCGAAGATCATCGATGTCCCGTTTACAATTGCCGACGCGACGGCGCTTACCGAAGCGGGCTACGTCGGCGAAGACGTCGAAAACATCATTCTTAATTTGTTGCAAGCAGCGAACTACGATGTCGAGCGTGCACAGCGCGGCATCATTTATATCGACGAGATCGATAAGATTGCTCGCAAGAGTGAGAACCCGTCGATTACGCGCGATGTTTCGGGCGAAGGTGTGCAACAGGCGCTGCTCAAGATCATTGAGGGCACGACAGCGAGTGTGCCGCCCAAGGGCGGGCGCAAGCATCCGCAGCAAGAGTTCGTGCAGGTCGATACATCGAACATTCTCTTTATTTGTGGCGGTGCATTTTGTGGTCTTGAAGAGATCATCGAACGGCGTACGGGTGTCAAAGGCCTTGGTTTTGCCGCCGATATCCAGCTCAAGATGAAGCGTCGTCCCGGCGAGCTTTTGAAGCTTTGCGAGCCGGAAGATCTTCTTAAGTTTGGAATGATTCCGGAGTTCATCGGACGCTTGCCCGTTGTGGCGATGCTCGATGAACTCGATGAGACGGCGCTGATTGATATTTTGGCGAAACCCAAGAATGCGTTGGTCAAGCAGTATCAGAAGCTCTTCGAATTTGAAGAGGTCCGCTTGCGTTTCACCGACGGAGCTTTGCATGCGGTAGCGCGCAAGGCGCTTGAGCGCAAAACCGGTGCGCGTGGCTTGCGGTCGATCCTTGAGAAAGCCATGCTCGATGTGATGTATGAAATTCCCTCGCGTTCGGATATTGAAGAATGCGTGGTAAGTGAGGAAGTGATCGAGCAAGGCGCCAAGCCGATGCTCGTCTTCAAGCGGGAGGCGGAGTCCGCGTAAGCTGCTCGTTCCCGAGGAGGCCCTAATTTTATGAGCAGCACTTCGGGTAACGGTACGCAGCCGGACATTCGCGCGAGCTTCGACGAAAAAAACCGCACGCTCCCACTTTTGCCGCTACGCGACATCGTCGTCTTCCCGCAGATGGTGGTGACCCTTTTCGTTGGTCGCGAAAAATCGATTCGTGCGCTCGAGACCGCGCTTGCGGGTGATCGCGAGTTATTGCTCGCTACGCAGCGCCAAGCCGACAAAGATGAGCCCGCACCGAACGATATTTACGACATCGGTACCGTCGGACAGATTGTCCAACTCATGCGTTTGTCCGATGGCAACGTAAAGGTTCTCGTTGAAGGCAAGGGGCGGGCTCGTTTGCTGCGTTACACGCAGGCCGATCCATTTTTGGAATGTGCCGTCGAATTGCTCGCTGAAGCGAGTGAGACTACGCTCGAATCCAACGCATTAGTGCGTAGTGTGCATGATGCATTTCAACTGTATGTAAAACTGAATACCAAGGTGCCGCCTGAGTTACTCAATAAAGTGACAGGGATCGATGTTCCGGGGCGACTTGCAGACACGATCGTTGCGCACCTCAATCTGAAGATCGAAGATCGCCAGTCTTTGCTCGAACTCTGTGATCCGGTTGAACGACTCGAAGAAGTGTTGGCTCGGATGCAGGCCGAAATCGAAGTATTGGAAGTCGAGAGCAAGATTCGCACGCGTGTCAAAAAGCAAATGGAGAAGACGCACAAAGAGTACTACTTGAACGAGCAGATGCGTGCGATCCAAAAAGAACTTGGCGAACGCGACGAATTCAAAAACGAAATTCAAGAATTGGAAGATGCATTGGCGGCGAAGGATATGCCGAACGATGCACGCGAGCGTGGGCGCAAAGAGTTGCGAAAGCTCAAAATGATGTCGCCGATGAGTGCCGAGGCGACGGTCGTGCGCAACTACATCGACTGGATGATCTCGCTACCGTGGGAAAGTTACACCGAAGAGAGTAGGGATCTTGCCGAGGCGGAGCGCGTTCTTGATGAGGATCATTTTGGTTTAGAAAAGCCGAAGGAACGCATTTTGGAATATCTCGCCGTGCAGGCACTCGTGGAGCGCATGCGCGGTCCGATCTTGTGTTTGGTGGGTGCGCCGGGCGTGGGCAAGACGTCACTCGGTAAATCGATCGCACGCGCAACGGGGCGAAACTTTGTTCGCGTGAGTCTTGGCGGTGTACGTGACGAAGCCGAGATTCGCGGGCATCGGCGCACATATATCGGCGCAATGCCCGGCAAAATTATCCAGAGTTTGAAGCGTGCGGGTTCGGGCAATCCGGTGTTTTTGTTTGATGAGATCGACAAGATGTCGATGGATTTTCGTGGCGATCCGTCGGCAGCGCTGCTTGAAGTGCTGGATCCGGAGCAGAACGCGACGTTCAACGACCATTACATGGATATCGACACCGATCTTTCGCGCGTGATGTTCATCTGCACGGCGAATTCGCTGCATGGCATACCGCGGCCGCTACTCGATCGCATGGAAGTGATTGAGATTCCGGGTTACATCGAGTCGGAGAAGCTCAGCATTGCAAAACGCTTTTTGGTGAAAAAACAGCTCGAAGCAAACGGGCTTACAGAAGCGCAAGTCGAATTTTCCGATGCGGCCATTTTGGAAATCATCCGTCGCTACACGCGCGAATCGGGCGTGCGCGGTCTGGAGCGCGAGTTGGCCTCGATTTGCCGCAAGGTCGCACGCAAGTGGGTCAAGGAGGGCGAAGCCTTTGAGCCGCTCAAAGTAATACCGACGGCGGTGAAGCGCTTGATCGGTGTTCCGAAGTATCGCTTTGGTAAAGCTGAGGAGCAGGATCGCATTGGAGTGTGTACGGGACTCGCCTACACAGAAGTAGGTGGGGAGCTTTTGCAGACCGAAGTTTCCGTTGTGTCCGGGCAGGGCAAGGTGATGGTGACGGGGCGCCTGGGTGAGGTGATGCAAGAGTCGGCCAATGCCGCAATGACGTATATCCGCTCGCGCGCGAAGCAGCTTGGCCTCGCGAAGGATTTCTTTACGAAGGTGGATATTCACGTGCATGTTCCGGAGGGAGCGACACCCAAAGATGGACCTTCGGCGGGCATCACGATCGCGACCACGATTGCGTCGGCGCTTACGCGCGTGCCGATTCGTGCCAATGTTGCGATGACGGGTGAAATTACGCTTCGCGGACGTGTGCTACCGATCGGCGGGCTCAAAGAGAAGCTGATTGCAGCCGTGCGCGGTGGCATCGACACCGTACTGATACCGAAGGAAAACGAGAAGGATCTCAAGGAAATTCCAGCCAACGTGACGCGTGGTTTGCAGATCGTACTCGTTGAGCACATGGATGAAGTGCTTGAAGCTGCCCTTGTGCTGGATGATCCGACGCGCTTTGCGCATCGTGGCGATTATTTGCTCGACGATATTTTCGAAGAGAATTCGGTCGCTGCGCCAGAGTCGACTGCAATGGCTCCGCATCCGGCCGGCGTGAACTAAATTCAGGGTGAACTTGCGCGTTAAACTTTGTACTGTCTCGCGCCGGGGCGCGTAGCTCAGCTGGGAGAGCACCTCGCTTACACCGAGGGGGTCAGCGGTTCGATCCCGTTCGCGCCCACCATTTTTCCCCGTAAATTTTTCATCGAATTGCATTTGTGAGAGCAGGCCTTTGCGCTGTGTGAATGGGCGAGTAACCGATTCCATGTGCAGTCGCGTTGGTATTCACCTTTTCGTCGCTGCATAACACGAGGTCGAATGCAGCGACGAAAATTTATTTGCGCCGGGCGCGCGTTTGGTTAGATTACTGCCGCCGCAACGGTTGGGGCGGTAGTTCAATTGGTTAGAGCACCGCCCTGTCACGGCGGAAGTTGCGGGTTCGAGTCCCGTCCGCCCCGCCACCTTTCTCAAGTTGTTCTTGCTCAGTTCGCGGGTTGCTCCGCAGAGATTGCTCAGGGTACTTCGCAGCCGTTTTGCATTTCACCATTCTGTGTTGCTTTTCTGTATTCGTGTCTTGGTTTTTTGTTGGCTTTGATTTTTGTTTTTGATCTTGCGGCATGCCTGCGCATAAATTGCCGGTGCAGGCTCGGTAGCTCCGTTCCGTAACGGAAAATTGTGCAAGCCCTCAGCGAGACAAGTCGATAATTGTAATGAGAAGCGTGACTGCAGCGTGGTGGGGGAGCAGTGCGAACCGCAGAGGTTTTTCTTCGCAATGGCAACTTTGTTGTTGATCGATGATTCTCCGGCGCATCGAGCGGAAATTCGACGCGCCGTCGAGGAAGAGCATATTTTCGACACGATCTTCGAAGCGGGAGATGGTTTCGAGGGGCTCAAGCTTTTGCTGAGCAAAACCGTGGACGTGGTGCTCTGCGATTTGGAGATGCCGGGTCTCGACGGAGAAAAACTCTTGCAGATGAAAGAAAGTCGTTTGCAAGGGCGCGAGATTCCATTTTTGTTTCTTACGGCGACGACGGATCTCGATCGCAAGGTGCGGCTCCTACAAAGTGGTGCGTATGATGCGATCGCAAAACCATTCCATACACCCGATCTTGTAGCGCGTCTCAAGCTGCATTTGAAAATCAAGCGGCTTTCCGATGAACTTCGCGAGAAAAATGAAATGCTTGCGTATGCGTCAACGACGGATGCGGTGACGGGATTGCGTTCGCGTCGCTATCTCACCGATGTTCTTGCGGTCGAAGCGTTGCGTGCCAATCGCTACAACACGGCCTTGTCGGTATTGATCGCCGATTTGGATCATTTCAAAAATGTAAACGATACACACGGGCATGCTTCGGGTGACGTCGTGCTCGCGGGTACGGCTGCTTTGCTTTTGAAGACACTGCGTGCGACGGATGTTGCGGGGCGTTGGGGCGGCGAAGAGTTTGTGGTCGTGTTGCGCGAAACGGATCTGGCCGGCGCCGAAAAACTTGCCGAGCGCTGGCGCGCGGATCTCGCAGCAGAAAAGTTTCGCTCGACTTACGGAAAGCCGATTTCAGTGACGGTCAGTATTGGGATTGCCAGCTTTGGCACTGCACATGCTACGCCCGATGTTTTGTTGAGCGCGGCCGATGCTGCGCTTTATAAAGCGAAAGCACAGGGACGCAACTGTATCGTCGTCGATCAAAGCTGATATACATTTTGACACGAATTTGTGTCGACTCTGCGTTGAGTGATTCGAATTTACTGAGGCGGCGCTGCGAGCGATGTTGGCTCCACATCGAAGCTGCGTCCTTCGCCGACTTCTTCGTGAGTGATTCCGTCGCGAATATGATAGATCCGCTTGAAAGTGGGAATGATTTTCTCGTCGTGCGTCACGACGATGATGGCGGTTTCAAACTTGCGCGCCATTTCGTTCAAGATTCGGATTACGGCCAATGCGCGAACGCTATCGAGGGGCGCCGTGGGTTCGTCGGCGAGAATGACGGGTGGGCGATTTACCAAGCCGCGCGCGATCGACACACGCTGTTGTTCACCGCCGGAAAGTTGAGAGGGCATGGCCTTGGCTCGATGTGCAACGTCGAGAGCGCCGAGAAGTTCGACGGCGCGCTTGCGCGCTTCGGCGTTGGGAGTTCCGGCGAGCATGGATGGCAGTGCGACATTGTCGGTGGCATCGAGAAACGAAATGAGATACGGCGCTTGAAAGACAAAGCCGATTCGATCGCGGCGTAGCGCGCGAATGTCTTGCACTTTCCAACCCTCGTCGTAAATCACTTGATCGCCGAGCACCATTTTCCCGCCGCTGGGTTCGATGACTGCGCCCAGGCACTTGAGCAAAGTGCTCTTGCCCGATCCCGACGGACCAATTAAGCCGACGACTTCGCCAGGTGCCACATGCATATTGACGGATTTCAACGCATCGACGGCAGTGTCGCCGTGGCCATAGCGCTTGCGCACGTTTTCGATGTGGATGCCTTGGGTCGCCACGTTAGCCTCCGATCGCTTCGGCAGGATCGACTTTGAGTGCAGCGTGAATGGCGATGAGACTGGAAAGTACGCAAATGCAAAGCACAGCGGCGAAGCCTGCGATCGAGTCGCGCGGTTCGAGCAAAACATATTTGGGGAAGAAGGGTGCGCTGAAAGTTGCGGTGATTTTTCCGACGATGAAACCGATGGTTCCCAAAGTCATGGCTTGCTGCAGAATCATCGCGGAGATCGTGCGATTGCGCGTGCCGATCAATTTGAGTACCGCAATTTCGCGAATCTTTCCGAGGGTGAGTGTGTAGATGATGAAGGCGACGATCGCGGCACTCACCGTGGCAAGAATTACGAGAAACATTCCAATTTGTCGTGCGGATGTCGCGATGAGCTTTCCGACGAGAATGCGTTGCATTTGCGGACGCGTGTAGACCGTAAGGCGCAGTGCGCGACGAATCGTTTCGGCGATGGTGTCGGCTTCGAAGCGCGGATCGATTTTGACCAAGATTGCATTGACGAAAGGGTTGTGGCTTTGCGACTCAATAATGTGTTGCAAAATATCCGGGCGGTTGAAGACGGGATTTTCCGCAGTGCGTCGACGTTGTTGCAAAATGGCGTCGTTGTCTTTTAAGAACTGAGCTTCTTGGGCGTCACGGAGAGGGATGAAAATCATGGGATCACCACTCGACGAAACCATGCGCCGCGTAAGTCCAACGACGGTGTAGTGGTTGCGGCGAATTTTGAGACGATCCCCGATTTGGAATCCCGCACTTCGGTCGGCGACGGCTTCGTAGTGGCTACGCGTGATTTGTCGCCCGGCGATGAGTGAGGGCGGCCAACCCGGAGTGCCCGGTCCACCGACGGAAATTCCCGTCACCATGGCGCGTACGTCGTGCGTGCCGTGTTGTACTTGCATCGTGAGATAAGTGACATTGGCGGCTTGTGTGACACCCGGGATGTTGCGCACGCTTCGCCAGAGATCGTCGTACAGACTTGAGGATTCTGCATAGGGACCGAGGGTGTCTTGTTGCACAACCCAAAGGTCTGCACCGCTGTTGTCGAGCAAAACCTTGGCATCGTCAACCATGCCGCGATAGACGCCGGCCATCACCAAGGTGACGCCGATCAAAAGTCCAAGGCCAACACCGGTGAAAACAAATTTGCCCCAGGCGTGCAGGATGTCTCGGCCGGCCAGATTGATCACGATTTTGTTCCTGGTAGGGTTTTGGCTACACGAATGCGGCTCGTCGCACGCAAAGTTTTTTCGCTGTAGACTACGATTGAATCTCCGACGGAAAGACCTGCCTTGACTTGCACTTTTCCGTGTAGATCGGTGGCGCCGAGTTCAACGGAGACAAAATGCAAATCGCCATCTTCGACTTTCCAAACACCAATTTTTCCGTTGTTTTGCTGGATGGCGGCATTGGGGATGACGGGAGCCTCGGGTAGCGTCGCCAAGGAGATCGTTACCTCGCTGAGTTCACCGATGGGCGGCAGCGGATCCGGCAAAGGATCGAAGCTAATTTTGGCAAGCCTCTCTTCGGTGACTGCATCGGCAATCGGCTCGATGCGTAACACAAATCCGTTTCGCGATTGATCTCGTTGCGAGCGCAGAGTGATCTGCGCGGGTAGATTTGCTGCAAGGCCGTAGGCATCGAGTTGGTCAAAGCGCGCGTTGATCCACACGCTGCGGGGATCGATCATCTCGAGTGCGGCTTGTCCCGCAATCAGCGTTGTGCCGGGATCTGCGTTGCGAGCAGTAATCAGGCCTGCGACGGGGGCGATCAGTTTGAGATTTTGGCGCTGGGCCGACAATGCTTCGTAGTCCGCACGCACGCGCGCGAGTTCTTCCTGCATTGCGCGTAGCGCCGCTTGAGCCATGAGGTTTTCTTGCTGCTTGGTGGTGAAGATTTCTTCGCTGGCCACATGGGATTGCCAAAGTTTTTCATAACGCTTGGCTTGGGCTTGGGTATAGCTTGCGCGCGCTTGAGCTTCAGCAATTTGTGCAACAACTCTTTTTTGTGTTGCTATTTGTGAATGCAATCGTTCATCGAGATCGACCGGATCCATTTCGCCGAGTTCTTGGCCGGCTTGTACGGTGTCGCCGACGTGGACGTGCAGCGTGCGAATGCGTCCCGAAAAAGTCGGACCAATCTGATAGGTATAGCGTGCTTCGACGGTGCCGATTCCAAACAGCGACGGAGAGATCGCAGATTTTTCAACGTTTTGGATCACGACGGTGACGGGCGCTAAAGGTCCGGAGCGCAGCGCAACGTAGATGAAAAGAACAAGAATTGGTGTCACGACGGCGATCAGCGCCAGTGCGCGCCTTGAGAGCGAGGGCAAGCGAAGGTGATTCATGGCTGACTCCGAATGCCGCGCAAATAAATGGCAAAGATACGATTTGCATCGCGGCGCATTTGTTTGACATCGCCGGCAAGAAGCGACTGCATCACGAGGCCTTGAATCATGCCTAAAAAAAGCACGGCTGCGGCTTCGACATCGAGTTGTGTCGGAAACGTGCCGTCGCGTTGGCCTTGTTGAAGCGTTTCTTGTAGATGCTTTCGATAGCGTTGCACGAGGGTTTGCACCATTCGTTTTGCTCCGCTGGTTTCGGGGCGTTGCAGCTCGGCAAACACGATGCGCGGAATTCCGGGATGCTTGGTGATGAATTCGACATGCGCAAAGAAGATGGCTTCCAGTGCAGCGATGGGATCGGTGGCTTTTTTGCGAGCGTTTTCAATGCGCGCGAGCAAGCGCTCGGCCACCCACTCCATGACCGCTTGCAAAATTGCATCTTTGTTTGAGAAGTGCCGAAAGAGGGCGCCTTGCGTAACGCCCATGTGGCTTGCGATGGCGGCTGTTGTGATATCGCTCGGATTCTGTTCGCCGGCCAGTGCAACGACCGCTTCGACGGTAACGGCGCGCCTTTCGTCGGCAGAAAGATATTTGCTCGTTTCCATGCACTGGCCTCCTTCAGTGCAGCCGAGCCGGATTTGGCAATCAAAAAACGGCCTACGAGTACGCTGCAACTGCCAAAAGATAGTAATCAATTACTATCTTTTGGCAAGAAGCCACTGCGTTGCGTCCCCTTGCCGTGTCTTGAAGGCAAAAGGAGTGGCTGCCTTATTGCGGGGAGACGGGGGCGAGCGTGTTTGTTGGTTCCGCCGCCTGAGCCGCAGTGGGTGCGACGGTGGTGCGGGGCGAATCTTCGCTCGCGGGAAGGAGAGGAGGCTTTGGTATGAGTTCTACGTCAATTTGTGTCGGACTCAGCCGGTAGACTGCGCCGGTGCTGAGGTCGACGACCATGCCGATGAGGCCACCAAGCATAATGTTGCCCCAAAACCAACCATTCACTCGGCGGTTCAAGGTGGTTTTTACCGGCTCGTAACCGTCCAAGGTCAGAGTGATGGCGTATG
>CAYRID010000054.1:0-17907 GCA_964424225.1 uncultured Geobacter sp.
GTGTCGCATCAAAATGAATTCGACTTTCTCTGCAAGCGCTACATTATCCAGACTGCACAAAGTTTTGCCGAAATCCACATTTGCGATTCCGGTGGGAGCACCCCATTTCGATTACGCTGCCCTATTGCTCGCTTCACTCGGAGCCACAATCGGGCGCACGGCGAATGATCTAGGGCGAAATTCCATTCGCGATACGGCTGCACTTTCTCCTGCACTCGACTGGGCAAGTTCGGGCGCAATGGCCATTTCACGCAATTTTGCAGGTGAACCCATTTTGCGGCCCTTTGCTTTGGCAAGCGTGGCGCGTGGCGCGCTGTTTGCATTCGCTCGATTAACTAAGCAACACCAATTTGCGTTGATCGATGCTCCGGCCTTGCTGGGAGAACGCGCTGCAATTTTCGAAATGCCAAAGCCAGATCGCCTGCCAACACAGTCTTGCAGCAGAAGTTGCCGCTTACTGCAAACACAAGATGCCTGGATCGCACTCAACTTGGCTCGCCAAGAGGATTTCGCGCTTTTGCCCGCTTGGATCGATGTCAAAAATTTCGAAAATCCGTGGGATGAGATTGCTAAAAAATTGGCACTCTTGCCAAGCGAAGAAGTCATTGAGCGTGCTCGCGAGCTTGGACTCGCTGTGGCCTGCGCTGCGCCACCCGCCAAAAGCGCGCCACCCTGGTTTCACATACTTGAGGCGACAGACGGCCCAGAACCCAAAGCGAATCGGCCCCTCGTACTTGACCTCGCATCGCTTTGGGCGGGCCCTCTTTGCACACATCTCTTGCAACAAGCCGGTGCACGCGTCATCAAAGTGGAAAGTCTCTCGCGACCGGATGGCGCACGGCGCGGTCCAACGAAATTTTTCGATTTGTTCAATGCCGAGAAAGAAAGTGTCGCACTCGATCTGCGAACCGAAATCGGACGCGCTCAACTTGCCGCACTGTTCGAGCATGCCGACATCGTCGTCGAAAGCGCGCGACCGCGCGCGATGACGCAATTTGGTTTCGACATTCCTGCGCTTGTGCGACGTCGCACGAATCTCACTTGGATCAGCATTACGGGTTATGGGCGTCAGGAACCCGAAGCCAACTGGATCGCCTTTGGAGATGACGCAGCCGTAGCGTCTGGGCTTGCCGCCTTCTGTGCCGATCTCCCGACCGCCGATTCTGCGCGAAATATGTATTGCGCTACAAAGAAACCCGAAAACTCGCGTCGAATACCGATTTTCTGTGGGGATGCCATTGCCGATCCACTCACGGGAATGCATGCCGCCGTCGCGGCGCAAGCCTCATGGCAAGCCGGAGGAAGTCGTTTATTTGACATTTCTTTGTGTAATGTTGCCGCTCATGCACTTGGTTTTGCGCAAAATATCGAAACACAAGCAACCCTTGAATGTGAGATTCGGAAAGATCATTCTGCACAGTTCGAAAAAATATGGCGCGTGTGCGACGAAGGAATCTCGACCGAAGTGGCTGCGCCCCGTGCGCGTCAAGTGATCAAACAAGCTCGATCACTTGGAGCCGACACAGAACGCATATTGAGAGAGCTACGAATTCCGTGCTGATCCAAAATTGTGAAATTCCAACACGTGGAAAAACCGCTCTCCGCATCCAAGACGGATGCATTCAGGAAATCGGCGCAGCGCTTTCACCGCGTGCGAAAGAAGAAATCTTTGATTCCCGTGGAGGCGCAGTTTTGCCTGGCCTGCACGATCATCACTTGCATCTCCTCGCCCTCGCTGCAACACAAAATTCTGTATGTTGTGGTCCTCCAGCGATAACAAATGAAAAAATGCTCATCCATGCTTTGCGTAACGCTTCCTCAAAAACAGAGGAGGGAAATAGCTCGCTTCGCGGTTTTGCATACCACGAGTCCGTCGCTGGCGAACTCGACCGCTGGCGACTCGATGCAATCCGCAGTGATGTTCCCATGCGGATCCAACACCGCACAGGAGCACTTTGGATTTTCAATTCGCGCGCAATCGATACCATGGGCCTCGATCGCGGCGTCGATCACCCTGGTGTTGAACGTGACGCACAAGGTCGTGCTACCGGTCGATTATTTCGTGATGACGCTTTTCTGCGTGATCGACTTGACTCGATTCTCGATCGCGACGGCATTGCTCATGCGAGTCGAAAACTTGCGAATTTTGGTATTACAACCATTACAGACGCCAGCGTTTCAAATCGAATCGCCGAATGGAATCTCTTCTCGAAGCTGATCCAAGACGGTGTCATTTTGCAAAATATGCAAATGATGGGAGATTTCGATTTCCCCACGGCAACTCACGCTTCTGCTTCGACGGAGCATTCTTCGTCTTCACTTCCATCTCTCCAATGCAGCGCGCAGAAAATTCTCTTGTATGAAGGAGGGCTGCCTTCCCTCGAAGAATTCATCGAAAAAATTCACAATGCACATCTTCAAGATCGCGGAGTAGCCATTCATTGTGTTACGCGTACCGAATTGATTTTTGCCGCTAGCGCTCTTGCTCAAGCGGGTCTGCATCGTGCAGATCGCATTGAGCACGCTTCCGTTGCGCCCCCGGATGCCATTGCTCTTCTCACTGCACTTCGGCCTTCATCCATTCCCATCGTCACGCAACCGCATTTTCTTTTTGAACGCGGCGACCAATACCTTCATGAAGTCGAACCTCAAGATCGCCCGTGGTTATATCGCGGGCGCGGATTTCTCGAAGCTGGGCTTCCACTGCGCGCGGGCAGCGACGCTCCGTACGGAAATCCCGATCCATGGTTAAGCATGCGTTGTGCGATCCAACGCAAAACAGCGTCAGGGATTTCGTTTGCAGCCGACGAAGCACTCTCTCCGGAAGAAGCCCTCTTGCTCTTCATGCCAATCACAAAAAACAGAAATTTCAATTTTGAATCTTGTCTGCGCGAAATGCTAAGCCCAGGAAAAGCAGCAGACCTTTGTTTGCTCGATCGCCCATGGCATGAAGCGCGAACAACACTTTCAACGGATATGGTCCGAGCAGTATTTCGTGCGGGCGTTCGAATCGATCGAGCAATACGCTAAAAAGTGTTAAGATTGTAAGACTGCATGAGCTAGCGTGCTTCGACAATGCGCATGGCGGTTCCGTATGAACTCTCGCTCCTCGAATACACAATCTCTCGGATCAAAAGTGCCATGATCAGCGCCAAGGCCGCCGCAAAAGCCGTGTGCAACGCCGTGAGCTCGAAAGGCAACTTGAAAAGCACATTGGCGATGCCAATAAAAACTTGCAGAAAAACAACTCGCGCACCCGCTCTGGCAAGCATCCCAATGTGATCAATTTTTCGTGTCCAAATCGCAAGCGCAAAAAAACTCAATAAAAGCAAAAGTCCGTTCATTCGGTGCACTACATGCAAACCGACATGACCAGCAAAATTCGGAATAATTTGATCTCCGTTGCAAGTCGGAAATGTCGTGCAAGCGAGTCCCGCATAATGCCCGGAGACCAAACCACCGAGAATAAACTGAAGTACGAGTATGGCTGCCGTCACGAAAGCCAGCCCTCGTACACCCGTCGAAAGCGCAGGGCGCTTGGGCCAATTCAAACTGGCATTCATTTCTCTTTCGGCATAGGTCTGCAAATCACAGGCGATCCAAAGAAGTGTCAGACAAAAGCTATTGCCCAAGACGAGATGTGCGCTCACGGTCCAAGCCGAGAGCTTTAACAGCACCGTAAGCCCACCGAATACGATTTGCACGAGAAGTAAAACCCAGGCCACACTCAAGCGCGGTTTCATCCACGCACGCAACTCCGACTTTGCAAGCACAAGAACAGACAGAACAAACAATCCGACGGAAACAAAGCTCGCAAGCAAACGATGTCCCCACTCAAAAGCCACCTTCGCATCGAATTGCGGAATCACTTCACCAAAGCAAAGCGGCCAGTCGGGGCAAGCGAGTCCCGCATCTTTTGCGCGCACCATTGCACCAAAGACGATCAAGCAATAAGTCAGCGCACAGAGTGCGGCAAAACCTCGACTCAAAAAACGCGAATGAAATTGTGCAATGGAAATCATGACTCTTCCGGCGCAACTGGTGCGGCGCCGTTCGATGGTACCCCATTCACCGCCGGGAATGTAGGCGGAACGATGTCGAGCGCATGCGCGCTTTGCCGCGAAAACGACCGATGCAACCAAAATCCAATCCCGGCCAGGAGAGCCGTGGGCACGAGAATCATCAAAACCGTCGTCAAGTAATAAGCCTTCCGCACTTCATCGCTCGCCACAAAACAAACCGAGCAAGCCTGGGCCGGCAAAGCCACGGACAAAAGGCCAAGGTTGGCAACTGCAAAAGCGCAGAATCGAAGAAAGTAGAAAGCACAATTTTTTGTGTAGCTTTTCATCCGAAATACACCAATCCGTAAAGTATGGGCCAGACAATCACCACGAAGAGCCAATACATCACCATGGGTTGAACGCTCTCGACATCGTTTGACGCGGCTCGTTCGCAAACGAGTTGCCGACGAATCCAAAGCAAAGCCACCACTGCGCCCAGTACGTGAGCAGCATGTGCTCCGACGAGGACATAGAATGTTGCACCGTATAAGCTCGATGTCGTCGTGAGCCCAAAGCCAATCAGGCGAAACCATTCAAAGCCTTGTACACCGAGAAATGTCATGCCGAGCAAAAGTGTAATACCAAACCACCGTGCGGCCGCATGGCGATCCCAATTCTGTCTTACCTTGCGCTCTACTGCGAACGGCGCCAAAGCGCGCAGTGCCGTCCAGCCGCTCCCAAGCAAAACCAAAGTATTGAGCGCAGTGATCACAATCGGAAGACGCGGCTGACCCGGAGGCGGCCAATCCGGATTTTGGGCGCGCAACACCAAAAAGCCGCTAATCAAAGCCGTAAAGAACATCACCTCGGTTGCGATAAACATCGCCATGCCGAGCACGCCGCTCGATACGAGTGGTTTTGTGACTTTGGCACTGACATTCTTTTGCGTCATTTGAGCAGCACTCATCCCTCGGCTCCTGTTTTTATCTTTCTACACGCATCACTCTATTTGAAGGGTCCGTACACCGCATCCGGCAAAGTGCCAAAGAAAAAGAAATACAATGCAAGAGCTGCTCCACCCAAAATACAAAGTACAAATTGGGGCTCGAATTTCAGATGCATGAAGTTGGCAATAACGAGATACGCCTTCACCACGGCAATCGTGAAGATCATGACAACACCGACGACCGGCACCGTCATTTCACCAATGAGCAACGAAAGCGCCAGCGCAAAGACAAGCCAAGCCCAAATTTGGACATAGGGGATCGAATGATGCTCGGCCACAGCAGCAGAAGTTTCTTGTGACATGAGTTCTCCTTTCGTACAACGCTCAAGCGGACAAATAGAGTAATGGAAACAGGAAAATCCAAACGATATCGACGAAGTGCCAGTAAATTCCCACAAGCTCAACACGCTGTGGATTTTGGTTTTTGCGCACGCCGAGCATCACCACAAAAATTGCAATCATACCGGCGATCACATGCACAGCGTGCAACCCCGTCATCAAATAATAAAACGACCAAAACGTACTTTTCGACGGCAAAAGTCCCGCCGCGATTTCATGTGCATACTCGTAGGATTTGATGGCAAGAAACGCAACGCCACCAATTAGTGTATAGCCGAGATAACGAGCGGCCTTTTGCAGATCGCCTTTTTCGACGGCGTCGTGAGCCAGCACGGCGCTCAAACTGCTTGTAAGTAGGACGAATGTGTTGGTTGCACCCGCTGCACTCAGCGTGTGCACGGCTTCGCTCGACCATTCCGAGTGTCGCCAACGCATCAAAAGAAAGATGCAAATCAAACCGCCGAAAATTGCAATCTCGGAGGCCAAAAACCACCACATTGCCAAACGTCCCGTCGGTATTCCTACGGTCTCGAAGCGCGGTTCAGCATTCGCAAGTTGACTCATTATTTTGCTCCTCTTCTTTTCGTCGCCGCCGATTCAAAATCGAAATCCTCTACACCATCACTACGCATATTCGTGTCATTTGGGCGGCATGTTCTGCGGTAGATAGTCCTGGCTCGCACCGGGCACGCTGTATTCGTATGGCCCGCGATACACGACCGGCGGCGTCTCGAAGTTTCCGTGTCCCGGCGGCGACGTCGTCGCCCATTCCAAAGTGTTGGAATGCCAAGGGTTGTTCCCCGGCGCCTTCCGCTTCACCAAGCTCAGTGTCAGATTGACGAAAAAGATCAGTTGCGAAAGCAAGAGCCCCAGCGCGCCAATCGTCGCAATTAAGTGTAGGTGCTGAACCTGTGCATTGTGCAGCGTGTCGAAAATCTGCGGATTCGCAATGCGTCGCTGATGTCCCATGAATCCCAACACAAACATGGGTAAAAACGTAACGTTCATAAATACGAACGTACCCAAGAAATGCAGTTTGCCGAGTACTTCATTCAGCATCGAACCGAACATCTTCGGAAACCAAAAGTAAAAGGCTGCAAAGAACGCAAAGAACACCTGCGGAATCAGTGTGTAATGAAAATGTGCAACGATGAAATAAGTATCGTGCAAAAACATATTCGCCGCCGGTGCGCCATTGTGAATACCCGTAACACCGCCAACCAGAAAGAGAGCAATCATACCAATCGCGAAACACATCGGTGTCGTAAAGCGGATCTTGCCTTTCCACAAAGTCGCCATAAAAGAAAACGTCGTCACGGCCACTGGCACGGAAATCAAAATCGTGGTGATGCTGAAAGGAATGGCGAGGCGCGGATCTATACCCGCGATGAATTGATGGTGCGCCCAAACGAGGAAGCTCATCGCTCCGGTTGCAAGCGTTGCGTACACGATCATCTTGTAGCCAAAAATTGTTTTGCGTGAAAAGACTGGCAAAACCTCGGAAATCACGCCCAAGCCCGGCAAAAGAACCACATACACTTCGGGGTGTCCGAAAAACCAAAATAGATGTTGAAACAAAAGAGGGTCACCGCCTTGTACGGGATCGAAGAAGCCGGTACCTACGACACGATCGAGAAACAACATAATCGCGCCGGCCACCAGCGGTCCGACGGAAAGCATGAACACAACCGCTGCGACGATCTGCATCCAAACCATGATTGGCATATCGAGAAGCTTCATCCCGGGAGCGCGCATATTCAGCGCCGTCGTAATGAAGTTGATGCCTCCTAGCAAAAAGGCAGCGAACTCGAGCGCAACGGCAATGAGCCAAAGCGTCATACCCCACTGCCCACCTGAATATTTGCTCGAAGAAAGCGGCGGATAGGATGTCCAGCCACCGTTCGCTGCACCGCCGGGCACGAAGAACGAAGCAATCAAAACGACGGAACTCAGGAAAAAGATCCAGTACGAAAGCATATTCAGCTTTGGAAAAGCCATGTCGCGCGCGCCGATCATGAGCGGAATCAAGAAGTTTCCGAGTGCAGCGAGAAGAACCGGCATCGCCACCCAAAAGAGCATGATCGTGCCGTGCATCGTCACAACCGAGTTGTACTGCAAGAAATTCACTGGACCATAACCCGGCACCGGCTGCCCCGGGTAAGTCAGCTGCATCCGGATCACATATGCGAGGAATCCCCCAAGCAACCCCATGAACATCCCTGTAAACAGATATTGCTTCGCAACCACTTTGTGGTCCGTCGAAAAAATGTACTTCGTGATAAAACTCTGCGGTGCGGCGTGAGCGGAATCCGACATTCTTGTTTCCTTTTTTGTTTCTCTTGTTTCTCTTGTTCCGTCTAGTTTCGTTGATGCGAAATCACCTTGTCGAAAATAAACACATTTTTGCGTAATTTTTTAATGTGCTGAATGGGCCTCTGCGGCTTGCGGTATGGCAGCCGCCGCAACCGGCGCCTTCGAGACCAGCCAAGCGCGATACGCTGCCTCTTCTTCCACCACAAGCGAGGACTTCATCATGGTGTGTCCAAAGCCACAAATTTCAGCGCAGATGATCTCGAAGCGACCCGCAAGCGTTGGCTCAAACCAACCATGAATCGAACGTCCCGGTACCGCATCTTGTTTCAGGCGTAGCGTCGGAACCCAGAGTGAATGCACGACATCCTTCGCCTCAAGCTCGAATAAGATCACTTTGTTGAGCGGGACATGAAGCTCGCCAACCGTCTCGAAATCATCGGCGGTATCGAGCTCGCCATCGGCACCCGGATAGCGAAAGCGCCACGACCACTGCTCTCCGGTGATCCGCACGCGCTCGTCATGCTTTGGGCGATCAATTTTGATGTGATTCCAAACTGGCGTCGCAACACCGTCGATCCAAAGGTCAAAGCCGAGCACAATGGCGCAAGGAATCAAAACCAGAGCAGCGCCGCGAAGTGTATTGGCCGGAAGATAGGCCGCTTGGCGACCTTTTCGATCGCGATACACAAAAGCGAGTATCAAAAGCAGCGCTTCGGCGAGAATGAACCAAACACCGACGATCACGGTGATAAACACCATCAAACCATCGACATCTTTTGCAAAGCTCGATGCAGCCACAGGAAGCCATTTTTCGATAAACATCGGTGCTGTTTCCAACCTTTCGTTTGCGTTTTTACTTCTCTTCTTTCCCCACGTTCTCCCGCACGCGCACTACCGCAAAACAAGCGCGAGCAGACCTCTTTTCCATCCGGCGATTAGTACCAATATTCAAAAATAAAATCAACCTTTTAAACAATAATTTATTAAATTGATCTGAATTTACAAATACGTGATAAAAAATGATTTTATAGCACTTATTAATTGTAATCGATTATTGCATCTTAGTAAATTTTTGCTTAAATAACGAAGCGCTCACCAAAACTTTCAAAAGGAGAAACAAAATGGCAATTCAACTTCCCCCGCTTCCCTGGGCGAAAGACGCTCTCGCGCCGCATGTCAGCGCCGAAACCATCGACTACCACTACGGCAAACATCACAACGCCTACGTCACAAAACTCAACGGATTGATTGAAGGCACGCCGCATTCGACTCAAGCACTCGAAGAAATTGTACGTGGCTCCGACGGTGGCGTGTTCAACAACGCTGCACAGGTTTACAATCATACTTTTTACTGGCATTGCATGAAGCCAAACGGCGGCGGCACACCGACGGCAAAACTCGCAAAGACCTTGGAGGAGGCTTTTGGCAGCTTCAGCAAATTCCGTGAAGAGTTCAGCAACGCCGCCGCGACACAATTTGGTTCCGGATGGGCCTGGCTCGTGCGCGATACGGATCAAAAACTCAAGATCGTAAAGACCGCCAACGCGGACACGCCGATCGCACATCGACAAACGCCGCTATTGACGATCGATGTCTGGGAACACGCCTACTACATCGACTATCGAAACGATCGCCCCAAATATATCGACACTTTTCTGAGTCATTTGGTGAACTGGGAATTCGTCGAGAAAAACTTGGGTTGACCGGCACGCGGCGAGCGCCGCAGCCACTCTCAACACTTCGAGCCCTGCGCGGAGGATCCGGAATCAACCGGAATACCGACGATTCAACCGCAGGGCTCGTTTTTTTTGCGCATTCCTCCCCACGGTTCTATCGACCGTGCCCGCTCTGCCCTACTTCGTACCGCTTCCTGCTTTGAAGTCCGCATCTTCAAAAACTTGTACGGCGCGATCTTCAACAGCCCCTTTTGGTTCTCTAAAAAAATGCAAGCCATCTGACGTGAAGCAGGTGCTTTCGATAGGATTTTGCGATTCTTGACCGGTTCCAATTTGATCCGTTCAAAATCACGGGGGAAAACATGGCAGAGCAAAACACGCAAGGATGGGATCACAGTGTAGATGTCTTGGTCGTCGGTTCGGGCGCCGGCGCAATGACCGCTGCACTCAAGAGTTACGACCTCGGCGGAGATGTGCTGCTCATCGAAAAGGGCAGTTACTACGGCGGTTCGTCCGCAATGTCCGGCGGTGGCTTGTGGATTCCCTGCAATCACTTGATGCCTGGTGTCGGAATCCAAGACACACCACAAGAAGCACTCACCTATTTCAAGGCTACGACGAAGGGCCTTGTGCCCGAGGTCCGCTTGCGCGCTTATCTCGAAAAAGGTCCCGAAATGGTGCGCTACCTCAGCGATCATACACAAGTTCGTTTCGCTGCAATGCCGGAGTACGCGGATTACTACCCGCTGTGCGAAGGCGCAAAACCTGGTGGCCGCACAATCGAGGCGGAAACTTTCGACGGACGCACACTCGGGGAAGAAATCCTTCACCTGCGCGAACCCGGCTTGCAAACATTGATCCTCGGTCGTGTCTCCATGACGGCAGGCCAAGCGCGGATCTTGCTTTGCCACAGCCCGGGTTGGATTTTGCTCACGATCAAGCTGATGCTCAACTACGCTCTCGACTTTTTTTGGCGTCTTTCGCGAGGTACAAAGCGCGATCGAAGTCTTGCCATGGGAAACGGCCTCGTGGGGCGGCTGCGCCGCTCGTTGATGGATCGCGGCATTCCGCTCTGGCTTAACACGCCCGCAAAAAAAATCATCATCGAAAACGGACGCGCCGTCGGAGTTGAAGCCGAAAAAGAGGGCCGACGCATTCGCATTCAAGCACGCAAAGGATTGATCCTCGCCGCCGGCGGTTTTGAAAGCAACCAAGCCATGCGCGAGCAATACTTGCCCAATCCCACACGCACCGAATGGACCTGCGCAAACCCCGACAACACCGGCGACATTCACAAGCTTGGCCTTGAACTTGGTGCCGGCCTCGAATTCATGGACGATGGTTGGTGGGGTCCAACGACGGTAGTGCCCGGTGAAGCACGCGCGCGAATGCTCGTCATCGAAAAGTCGCTGCCGGGCAGCATCATGGTCAACAAAAAGGGCGAACGCTTCGTCAACGAAGCCGCACCGTATATCGACGTCGTCAATGCGATGTACGAAAAAAATACGCCGGAAGCACCAAGCGTGCCGGCGTATTTGATCTTCGACGCGACGTTTCGCAAGAACTACCCCATTGGGCCGTTCTTGCCCGGTTCGCAACAACCCGACTGGGCGTTGCCGAGACTTTTGCGCGAACAATATTTGATCAAAGCCGACACTCTCGAAGACCTCGCGAAACGAATTGGTGTCGATCCGCAAGGCCTACGCAAAACGGTGTCGAAATTCAATGAATATGCGCGCTCTGGAAAGGATCTCGACTTCAACCGCGGGGATACGGGTTTTGATCGCTACTACGGCGACGTCAATGTAAAGCCCAATCCGTGCCTTGCACCCATCATCACCGCGCCGTTCTATGCCATGGAAGCGTTCGCCGGAGAGCTCGGCACCAAGGGCGGTATCACCGTGGATGAAAAAGCGCGCGTCACCAAGACGAACGGCGAAGTCGTGCCGGGCCTCTACGCAATCGGCAACTGCTCCTCACCGGTGATGGGACGCACCTACGCTGGCGCCGGCGCAACGCTTGGGCCCGCAATGACGTTTGGCTACATCGCTGCGCATCATATCCTGCGCGAGTCATAGCCGACGGCGCAAAACGCGTTTGGGAAATTGGCTTGACCTACAAAATCAATGCGCCGCACTCCTTGCTTCGAAGTGCGGCGCATTGATTTTCAAACGAAACTTTTTTGTTTAATTTTCGGGATCAACATCTTCTTTAGGCACGATATACACACATGCGTGTCCACCCGAGCGAATATGTTCAACGCGTTTGATGTGCGGTTCTCCAAGCACGCGCTTAAAAAGCTCGAGCTCAATGGCACAAAGCTCGGGATACTTGCCCGCAACGCTGGCCACTGGGCAATGATGCTCGACGAGACCAAGCCCACCTTTCGTTTCTTTCGTCGGCATCGATTCGAGATTGCAGAGATAACCTTCCGCATCCCGAATCTCCGCCAAAAGTTCAAGCTTCTTCACCCAAGTGCGCGCACCCTGCAAACGTTCACGATATTGTGTATCGAGATCTTTCAATCGCGATTCGAAAATTTTTTCGACCATCTCGCGGCCTACGAGCTTTTCCATCCGCTCAAGCAAATCGAGCGCGACGCGATCACTGCTTTGCGGGAAAGCGTTGTCCGCAGCATCGGTCAATTTATAGAGCCGTGTCGGGCGTCCGACGGGACGGCGCACGGAGCGATAAGCAACCAACCGATCTTCGAGCATTCCCGCCAAGTGCTGGCGCACCGCGACCCCCGAGATGCCAATCGCGCTCGCAAGCGAAGCCACGTCGCACTCGCCCTTGCGCTTGAGCATCTCCATAATGGTTTTACGCGTCCCCGCGCGGTCGGCGCTGAGTTCGCGTTCCAAAGAACTCTCTTCTTTGAAGTCCGCGGTTTCGTTTGGTTTTTTCAATGAAGTTTCATTTGCCATGGTCTTCCTCGGGTTTTCGGAGTGATGAGAAACGAAACAAGGTCTCCCACCACTCCAAAACTACCGCACCCAAGGGCCAATTTGCAAAATTTAATTAAAAAATAGTTCAAAATATACTCTTGGGAACCTATGACTTAGTGATCGTCATCATGCTCCGTCGCGGAATCCGATCCTACGGGTGTCGTCGCCGGTGCTTCGATCGTCGCAGTTGTCTGTGAACCCGTGTCGGTTGCTTCCTGCGCCTCATGATCTTCGTGCGACGCCGCATGATCCGCGTCGTCATCCTCCTCAATTTTCCCAGTCGCACCCGTCTCACTCATCGGTGCTTGAATGTAGGCTTGCGCCGCACCGTGCTTGTACACGAGTTCGCCGCCAAGATGTCCAACGCGCCCACCGGCACCGAGTACAACGAGAGAACCGACGAGTGCGAGATAGCGCGCGGCCTCGCCTTTCCCGCCCGAAAGCAAACCGGCACCCGAGATGAGCAAAGTCACTCCCGCCAAAACAAGGAACAACTCGGCCGCCTCTTCATGTTCTTTGATGAACTCTTTTGCGATGACTGTCTCAACCTTGTCTTCCTCGTGCTCGCCGGTTTCCATGGCCACCCAGCTCGAGAGCACCAGCAATACTTGAAGCGCCAACACGGCCCCCCAAATTTTTCGTGCCGGATGTCCACGGCGAGTCAAAACGATGGCCACCAAGATGAGCAGCGGCATCAACACCGCAAAAACAACGGGAAAATGCACAACAGCCGGGTGTAAGGGATTGGGCAACATAATTTCTTCCTCCTACGCTGGCCGCACGAGCACCCTTCACTCGAAAAGTTTTCGTACCGCCAAATTTATGCAGCGAGAAATAAACTTTTTTCGCAAGCTGACCATCCGACAAATGTCCCGCCTATGCTCTTTCTTTGGATTGAGCGTGCTTCGGGACATACGTCGCAGGGACTCTGCGGTAGTTTTTTCGCGCGGAGGATCAATGAACGAAACCACTCTCTCGGAACGGCGCTTCTTCGGATTTTTAATCGGTCTGCTCTTGCTGATCAGTTTCGGCGGTATCGTCGATTTGATCCTCGATCGTCCAGCTTCTTACTTTACAGCACACGTGCTCTTCGAAGCAGCGTTCGTTTTGCTTTGCTTGGGTGCTGTGGTCGTCCTTTGGAATGGTTGGCTGCGCGCTGCGCGCTCCGTTCAAAAAATTTCGCTCGCACTCGAAGCCCATCGCAGTGAACGCGACGAATGGCGAAAACGCGCGCAGCACTTTTTGCAGGGCCTGGGCACCGAAATCGATCACCAATTTTCGAAGTGGAACCTAACCGAAGCAGAACGCGAGACCGCGCTCATGCTCCTTAAAGGATATAGCCACCAAGAGATCGCCGAACTTGCCGGGAAGAGCGAAAAAACTGTGCGTCAGCAATCGTCGGTGGTGTATCGAAAATCAGGTCTCGCCGGGCGCGCAGAACTCGCGGCGTTCTTCCTCGAAGATCTCTTGCTACCGGTTGCTACAACGGGAACACAAAAATCTGCATCGACGAAAGACTCACCTTCTCCACGCTCAACAGCGCTGCAGTAGCGCGATTCATCCCATCTTCATTTATATCGCCGATCCTGAGGATCTTGTGGCGCGCAAGCAAGAGAGGTGTGTGTCCATACGGCGAAATTGCTTAGTAAACACAAAATCCCATCGCAGGCTCTAGTCCAAGAATGTTTCAAGACCATGACAGATCAAAATTTTCACATAAAAGTGTTATTTGCATTTCTGTTTGCACTTTTCAGCTCGCTCACGCTCACGCACTGCCAGCGTCCACAAGTTCCTTTTGCAAAAGATCTTTTTTTCGATTCGCAACATTCGCAAATCCCAATGGCAAAAGATTGCGAACGCTGTCATCAAGAGATCTATCGTGAGTGGGAAAGTTCTGCGCATGCCCAAGCCTGGCGAAGTGCCACCTTCCAAAGCGCCAGCGCGCAAGGGCGCGCCAAAGAATGTACGAATTGCCACGCATCCGCACCCATTGATTCCACAACCGCGCCGTCGTCGCGAACATTGCATCGCGAAGAAGGCGTCACCTGCATCACTTGCCATCTTTCGACAAGTCCAGATGCAAAGCCTCTGACCATGCGCGGTCCGGTTACGCGTTCACTGCCCGTCGATGTGCATCCCGTAATCGAAGACGACGAGTTTTACCGATCCAGCGAACTCTGTGGAAAATGTCACGAGTCGGTGTATAGAGAATGGCAAACCACAACACGCAACGCAAAAGAACCAAAAACTTGTCAGAGTTGCCACATGCCGTCGGTGCGACGCACTGTCGAATCCGTCAATGCCGATGTTTTTTATTCGCCAATTCCCGTTGCTCTCGAAAAAAAACAAGATCTCCGCAAACACCTCTTCGCCGTACCCGATTCGACAAAAGACGAATTGCGCATTGACACCAAATTGATTCAAAACGAAAAACAAATTTTCATCGAAGTCACGTTGCAAAATCACATGCCACATTCGATCCCAAGTGGCGATTTTGGAAAACGAGAACTCCTTTTGCGCTTGCAGAGCCTTGATGCACAAGTTCCATGGCATGAAGAGCAAATATTAAATCGTGCGCTTGGGGAAAAAATCGACGCACAAGAGAATCTCTCCTTTCGTTTCGCGATCCCGAGCGCGCTCAACCCAAAAAAGCTCGAACTCACACTCAAGCGCTGGGATCGCCTCACAAGCGCACCCCAAGAGCTGCGGCGGCAAGTTGTACTGCTTCCCGATCCGCCCGCGACTCCCGCTAAATCGCCCAAATGAAGACCTCTTCATCTGGCTTTCATCTCGGAACAATCCGTCTGAGCGAAGCTCTTAGCGGTGAGATCAAAACATACGCAAAACCGTTTCGTGCGAAACGATTTTGCGCATAACGCGAGGCGATGAATGCACTCAAAAAATCAGAACCTATCGCAACGGTTGCTGCGCTTCGACAAATCTACGCGTTGGTTTCACTGGTCATTCGTCATTCCATTTCTCACTCTCGCAGCAAGTGGTGTCCTTCTTTTGTGTCGGGATAAATTTCAACTTCGCCTCGATCAAGTCGAGCATGTCATCACTTTGCACAAAGTCACAGCGATTGTGCTCCTCACGCTGCCGATACTGATTTTGCTATCGGGCAATACGCGCGCTGTTCTTGCCGATTTAAAAATTCCATTTCACTGGACACGCGACGATCTCGAATGGCTGCGTTTGCAACCTTGGGCCGCACTCGGGAAAGCGAGTTTACCTCCCGTCGGAAAACTCAACGCTGGGCAAAAAATCAATGCATTACTCAGCATTTTTTTTACAGTCGGATTTACCGCTACGGGAATTTTTATTTGGCTCAATCCTGCGGCTCTCGCCCCGTACGTCTTACACATTGCACTGTTCGTGGCCTGGCTTCCCGTCTTCGCCGGACATTTCTATCTCGCCGCGCTCAATCTTTCTACTCGCCACGCTCTATGCGGAATGACACTTGGATATGTCCGACGCGAGTGGGCCGAACATCATCACTGCGCTTGGGTGAAAAGCCTCGACCGCGAAGAGTGCTCACACGATGAGGCGTAGATTGAGAGAAGCCCTCATGCTTAGCATCCTCACCATCGCGAACTTTTCGAATTGCACTCAGCCATCTCAAAAAAATGCCGGAAAAGTCGACATGCACGAAACCGTACTCGCGCAAATTTCCGAGAAGATCGCGCGTCTCGCTTCGCCGGGCGTCTTGTCTCGTGCGCACGAAAAAAGTGATGCAGGAGCAAACTGTTTGGATTGCCACGCCTTGTTTAAAAAAACCCCCGACCAAAAATGTCTCGAATGTCATTCTATCGTCGGAGAGCGGCAAGCAAAATCACTCGGTGTTCACGGTGGATTCACGCAAAACTGTGTCGATTGCCACTCCGAACATCGCGGTCGCGAAACAAGCAGTCTCAACTTCGACCCCAAAAGCTTCAACCACGATCAAGCGCTCTTTGTCTTGCATGGAAAACATCGCGAAAAAGATTGTCAGGATTGTCACCAGGTTTTCGATGCCAAATCCGGAGAGGAGAAATTTCACTACCTCGGAATCGACCATGAAACTTGCGCGACTTGCCATACCGATCCGCACGCAAAAAATTTCTCAAAATCGAAAGACTGTGCGGCCTGCCATACCGAAATCGATTGGTCGATTCTGAAAGATCGCCTCACCGCTGCACCGAAAGATGAGAACGATTCGCCCAGCAATATTTTTTTGGATGACGTTGTAGCCTTCTCTCATTCACGCGACACGGCGTTTGCACTCGAAGATTCTCACGCCAAGCTCGCCTGCCAAAGCTGTCACACTCCCGAACGTAGAAAATTAGAGGTTGAACAAAATCTGCAACCCGGAACTGGAGTGTCTCGAAAATGTGTCGATTGCCACAAAGATCCTCATGAGCGCGCATTAAAGAACGATTGCGCGGTATGTCATACACCCAAAACTTGGCAAAAAACGAAATTTGACCATGCACGCGATACGAAGTTTTCCCTCACGCAAGTTCATCGACGCGTCGAGTGCAGCGCCTGTCACACGGATTTACGTTTTCGCGTGCAGGGCACAAACTGCGTGGATTGCCACGCAGATGCTGCAAAATTTCTCAGTGGCCAATTCAACGATATTCGGCTCGATGCCGATCCACATTCATCACCTAAAATTTCGTGCAACGATTGTCACATCCCGACGCGCGATTCGACACGACTTCACAATTACGAACAAGCTTGCGTGCAGTGTCATCCGCCGAGTTACGGAAAACTGCTTTTATCCAAACAACACATCCTTGATGAACTCGTCGTCGAGAGTGAATCCGAGTTACGACGACTCGAACTCTCCGACAAAAAGCAAGAACTCGACGCAACGAGCGCGAAACGCAAACGCCTTGCGAAGCAACTCATAATCTTTTCCAAAAATGGTGCTCACCACCATGAACTTGCCGAAGCATTGCTTAAACAAGCGCTTGAAAGTTTGCACCGCGAACGGGATCAACAACCATGAAATCGATGCTGCGGACGCGCATGATTCCCGGTGTTCTGGCGATTGTTTGCAGCGCAACGATCTCAAACTTTGCACACGCACAAGCAAGCTCTTTGCTTTCCATTAAATTGCACGAAACCGAAAATCAATGCGGAGCGCTTGCACGCGAAGATACGCGGCACTTCTTCGTCGATTCCGAACAAGGCAAAGTGCGCTGGATTGATCGCGACGCACAATATTGGCAGCTGACGACACCGATCGTTTATTTAGGAACCGACACAGAATTGCTTTCGAGCGAACGTTTTCGCGTCGGCGATGGAGCAATCCGCATAGAATCGCGGATTTTCCCATCAAAAAAACGATATCAGACCGAGATTTTTCCTGAAATTGCGGGTGACTTTGAGTCGGCACGCAATAAATATCTACCCAATATTGTGTTTCCATGTCGTTTCGGCGGCGAATTCCAAACAATCTCGCAGGCTAATCAGGAAGCGCGTTTGACGGTCATCGATCCGGAGTCGCGCATTCGTTATTACCGCTTGCTTCACCAAGCCAGCGAACTCATCTACGACGATCAGTTCACCGCGGCCAAAGCAATACTCTCCGAGGCTCACAGGCTTCTTCCCGAAACCGAAACTGCACTTTGGCTCGAAGC
>CAYRID010000055.1:0-17744 GCA_964424225.1 uncultured Geobacter sp.
AGTGCTCGCTCTTCATTCCAGCGTGGCAACGCCAAGATGGGTGCTCCACAAAGAAATTGCACACACTCGAAAACGAAATCCTTACCTATGCGCGCACACGGCTTGCAGCCTACAAGCTGCCCCGCTCCATCGACTTCGTGCGCGAGCTTCCCCGCACACCAATGGGCAAACTCAACTTGCAAGGCTACAAAGAGCCCTATTGGCGTGGTCGCGCACGAAAAATTTGAAACCACCGCAACAACGCAAGCCATAGCACCGACGGTAAATGCTGGCCCTTTACACCTGCGCGAGATCCTTCGGTGCCATGAACCACGAAAGCGGCTTCGCCTCTCGCGGCTTTGCACTCTTCGCATCCTCAAGAAGATCCAGCGCACGATGATGCACGGTGTTGAAAATTTCTTCCGTCTTCTTCAAGACTTCTTTCGTGGAACGCTTTTTGGTGACACTCATGGCAAAGCCGAGGCAATCCTGGCCGTTTGAAAATTGACCGCGATTCAAGCGGTAGTACTGACCTTGCGCAGTCAAGTGATCGTCGACTTTACGAAAGAGCCTCGCGAAGTTTCCCAGTGCTGCAAGAACAGCATCTTTGCTCGCAAGCTGACGCTCAAGTTCGCGCTCGTCGAGATGTTCATCGTGCAAAAAGGCCGACACCCAAAGATTGTAATAACAGCCGATGTCGAAATCCCACTTGAGTTTGTTCACTTCATAACTACCAAAAACGGAATATTGATCCGTGTAGATCTGCAGCGCAGCACCGACGCGAAAGTGCATGAAGTCGTTATAAAGATTCAAGCGTTTGAAGAGCTGCGGCTCACTCTCGCCATTGAAGTCGCGCACGATCAAATCGCCGATGAAACAGTTGCCAAGCGAGATAAAATCTGCGCCTGGGCTGTAGTACGGATCTGGAAATGCCGACGACTCGCCGACGAGCCCCCAGCGATTCTCGCTATAGAACTGCTTCACACCATAAGCCAGCTGTGGGAAGTCTTGCACTTCGATCGGCTTGACGTTTTTGATTAGCGATGCCACAGCTTTGTGTTGGCGCAAAAATTCGAGGAAGCCTTCTTTCGTGCAATATTTGCGATCATAATATTTCTTTTCGCAAACGACACCAACGCTTGTCACCCCCTCGCGCAGCGGAATAAACCAGATCCAGTAGCCACGATACAAGAAGTGCACCGTCGAAAGTTTGCGCGCCGAATAGTTGATGCGCGCGCGAAATTCCTCCGGATCAAGCGCATCAATGTCCGCCACGCCCTCGAACCAACACCAGATCGAAGCATTGGTGAGTTGCGTCTCGGGAATATGCAGATCTTTTTGACGTGCAATCATGCGATGGCGCCCCGTCGCATCGACAACCCAGCGGCTTTCGTATTCTTCCGTGCCACGCTCGCTCACCGCGCGGAAGCGATGCGAAGCACCTCCTTCACCCAACTCAAGATCCTCGACTCGCGTGCCAAGATGCATTTCGATGCCAGTACGCGCGTTCATTTCCGCAAGATCCGCTTCCAAGCGACTGCGGTCGATTTGAAATGCCGGAAAATACGGCAACCCCGTCGAACCAATCTCGCTCATCTCATGCAGCGGAGTATTTTTGTTTTCTGAATCAAAGAAAAATCGCAGACCATTTTTGGGTGTATGTCGGTCATACATATAACTGCTCAGCTTCAGCCGACGAATAAAGTAATTGCTCGCAATCTCGACCGACGATTCGCCAATGTTGTAGGTGTATTCGGCTTTGCGCTCAAAGACCGCAATGCGCTTGCCTGGAAGATCGAGCGAGAGTTGGCGCGCAAGCAAGCTGCCCACCATGCCGCCCCCCAAAATCGCTACATCGAGTTTTGTTGAAGCCATTTCCATCCTTTCGCGCTCGCGCGCTTCAAACTTTCACTAGTCCGCCCCGCTGGCATACCGCGCGCCATGCGCACCACCATCATCTGCAATCGATAAACTCGAATCAACATAATAATGTGTATAAATCTCTCTACGGATCTCGCACAGACTGCGCTGGCTTCGCCGTACGGCAATTGCTCGTTTTCCCGAAACGGCGAGCATAAGCTACGGTCGTAGCCGTTGGAAGCTAGCGCCGCGCGCCGCACGCAAAACTGCTGCGTATTTTTTGTCGCAACCCAGTCTATCTCGGCCGTTTGACGGAGAAAAATCACCATGCCTTCTTCAAAATGCAAGGTTTACGACAATTCGAAAATTTTTGGTTGAAGCGTCGGTGGCTTTGCTCTAAGGTCGGCGACTATGTCCAAACCCATTCGCACAATCGCAATCATCGGTGGCGGGCCAACGGGTTCCGCCTTGGCCTTTCACCTTTGCCGCGCAGGATTCAAGGTTGCACTCTTTGAACGGCGCACTCAACCGATCGTTGTCGTCGGTGAGTCGTTTGTACCGGCTACGATTCCGTTTTTGAAAGAACTCGGCATCGAAGACGAAGTGCGTGCCTACAGCACCTTCAAACGCGGAGCGACTTTCGTATTCAATGCGGAAGAAAACCTGAGCTTTACGTTTGCAGACATTCGTACTGCCAAAACGAAGTACGCATACAATGTGCCGCGCGATAAATTCGATGAAACAATCGCGAAGGTTGCCGAACGTTCGGGCGCAAAGCTGATTCGCACCAAAGCCAAAATCGAACGTGTTGGTAACACAGAAAAAATCAAATTGAGCGACGAGACCCTCGCTGCAACGGAGGGCTTCTTCACCGAACAGCCGGACCTCATTGTCGACTGCAGTGGGCGCATGCGATTACTACCGAGCCTGCTGCGCTTGCCGTTCACGCACGGAGCACGCCGCGACACCGCCTTGTTTGCACACTGCGAAGGCGTGAATCAAGTTGTTGAAGGCGACGTACACGTCGATCTTTTGCACCGAGGTTGGTCTTGGAGAATTCCGCTTCCGGGGAAAATGTCGGTCGGCTTCGTGGTCGATGCCGAGTATATGGACACCTTCGGAAAAAGTATCGAAGAGCAATTCGATAACTATCTCAAGAGTGATCCGGTCACCAAGCTCTGGGGTCCCAACGTGAAGCGCATGACGCCGGTACTCAAATTCACGAACTACCAGCTCGTATCAAAACGCGGCTTTGGCGAAAATTGGGTTCTCTGCGGCGACACGTTTGGTTTCGTCGATCCGGTGTTTTCGAGCGGCCTGCTGCTCGCATTCGACAGCGCAAAAGAACTGACCAAGGCCATTGTTGCCGGCGGTAGCCCAAGCGATATGAAGCGCTACGAAGCCCATGTCGCACAACACCTGAAGCATTGGCATATGATGATCGACCAATTCTACAACGGTCGCCTCTTCACTCTCTTCAAGGTGGGCAACCTAATTCGTGGCACCTTGCTCGGCGCAATCTTCGATTTCCATTTCCGCAAGCATTTGCCGCGCGTGTTCACTGGAGAAGTCACGACGAAACGCTACAGCGTCGGACTCGTCAACTTCATGTGCAAGCACGGCTTGATGGATCACGATCCGACCGATCTCGCCGTGCGCTAACACCGGCGCAGACACAAACTGCGCAACGTCACTAAAGTGCCTCATCTGTGTAACGCACAAATGGGGCACTTCTTTTTTGTGAAACACAAAAAGACGACTGTTGCAGAGTTGTCCAATAGAAACGTCGTGCAACTGCCTTTCCATTGCGCATGAAAGTTTTTCGCAACTGTGATTTTTTGTTTTTTCTTTTTTGTGTATGAATTTTGCTGCTTGCACAAAATCATCTGGGAGAATAGAGCGATGTCGCTTTGCGATTGCGTGAGTATGAATGCGGGGGGGGGTAAAACGCGCGGTTTCGTTCGCATCTTCACCTTTCTGGTTGCACTAAGTGCGACAATTTCGTTGTACACATCCGCACGAGCGGATGGCTACATCAAGCAAAATCGATTCAAAAAACTCCCGTCGACCATCCCGAATGGTTCTAAAAACAACGAAGACATCCAAATCATCAAAATTGGATATGGATGCTTCGCCAGCTACTCCGGAATCCCAGTCAACTGTCGCTTTCGTCAAGAACTTACCGGCATTCGAAGCCCAGAAACCGATACCGAAAACAACGGTGGCCACTCTCACTTCGACAACCGTCCTCTTACTTATCGAGGCGGAGCGCTGAAAGTTACCAATTCGACCGATCTGGACTCTACACCATACGGCGTCATGGGATTCACAAAAACCACTTCTTCCTTTGATCCGAATTGGGGCTGGGCCTACGTCGAATACGAAGTGCCGCAGGCATCTGGAATTGTCATGGGTGAAAGCGAACTGAAACTCACCACCAACGACTGGGTTTGTGCAAGCAACTGCTACACACGTGACTCCTGGCGCTTTGCCGACACCTACGACATCGGTCTTCGTCCTTTGTGGGAATTGCCAGATCCGAACCCGGCGGACAACTACGTAAAAGTGCGTAATTCGGATGATGCCCATACCAACGAAGTTGCCTACAACGGCACCTTGAGCACGGTACTCCTGCTGCAGGTGCTCGGAGACGCCTACAAAAAACACTCCGGGCGCAAAATCAGTGTCAACGACATGAGTCTCCCAAGAGGTGGCGTTTTCGACATCTCGAAAAACTGGAACGCAGATCACTATACACATCACATCGGCAAAGACGTGGATCTCAACCGGGACGGAATCGCTTGCGACAAAAATAGCGAGCTAAAACAAACCATAGGTGAAATTGCAGCCGTTTTTGAGATGAAACTCGTTTGTGAATCCGGAAGCATCTGTCAAGCAGGTGAAAAATGCAAATACCACATCGACTTCGGATTCTGACTCGATTCTTCCAATGAATAACTCGAGCGCGTCTGAAACACCGCCAGTTCAAGAGGGGATTTATGAAAAACAATCAAGCGCTTTTCAAAGATCGATGTCGCATGATGCTTGCCTTCGCAAAACAAAGCATTTTGCATCACAACTGGGTGTTGCCGCTGATTTTTCTGATCGCGATGCAGATCCTTGGTTTGTACTTTGCAAAACCGGCACGGGCCGTAGGCACAATGCCCGTGCCGACACTGAAGGATGTCGAGATTCGCACCAATGCGGCTTACGATGCGAACACGAAGTACTACAGCTATCACTACCGCGTTGCGAACCCGGCTACCAACACGGGGAAAATTTGGCATTTGCGGATCGATATTCGAACGGAACCTGCGGCTTCAAAACCGCGCTTTCCGTCGGAGGGATTAATCATTCCTCATGGTTTCTCATCTGAATCGTTTGATGAAGCGCTCGCAAGTTTTGCGTCGGTTGGTTTGGGACTCGAACCCGGGATGACCATCATCCCAATCGGGCAACAAGTGCCCCAAGGTTGGAACGGTGGTTTTGGCCGCAACGGTTACGCAGGGTTCAGCGCCGGCAACGACGTGCCCAATATTTTACCGGGTCAAAGTTTAGCGGGCTTTGTTTTGATCAGTCCCGGATTGCCAACGATTCGTGAAGTGCAAGCAGAACCCTGGTGGATATTTACCGTCGAGGATGCCGAGTCCGTTACCGATGAAGAATTCGAAGAGGCCGCCCGTATCGAGCGCGAGTTGCCTTGGAAAACTTTTTCTCTTGGTCCCGGTGATCAATACCCCGGTTCCTTTGAACATTGGTCGAAGCTTGCGGCCGATATCGAGCGCGCCGTGACACTGGGTTGGGTTCCGAATGCAAGTTTTGCACAAACGCTTCGTGACCAACTCGCTTTTGCGCGGGCGCCGCTCGATCAGCAAGATGGCACGCTCGCGAAGACGCGCTTGCAAACTTTGCTCGCGACGATGCGCAATTCACAGCCGAGCGATCGCAGTCAAGAAGTTTTCGATCTCGTCGTTTTGAATATCAACTCGCTAATCGAACACACCGAGGATACACCGATTTCTGTCGAGCCGGTTTATTCGCTCACGCCGCGCACGGTGACACTGCCAATTGGAACGCCACACACGCTGACGGCCAAGATCGTCAACGCGGCCAACCACAATGCGCCGATGCCGGATGAGTACGTCTATGTGGCAATCGTCGACGGTCCGCACGCCGCACGCGAAGCCTGGTCGGGCAGCACCGACGAAAACGGAGAGTTTGCGTTTTCATACACGGGCACGTCCGTCGGTGTGGATCGCATTGTGTGGGGCATGCTGCCAGCCAATCGCGGTGCGCCCAAGCAACCCGCACTGCAACTTGCTTCGACGACGAACGACCTTGCTCAGCTTGGCATCAGCCTGGAGCCCTACCCCGGCGCGCTTGCAGAGGCAATGGTCACCTGGACGGCTGGACCGGATCTCGTCATCCCCCGCTTTTCTCCTCCCTATGTGCAGTCGCAAGGCGGCAATCCTGTGTATGTCTCGGAATTCACGCAAAACGTCGGTGAGATTACATCGGCGCCATCCACCACGCGTTATTACCTTTCGACGAGTTTGCCACTGGACCCAAGCACCGCACGCGTGCTCGGCGAACGCCGCATCGGTGCACTTGCGCCGAACGAAGAGAGCGCCGGAGGGATGGTTCAATTCACTTTACCAAGCGATCTTGCACCCGGAGTGATTCATATCGCGGCCTGCGCAGATGCCGATCAAGAAGTCGTCGAACTCGACGAAGACAACAACTGCTCGTTTAGCGAATACACGCAGTCCGTTTCACGTGTAGCGATGGTGACTCCGCCGGACAACCTGCCACCGAACTGCAATGCGGCAACACCAAACATTGTCACGCTTTGGCCACCCAATCATAAGTTGCATGAAGTGCGCGTTCAGAACGTGAGCGATCCCGACGGAGATCCAGTTTCGATCTCGGTTCTGAGCATTCGTCAAGATGAGCCCGTCAACGGTCTTGGCGACGGCGACACCAGCCCCGACGGGTTCTTTGGAATTGATACCTCAACAGCGCGTGTTCGCGCTGAGCGCTCGGGTCAGCTCAATGGCCGCGTTTACACAATTGTGTTTACCGCACAGGATGGCCGCGGCGGAAGTTGCGAAGGCACGGTAACCGTCGGCGTGCCGCACGATCGCGGCGGGCAAGCGACACCGATCAACGACGGAGCAAGTTACGACTCGACGCTCCATTAAAGTGCGGGCTGAGCTATGCGCATTCGGCGGAGTCGCCTTCACGGCTTCTTCTATAAATCGCCAGAGAAAATTTTTAGATCAAATCGCCTCGGCGAAATTTCCAATATCCGACGGCGGCACCCAGCCCGCCCAGGAAAGTCGTGTAGCCCACGCACCAAGCGAGATAACCGGTTTTGCCAAATGTATCGAGAATGACGAAAGCAGACGGACCGAGCAGCACTAAGCTCGGATCGAAGAGCAACATGGATGCAGTGCGAAACACAAAAAGACGACTGTTGCAGAGTTGTCCAATAGAAACGTCGTGCAACTGCCTTTCCATTGCGCATGAAAGTTTTTCGCAACTGTGATTTTTTGTTTTTTCTTTTTTGTGTATGAATTTTGCTGCTTGCACAAAATCATCTGGGAGAATAGAGCGATGTCGCTTTGCGATTGCGTGAGTATGAATGCGGGGGGGGGTAAAACGCGCGGTTTCGTTCGCATCTTCACCTTTCTGGTTGCACTAAGTGCGACAATTTCGTTGTACACATCCGCACGAGCGGATGGCTACATCAAGCAAAATCGATTCAAAAAACTCCCGTCGACCATCCCGAATGGTTCTAAAAACAACGAAGACATCCAAATCATCAAAATTGGATATGGATGCTTCGCCAGCTACTCCGGAATCCCAGTCAACTGTCGCTTTCGTCAAGAACTTACCGGCATTCGAAGCCCAGAAACCGATACCGAAAACAACGGTGGCCACTCTCACTTCGACAACCGTCCTCTTACTTATCGAGGCGGAGCGCTGAAAGTTACCAATTCGACCGATCTGGACTCTACACCATACGGCGTCATGGGATTCACAAAAACCACTTCTTCCTTTGATCCGAATTGGGGCTGGGCCTACGTCGAATACGAAGTGCCGCAGGCATCTGGAATTGTCATGGGTGAAAGCGAACTGAAACTCACCACCAACGACTGGGTTTGTGCAAGCAACTGCTACACACGTGACTCCTGGCGCTTTGCCGACACCTACGACATCGGTCTTCGTCCTTTGTGGGAATTGCCAGATCCGAACCCGGCGGACAACTACGTAAAAGTGCGTAATTCGGATGATGCCCATACCAACGAAGTTGCCTACAACGGCACCTTGAGCACGGTACTCCTGCTGCAGGTGCTCGGAGACGCCTACAAAAAACACTCCGGGCGCAAAATCAGTGTCAACGACATGAGTCTCCCAAGAGGTGGCGTTTTCGACATCTCGAAAAACTGGAACGCAGATCACTATACACATCACATCGGCAAAGACGTGGATCTCAACCGGGACGGAATCGCTTGCGACAAAAATAGCGAGCTAAAACAAACCATAGGTGAAATTGCAGCCGTTTTTGAGATGAAACTCGTTTGTGAATCCGGAAGCATCTGTCAAGCAGGTGAAAAATGCAAATACCACATCGACTTCGGATTCTGACTCGATTCTTCCAATGAATAACTCGAGCGCGTCTGAAACACCGCCAGTTCAAGAGGGGATTTATGAAAAACAATCAAGCGCTTTTCAAAGATCGATGTCGCATGATGCTTGCCTTCGCAAAACAAAGCATTTTGCATCACAACTGGGTGTTGCCGCTGATTTTTCTGATCGCGATGCAGATCCTTGGTTTGTACTTTGCAAAACCGGCACGGGCCGTAGGCACAATGCCCGTGCCGACACTGAAGGATGTCGAGATTCGCACCAATGCGGCTTACGATGCGAACACGAAGTACTACAGCTATCACTACCGCGTTGCGAACCCGGCTACCAACACGGGGAAAATTTGGCATTTGCGGATCGATATTCGAACGGAACCTGCGGCTTCAAAACCGCGCTTTCCGTCGGAGGGATTAATCATTCCTCATGGTTTCTCATCTGAATCGTTTGATGAAGCGCTCGCAAGTTTTGCGTCGGTTGGTTTGGGACTCGAACCCGGGATGACCATCATCCCAATCGGGCAACAAGTGCCCCAAGGTTGGAACGGTGGTTTTGGCCGCAACGGTTACGCAGGGTTCAGCGCCGGCAACGACGTGCCCAATATTTTACCGGGTCAAAGTTTAGCGGGCTTTGTTTTGATCAGTCCCGGATTGCCAACGATTCGTGAAGTGCAAGCAGAACCCTGGTGGATATTTACCGTCGAGGATGCCGAGTCCGTTACCGATGAAGAATTCGAAGAGGCCGCCCGTATCGAGCGCGAGTTGCCTTGGAAAACTTTTTCTCTTGGTCCCGGTGATCAATACCCCGGTTCCTTTGAACATTGGTCGAAGCTTGCGGCCGATATCGAGCGCGCCGTGACACTGGGTTGGGTTCCGAATGCAAGTTTTGCACAAACGCTTCGTGACCAACTCGCTTTTGCGCGGGCGCCGCTCGATCAGCAAGATGGCACGCTCGCGAAGACGCGCTTGCAAACTTTGCTCGCGACGATGCGCAATTCACAGCCGAGCGATCGCAGTCAAGAAGTTTTCGATCTCGTCGTTTTGAATATCAACTCGCTAATCGAACACACCGAGGATACACCGATTTCTGTCGAGCCGGTTTATTCGCTCACGCCGCGCACGGTGACACTGCCAATTGGAACGCCACACACGCTGACGGCCAAGATCGTCAACGCGGCCAACCACAATGCGCCGATGCCGGATGAGTACGTCTATGTGGCAATCGTCGACGGTCCGCACGCCGCACGCGAAGCCTGGTCGGGCAGCACCGACGAAAACGGAGAGTTTGCGTTTTCATACACGGGCACGTCCGTCGGTGTGGATCGCATTGTGTGGGGCATGCTGCCAGCCAATCGCGGTGCGCCCAAGCAACCCGCACTGCAACTTGCTTCGACGACGAACGACCTTGCTCAGCTTGGCATCAGCCTGGAGCCCTACCCCGGCGCGCTTGCAGAGGCAATGGTCACCTGGACGGCTGGACCGGATCTCGTCATCCCCCGCTTTTCTCCTCCCTATGTGCAGTCGCAAGGCGGCAATCCTGTGTATGTCTCGGAATTCACGCAAAACGTCGGTGAGATTACATCGGCGCCATCCACCACGCGTTATTACCTTTCGACGAGTTTGCCACTGGACCCAAGCACCGCACGCGTGCTCGGCGAACGCCGCATCGGTGCACTTGCGCCGAACGAAGAGAGCGCCGGAGGGATGGTTCAATTCACTTTACCAAGCGATCTTGCACCCGGAGTGATTCATATCGCGGCCTGCGCAGATGCCGATCAAGAAGTCGTCGAACTCGACGAAGACAACAACTGCTCGTTTAGCGAATACACGCAGTCCGTTTCACGTGTAGCGATGGTGACTCCGCCGGACAACCTGCCACCGAACTGCAATGCGGCAACACCAAACATTGTCACGCTTTGGCCACCCAATCATAAGTTGCATGAAGTGCGCGTTCAGAACGTGAGCGATCCCGACGGAGATCCAGTTTCGATCTCGGTTCTGAGCATTCGTCAAGATGAGCCCGTCAACGGTCTTGGCGACGGCGACACCAGCCCCGACGGGTTCTTTGGAATTGATACCTCAACAGCGCGTGTTCGCGCTGAGCGCTCGGGTCAGCTCAATGGCCGCGTTTACACAATTGTGTTTACCGCACAGGATGGCCGCGGCGGAAGTTGCGAAGGCACGGTAACCGTCGGCGTGCCGCACGATCGCGGCGGGCAAGCGACACCGATCAACGACGGAGCAAGTTACGACTCGACGCTCCATTAAAGTGCGGGCTGAGCTATGCGCATTCGGCGGAGTCGCCTTCACGGCTTCTTCTATAAATCGCCAGAGAAAATTTTTAGATCAAATCGCCTCGGCGAAATTTCCAATATCCGACGGCGGCACCCAGCCCGCCCAGGAAAGTCGTGTAGCCCACGCACCAAGCGAGATAACCGGTTTTGCCAAATGTATCGAGAATGACGAAAGCAGACGGACCGAGCAGCACTAAGCTCGGATCGAAGAGCAACATGGATGCAGTGCGAAACACTTGCAAGGGATTGGCGAGCGCAATCGCGACGGCGAGATTTGCGGGAATTTTTTCTTGAATCAACACGCCGAGCAAAATGAGGTCTAGGAATAGAATCAGGAAGAGCCATAGCGTGAACGCTGCCGTCTGCGCTACTTCCGTCGAGCGCGCAATGGCCGAAATCAAAAAGCCAAGCCCGAGAAAACACCAGCTAAGACACGCAAGAAAAACCGTGTAGAGCCCAAAGGTGCCCCACGGCACAGGGATTCCCTTCAAAACAGCCCAACCCGAGCCCGCTGCCATTGCGAGGAAGACGGGTGCAAAAATGATAAAGAAACGGCCGAGCACTTTGCCCCAAAACCAACCCGCGAGCGAAATCGGCAGCGCAAGCATGTACTCGAATACGCCCGCCTCGCGATCGCCCGCTACGGAGCGCACCGTTGTCATCAACACAAAAATGGGTAGGATGGCCATACAGATTTGAATGTAGGTCACGAGCAAGCGCGACAAGCCCATGAAGCCGAGAATTTGCGATTCCGTAACGCCGAAAACGAAAAGCAGCGCTACGATTCCTCCAAACATCGTGGAATAAAATAAAAACCAGCGCGCACGTAGCGACTCCACCAGATCGAGCTTCGCCGCGAGCCAAAGATCGCGTAACCCGCACGGCTTGCACGCTGCACTCTGCGTGGGTCTATTGTCCGTCGTGTCCATGCTGCCTTCTTTCGTTTTCCTTCGCGCGCACGCGTTCCCAAACTTGCATGAGCGTCAATGTTTCCGCCGACGGTGCGCCCGCCGGTGCATAGCCATAACCCATTGGTGTCGTGTAAGCGTCGTGAAAGCCGACTTCCGCCGCGCTCTTCCACTCAACACCTTGCACATCTCGCACCCAAATCTCTTCGAATAGATCGGTATCCTTCTTCGCAGTCAACTCAGAATTGTGTTGGCGAAGTTGATCCAAGAATAGCAAGGCACACCCAAGATCGTCGAAGCGATGCAGCTTATGATCGTGCGCTGTACGCACCTGCGTTGCGAAACGTCGATCACTGATCGTCATGCGGCAATGTTCGCAACCATCACGGTCCCAAATAATTTTTCCAGGCCCGCGTGCCGGATCGGGCGAGCAAGCCACGATCCAAGCGAGGCCAAGCAAGAATACGATGCCATGTTTCATGTGCATTCTTAGCGACCCTCGTTGTTGGCACTGGACGCATTGGCGCGCGCGGTTTTTTCCGAATGCTCAGCTTCGCGCAACTGCAAGTCAGCAACGAGCCCCGAATAGCGCGCAAGCATCCCAAGAAAGCGCAAACGATCCGGCGCCGCGATGGATCCTTGCCAATGCACGAGATCCCCTTCGTTCGTCATTCCCCAATTGCGCAGCGTCTGCACGACGATGTCCTCGCTTCGGCGCAAACGCAACGAACAACACAAAACTGAGTTAATTGCCGAAGCGTCGGCCACATGATCATCGAGCACGACGTGCCCATGATCGAGTTCAATCACGCGATCGACGAGAGGCGCCACTTCATCGAGGCGATGACTCGAAATAATGAGAGACACTCCCTCGACGCGTTTGGCGAGAATTTCAAAAAATACGCGACGTGCTTCTGTGTCGAGATTTGCAGCAGGCTCATCCATCACCAAAAGTCGCGTATCGCGTGCAAGCGCAATGGAAACCAAAAGCTTCTGTTTTTGCCCCCCGGAAAGCCGATCGAAGGGACGCTGCAAGACTTCTTGCAAATCGAGCCCTAGCGCCGTCGCAACCTGCGCCATCGCACTGACCTCACTTCGACAAACCGCCGCAGAAAAATCGAGAAGTTGCTGCACAGGCATCTTAAGCGGCGGAGGCAACTGCGGCACGAAGCCGATCGCACGCAAAACCGCAGCGCGATCTTCACGCGGCGAAAACCCATCCAAAGAAATTTTTCCCGAATAGGTATATTCGCCCAATAAACACCGGATGAGTGTCGTTTTCCCTGCGCCATTCGCACCAATCAACGCAATGCGTTCGCCGGTCGCAATGTTTAAATTCAAATGATCGAGAATCACTGCGCGCTTGAATGTCTTCGAAAGATTTTCGACACAAATCATGATTTTCGTTTTCCAACTCCCTCGAATCTCAAAATTCCCAGAACCGTTTGGACCGGAAACGCAACGAATTGGTGGGACAAACATCTACGCAAAGACCACAACGCGTGCAATCTGGGCCAATGCGCTGCGTCACATCTTCCGCACGACCGCGAATCGTCATCTCGAGCACATGCGGCACTTCGCAAACAGCGCGGCACTCACCTTCGTGCACACAGTTCTCAAGTGAATACTCGACACCAATCGGTGACAAACCTCCGATCACGGCGTAGGTAAGACCCATCGGACAGAAGTAACGACACCAAGCACGACGCGCATACACAATTTCGAAAACGAGCAAAAACACAACCCAGAGCAGTGCGAGTGTTGGGCCATACACAAGAGCGCGACTAAGAATACCAACAGGATTCAGTGTCAAAAATAGAGTCTGTCCCGTAAAAGCCGTTAAAAGTGCAAAGAACAACCAAAACACCGTACGCAAACCACGATGTAGCGAATGTTCCTTGATGAACCCCTTCGCAAGCAGATAACGCTGCAACATCTCGGCCCATTCGGCGACCAAATGATAGGGGCAAGCCCATGCACAAAATGAGCGTCCGCCCAAAATGCCCCAAAGAAGCGAGACCGTCACCATACCAATCACGAGATTCACGGGAACGATCCAGTCTGCAAGCATGATCAGAAAGCCCGAATAGACGTCAGCAAGATGAAATCCTAAGAATCGGGACGCGGTGAGCGAGCCTTCGAGTACCTGCACGTCAAACCAAAATGAAAGTCCAAACAACAAGTTGATACTCAGCAACACAACCCAGCGTCGGTTACGCCAAATATGAATTTGTTTGCGTTCAGCATGCTCTCGCAACTTTTCGCGTACTTCTGCACCGGTACCGCGCTTGCCTTGATGCATGGCTTGCGCACGCGACGAAATGGTTTGTGGCTTTTTCGGACTCGCTCCCCAAATCACAGCGAAATGATTCCAAAAACTCATGCGCGCACCTCGCTAGATGTCTGCTGCCGATGTAGTGCACTTTGGTTTGCGCTCGCGTTCCACGCCTTGCGCTCGTCGACCACAATACACTCCGGCTCGACCGGACAAATCATCTGGCACACGCCGCAGCCCACACAACCTGCGCCAACGACAGGCGTATAACGCTTGAGCTTGACCTCTTCTTCATCCTCGTCTTGATCCGACGAATCTTCCGAGGATTCGTCACGATCATCTTCATCGATCTCTTTAAGTGGAACCATACGCAGAGCAGTGTCGCCAATCGGGCATTCAAGCGCGCAAAGATCGCAAACATCGCGGGAATACTCTTGGGTGCGTACAGGCAGTGGCGTCCAGCGATCAATCGCCTCATAACGCAAACGTCCCTCAAAGGCGGCACCTCGCGCGATTCCATGGAAGGCCTCGCCCTTGCGCGCCAGACATGCCTCCGGACGCGCCAGACGCGCAAGGCCCATGCGCACTTGAGTCTTTTCATGCACGTGGTGACTGAGTGCGCCCGTCGGGCAAGCCAGTACACACGAAATTGCGTCACATGAAAAATCGCACGCCTGCTGGCGCGGCTCAATAAATGGCACGCCGTGGCCAAAACCTTCATCGAGATCGGCAAGATGAATTGCTTTCACGGGACAAACTTGTACGCATTGCCCACACTTGATGCAGGCGCTCAAAAAATTCTTTTCATCCAGTGCACCAGGCGGGCGCAACCGGGCTCGCCAGCGACGCACGATTGGAATCCCAACGAGAGGCTGCAAAACGATTAGTCCTGCACCGACGAGAAGTGAGCGAAGCACTTTGCGCCGCTCGCTCTGCTTGCGCGACAAGAGCTGGACGCGCGGCAACTTTTTCATTCCCTCCTTTATTTCGCGAAACGTCATGGCATACGCTCCGCAAAGGAGAAGCGCGGCGTCTCGTCGCGCAACACGAGCTTTGGTTGCGAGAACGGCGCCAAGCGATCCAAAAATTGAATGACCTCAAAAAGTGGCGAGCCGCGAAAAAAGCCCGTCGAGGGAATATCCATCCACATCTGATCTGCATAGGCATAGAGCTCATACGGCGAATCACCGCGGTCATTGTGATCCCGATCAAAACCTTGGTAATCGTCCCAGTAATTGTTTTGCCAAACATTGCGCATAGCACTGCCGCTGCCATTCACTGCAACAGGCACAAAATTTCCTTTGAATTCGTTGTCAGAGAACTCGTTGCCCGACCAATCGTTGTGAAAAATCACACCCACGCCGTTATAGCCAATGCGATTGAAAGTAAAGCGATTGTCCATGTCGGGTTGAAGGGGTGAAAGGTCTAGAAAAATTCCGGTAGAACAAAGCAAGATCAAATTTTCTTCGACGGAGACACCGCTCGTTTCTTTGAAACCAAGACCAATCCCCGTCGGTCCAGATGAGCGCTCAATGCGATTTCGGCGTAGCACAACACCGTCACTGAACATCAAGAAAACACCGACGCTATTGTCGCGAAAATGATTCTCTTCCACGAGATTGTGCTGCGCATACATGAAATGCAAACCGTAGCGAGCCTGCGAAATTGAATTACGCGAAATTGTGTTGTCTGCTGAGTACCAAACCACGAGGTCTCGCACATCGTGCAACGTGTTCTCGATGACCTGATTGTGATTGGACGACCAAAGTCGAATTGCATCACCGCGCAACCCCAAACTAAAGGCCTTGGAACGAATCTGATTGCCCTGGATGAGGTTGCGATTTGACCGCTGCAAATCGATTCCGAAAAGACAATCTTCGATCACATTATTTAAGATGCGATTCTCATTGCCGCGCATTTGAATGGCCGCATCGACGGTGTCGTGATTCTCGCCCGAATTGATTAGCCGCAATCCGCGTAGCGTTGCGCCATTCGCCTGCAATGTAATGACGCTGCCGCGTCCGCCTGCATCAATCACCGCACCGCCGCCGCCATCGATTTCAATCGGCCGCGTAATCGTCACCGGTCCGGCATAGACGCCAGGCTCCAAATACAGCACTTCACCGTCGGGAGTCGCATCAATGATCGACTGTAAATTTTTCTGCGGCGCAGACCGGACAGTGCCATCGGCAAGCGTGCGCACAACAAAACCGAGCGCACTCACGATGACAATCGCGAGAACGAGCATAACACCGATTCGTGTCATTGCAAAATGGCGCACAAAGTGTTCAAGCGACCGAACACTGCGCATCCTTCCCCTCCGCAGTGGCATCGCACAGCGAAAGCTTTTGCTTCACGCCACTGCGCCGCACCAACACAGCAAAAGCCAAGCACACCGAAGCCGCCGTAGAAAGCAGCATTCCGTAGTGGGGATACGCATAGGTACTAAACTGCGCCACCATTCCTTCGCCGAGCACCGTCGGCATGAAGGGTTTCACCGAGAACGCAGCCCATTCGTGCAAGTTATGCCCAAACCACCAAAGCCAAGCCGAAAAATCCGCCACAAACGCCACCGGCAAAATAATTGCAGGCAAGAAAAGCAACGGCCAACCCGGCCCCGAATAGAAGAGACCCACGACAAGAAGCAAACCAAACGCGATAAAAATGTAAGGCGCAACTTTGATTTCAAGTTGTGCGCCTTTGCTGATCGGCTCCATACCGATGTAGTGATTGATGATATCCATCTCGTAAACACAATCGACAATATCATCCTCATCCAGATCAGCGCCCTGGTGCGTGCAGCCATTGAAGACACCGTTCCAGTGAATGTGGATGCGAATCCCTTGCGGAAACGACGACTCCGGATAATTCGGTGCCTTAAGCGAAACCCACCACATCGGAGCAAAAAAGGAACTCGCCATCAACGCGATTCCTGCAACCGTCAATACGCGAAATATCCAAGTCTTCTTCTGCAAACTTTCCATCGCCTCATCTCCACACTCGCGCACGCACGCACGCAAAGCGCACCAACGGTCACTTCGCAGTTCGTTCCGCCCATTGCAAGCGCGACGCGTAGTCGCTCACTGCCTCTTTGTCTTCCGCTGAAAGCCCTTGCACGATTTTGAGCATCGTCGGATCCGCGTTACCGCGCTTGCCTTCCGCGACCTCGTTCACCTGGCGCAAAAGATAGGCATAGTGCTGACCGGCAAGCATCGGATAAAATTTTTCGCCGCTTCCTTCACCATTGGCGCCATGGCAAACCATACAGTTTTCTTTGTAGATCTTTTCACCTTGCGCCAGTGCGGTGCCGGGCCCAACACCATTTCCTTTTTGAATCGGCAATGTCTGAATGTAGGCGGACACATCAAGCACTTCTTGCTCATTCGCAAGGGATTGTGCAAACGGAAGCATCGTCATATTGATCCGATGACCTTCTCGAATATCAAAAACCTGCTTGATGATCACTTCTTTGTGTTGGCCAGCAAGCTGCGGAAATGTTCCATTCGGCGTTCCCGCTCCCGTCGGCAAATGGCATCCCGCACAAACTCCAAAAATTTCTTCTCCGTTTGCGAGATCAGGAGTCAGGCTTAGCGCCTTCGTCGTTGTCGGACTCACCACAACGGGCGGCATTTTTGCATCAAGACCGTTTTTCGCTGCCGAAGCCGGCATTTGCGCCAAGGCCAACACTCCAAAATTCGTAACACCAATCAGCATCCCAACAAAACCAAGAAAAATTTTTCGTACCATCGCTCTTCTCTGCAAACCTCTCTTTGAACCTTCC
>CAYRID010000056.1:0-17565 GCA_964424225.1 uncultured Geobacter sp.
GGGATGGACAGGCGAATCTCACAGCCGCCGATGCCGATCCGATCGAAATTCTTGCATCTTTCAAAAGGCCGATTTGATCCGCTATCGCAAAACACAAATCCATGTCATGCGTCACAACGACTGACGTCACGCCAAGCTGCTCTTGCAACGAGCGAATCAACTTTCCGATGCGACGCGAATTGCCGGGATCAAGCCCCGTCGTTGGTTCGTCATAAAGAATGGTCTTCGGTTGCAACGCAATCACACGAGCAAGACCAACGCGCTTTCTCATACCGCCGGAAAGCTCCGCCGGCATCAAACCTTGCGAACCGGAAAGTCCCACCGACGAAAGACACCACTCTACGCGCTCGGCAAGTTCTGCCTTCGACAATTTTAAGTGTTCTCGTAGCGGGTAAGCGATATTCTCAAAAACCGAAAGCGAATCAAAAAGCGCACCACTTTGAAAAAGCATGCCACATGATTTTCGCACTTCGATCAAGGCAGCTTCCGACAAATGCGTAATCTCGGCGCCCGCAACCCATACGCTTCCCGAGTCCGGGCGCAGCAGACCATTCATATGCTTCAGACAAACCGATTTCCCCGAACCGGAGCCGCCAAGGATTGCGTAGGTTTCACCAGCGCGAATCGTAAGATTAAGATTACGCAACACGAATTTGCGTCCAAAAGATTTGGAGACGTTACGCATCTCGAGCGCAGGAATGTCATGGGCCGACGTCGTCATAAAATCGTCAATAAAATCTTGGTCAAAAAGAAATCGGAAACCAACACACTGATTGATGCAATCACGACTGTGCGCTTCGTCGCGTGTCCAACTCCAACCGTACCACCGCGTGTCGCCAAGGCATTGGCACACGCCACCATCGCAATAATCCAACCAAATACGATCGTTTTGGCCACACCCGAAATAAAATCATCAAGTGTCACCGACGAGAAAATAGTCTGGAAATAGAAATGTCGCGTGATGCCGTGCTGCAGCGCAATCATCAGTCCGCCCAAAATACCAATGATGTCGGCGAGGATCGTAAGCAGTGGCAAACTAATCGTCACAGCAAGCATTCGAGGCAACACAAGTTTTTGTATCGGGTCTGCGCCCATAGAACGAATCGCATCGACTTGCTCGGTCACGACCATCGATCCAATTTCAGCAGTGATCCCCGAACCAACGCGTCCGCCCACCATCAGCGCCGTAAGCACCGGACCCATTTCAAGCACGATGGCCAGCCCGACGAGACTTCCCGTATACGGCTTGGCCCCAAAACGCGTGAGTGAATCCACCGTCTGCAGCGCAAGTACGAGTCCCGTAAAAAGCGCAGTAATTCCCACGATGACGAGTGAGCGCACGCCAATCGAATCCATTTGCACGAGCAATTCTCGTGCGGGAAAATTGCGGCGAAACGCGCTGCGCCAGGTCGCTACACACAAAAGACAAAAATCACCGAAGCTGCGCACGAACTGCAGCGACTCAAAACCAACGTACTGCACCGAGCCTTCGAGTTTGGCTTGTGGTTTCATGGTCGGCGCTCCACAGGATTCGAGGATTCCACGCTGGGCGCGCTCGATACATCACCAAGGCGCAAACTCGACCACCACGCATCGAACGCCTCGACCGCAGCCGGAAACGTCTTGCCTGCAATCAAGACCCAATCATAGCTACACTTATTTGCGACAATCGTTACCGTTTTCATCGTACGCGGTTCTCCTGGCGTATCAATCTCAAACTCCTGCAGCCAACCGCTATATCCAGCGACCGTCACCGACTCGCGACGCTTCCAATTGCGCACGGCAACTCCCGTCGTGAGTTGCCGTGCCAGCACGCGCGGCGACTTCGTCTGCAGTCTGCAGCTCGTAAAGAACGTCATAATCTCGCGCTGCGGGCCGCGGTATGCTCGCTCGGCCTCCGCAAAATCCATCGCCTCCCAGGCCAAATTTTCGTGCGACGGAGAGGCAAGAAAATATTGTGCAGCATCGACACGTTGATCCTCCGCGTGCGCACAGCCAAACAAAACCGCAAGCACAAGCAAAGCAATGTCACGTCGGCATACACAATGAAAAATTCGCGCACTCCTTCTGTGATCCTTGCGTGCACGACGCGCAACATTCCTGTTCATCCGTAGCGATTGCATAAGTCTGCTCACACTACCGCATCCGACTTCGAAAGTGGCACGCATCCCACACGAACTCCGCGCTTGACTCATAAGAATTCGCTCGGTACTCCCCATGCATGTCGCAACCACACTCCACACTTCCTTTGATCCTCGCAAGCGCTTCGCCACGGCGACGCGATTTGCTTCGCGCAGCCAGAGTGCCCTTCGAAATTCGCGTCGCCGAACTCGACGAAACACCGCTTGCCGGCGAATCTCCCGAAGCGCTCGTACAACGACTCGCCCGCTCCAAAGCCTTGGCCGTCGCTAGCTCCTTGCCCAAAGACACAGTGCGCTGGATCCTTGGCGCAGACACAATCGTCGTCATTGATGGAAAAATCCTCGGCAAACCTCGTGATGCCGAAGATGCCAACGCGCTGCTTGCGCAAATTTTGGGACGTACACATCGCGTCCTCACTGGCGTGGCACTGATCGCAAGCGATGCCACTGCATTGTCTCCAGACGCAATCGCCGCGCGAATCGTGGAAAGCCGTGTTCGCATGCGCCACGCCAACTCCGCAGAAATCCGCGCTTACGTCGCAACCGGCGAGCCTCTCGACAAGGCCGGTGCGTACGCCGTGCAAGGCGAAGGACGAAAATTTGTCGAGGCCATCGAAGGCAGCGAAACGAACGTCATCGGCCTTCCGATGGAGACCACGCTGGCTTGGCTACAAGAGCATGGCCTTGCCCGCGAAACCACCGCACCCGCCACAATAATCACGTCCGCGTCGGCGCTGTTGCAAAACTCTGCACCGACGGAAATCGCGAAAAACATCGCAGATGTGCGTCGCCGCGTCGCAGCTGCCTGCACGCGCGCCAGGCGCACACCCAGCCATGTGACACTTCTTGTTGTATCCAAACAACAAGACTGCGCTGCCATTGCGGCGGCCGTGCGTGCCGGACAATACGACTTCGCCGAAAATTATGTTCAAGAAGCGCGCGCAAAAATCTCTGCGCTACAAACCACACTTTGTGAGATCAATCCGAACACAAAACTGCGTTGGCACTGCACAGGTCATCTGCAACGAAAAAAAGCCAAAGAGGCCGTACAGCTCTTCGATGTCATTCAAACCGTGGATCGAATTGAACTCGCCCGCGCACTCGATCAACACGCTGCCGCGCAAGCCAAAATTCTGCCGATCTATCTGCAAGTGAACGTGAGCAGCGAGCCACAAAAATCCGGCGTTTCAAAGCAAGACTTACCTACTCTCTTGCAAGCGTGCATCGCGCTGCCGCACCTTCGTGTCGAAGGCTTAATGACGATTCCGGCGTACAGTGACGATCCGGAAGCCTCGCGTCCAACATTTCGAAAACTTCGCGAACTTCGCGATGAGCTTGTGCAAAAGTTCGGACAACCTTTGCCCGAACTTTCGATGGGAATGTCGGGAGATTTTGAAGTCGCTATCGAAGAAGGAGCAACCATCGTGCGCATCGGCACGGCCATCTTCGGCGCACGCGAGCCACAAAAAGCGTAAGCTCAAACGACTCCAACGAGTTCTACCGCAAAGTCAACCAACGAAACCCAAGATGCAGAACCCATAACAACTTCCAAATAGACAAGAGGACGCAGCAAAAATGGCCAACGAATTGACAAGCCAACAAATCGGCTTTCTCGGCGGAGGCGCCATGGCCGAAGCCCTGATCGGCGCCGTCCGCGCAGCAGGAGCACCCGCGAAACAAATTCGTGTCGCCGACCCCAGCAGCGAGCGTCGAAATTACCTCGAAACCACTTTTGGCGTGCAAGCGTTTCGCGACAACGCCGAAGTCGCATCAACAAGCGATCTCGTGATCTTGGCTGTAAAACCCAACCTTGTCGTCGATGTCTTACACACATTGGCGACAGATCCAAACATCCCTCTTGAACGGCCCCTTTGGATTTCCATCGCTGCCGGAATGACACTTTCGCGGATCTGCAAGGCACTACCCGTTTCCGCTCGCGTCCTGCGCGCCATGCCCAACACTCCTGCTCTCGTCCGCGCTGGTGCAACGGCCTTCTTCGCCAATCCAAACTGCACAGCCCGCGATCGCGCGCTCGCCACCACTCTCTTCGAAGCCGTCGGCATCGCTTGGGAAGCACCCGACGAAGAACTTCTCGATGCCGTGACCGGCCTTTCCGGAAGCGGCCCCGCCTACGTTTTCTACTTCTTGATGGAACTCGTCTCAGCCGGCGAGAGCGTTGGCCTGCCGCACGCCGCCGCAGAACGCCTCGCTTTTCAAACCGTGCTTGGAGCCGCAAAAATGGCGCTCGAAACAGGCGTCGCCCCGCAAGAACTCAAAGCTCGCGTCACCTCGCCCGGTGGCACCACGATGGCCGGACTCCAGTGCCTCGAAGACGGCCGGCTTCGCGCGGCGCTGCACGACGCCGTCACAGCCGCCACGAAACGCTCAAAAGAACTCGGACAAAATTGATCTTTCTTGCGTTCTTGCCTATGTCGCTTCGAGATTTCTTTCTCAAGAAATCAAGAACTTCCGCCGATCTCTTGCCGGAATTCTTTGAGGAAGAACCGTTATGCGACTCACACCGCTTGATATTCAAAATCATCATTTTTCTTCACGGCTCAAGGGCTACGACATGCAGGAAGTCCATGACTTTCAGCGCATGGTGGCGCACGACTACGAGAGCATGCTCCATGAAAACGAATCGCTCCGTGATCGGTTGCGCCAACTCGAAGACCGCGTGAAAGAACTCTCCGGACATGAGCAAATGCTGCGCGAAGCCATCGTTACCGCGCAAAGCATGAGCGAAGACTTAAAGCGCACGGCGATTCGCGAATCGGAAGTGATGGTCGGTCAAGCCGAAGTGCGCGCAGAAAAAATTCTCTCGGCCGCACAAACCTCGGCCAATCGTTTGAGCGAGCAAATCCGCGAACTCAAAGCGTTGCGCGGCCGCCTCACAAACGAAATCCGAACCACCATTGAAACGCATCTCGCATTGGTCGATGCACTGGCCACCGACGGTGTTGAATCGGAAGATCCGATCGTGCAAGGCAAAGTCACCTTCCTGCAACAACAGGCGCGCGACACGGGCACCGACGGAAATCTCTGAGTCTTCGCATTGAGCCTTTTGATCCAGCGCACTCCGGATGGCATCGCCTTCTGGATCCATGTGACACCACGTGCCAAACGTGAGTGCGTCGGTGGCGTGCGCGGCGACGCACTCAAAGTCGTCACCCAAGCACCGCCGGTGGACGGCCAAGCCAACGCGCGCTGCGTGCAATTGCTCGCCGAGGCACTTTCGATCCCACGCAAAACGATCTTGCTCGATGCGGACTCGACGGGGCGGCGCAAACGCGTGCGCATCCTCGGTGAATGCGACGCACTCGAAGCGCGTCTTTGTGCGCTGGCAAACTCAAGCGATCTGAGATAAAAAACTCACGCCATGCCGATTTACGATTATCAATGCGAAAAATGTGGTCACGAATTTGAACGCGAACAGCGAATGTCCGACGCGCCGGTGAAGACTTGTCCAAAGTGCAAAGCGCAAAAAGTGAAACGGTTGATTTCACGCGGAGCCTTCCATCTCAAAGGCGGCGGTTGGTACAAAGACGGTTACTCGAACAAACCAAGTAGCAGCACGCCGGATGCACCTTCGCCCTGCTCCACTTGTCCCTCGAAGCCCGAGCCGGCCTAACGTCCTACGCTTCAATTCTGCACTCTAAAAATTTTCTGCATTCGCTCTGCATCGCGGAGCAAAAGAAAACACGCACGCAGATACAAGACGCTCATGTTTGCACGCACAGTTTCTCTTCCAGTGCGAAAGCGCGTGGGGTAACCTCGCCGCGCGCAAGCGGCTTGCGCGAATCCCTGGCGCTGACCCCTTTGCGAGGAAAGTGCAAAAGGCACGAAAAGCGAGAAGGAATCGTATGCCAAGCAAGATCGAAACCACGATCGTCGACGGAAAAGCACTAGCTCAAGAAATTCGCCAGCGCATCGCAAACGAAGTCACACGCATCACCGCCGACGGAAAACGCAAGCCAAAGCTCGTGGTCGTGCTCGTCGGAAACAACCCGGCCAGCCTTTCCTACATCAAAGGCAAGCAACGAGCGTGCGCAAGCGTCGGCTTTGATTCCGAAGAGGTCTTGCTGCCCGAAGATATTTCTCAAGAGAAGTTGCTCGCTGAAATCAAGCGCTTGAATCAAGACCCAAACAACGACGGAATTTTGGTGCAACTGCCACTGCCTACACATCTTTGTCCAAACCGCGTGGCGCAAGCGATTGATCCCATCAAAGACGTCGATGGTTTGCATCCGCAAAACGCCGGCGCGCTCTTGCTCGGCATTCCTGGACACCGCGCTTGCACACCGCTTGGCATCATGGAAATTCTCGATCGCCACCACGTCGCACTCGAAGGCGCGCACGCCGTGGTCATCGGACGCAGCAACATCGTCGGAAAACCCGTGGCGCAGCTTCTACTCGAACGCAACGCCACCGTCACAATCTGCCACTCGCGAACCCAAGATCTGCCCGCCGTCGTACGCGAAGCCGATGTCGTCATCGCAGCCGTCGGGCGCGCGCGAATGGTAAAAGCCGATTGGGTAAAACCGGGCGCGGCCGTCATCGACGTCGGTGTCAACGTCATCGGCGACAAACTCGTCGGCGATGTCGATTTCGAAGCCATGCAAGGCATTGCCAAGCTCGTCACTCCGCCCAAAGGCGGCGTCGGTCCGATGACGATCACGATGTTGTTACACAATACTTTGAATGCCTACAAAATTCGCGAGGGACTGTGACCGAACTCAAGCGCACGCCACTCTTTGCTTTGCATCAAAAACTTGGCGCACGAATGGTGCCGTTTGCGGGATTCGAAATGCCCGTACAGTACCGCGGTGTTATCGACGAGCATCTTGCCGTGCGCGAGCGCGTCGGCCTTTTCGATGTTTCGCATATGGGACAAATCTACTTCACGGGCCAAGACGCCTGCGCTGCGCTCGAATGGCTCGTCACCTGTCCGATCGAGTCGCTACAAAACAATCAAATTCGTTATGGACTGCTTTGCAACACCGACGGTGGCTGCGTCGATGATGTCACCGTACATCGCCTCGGTGAGCACGAGTTTTTCCTGTGTGTCAACGCCTCGAACATCGAAAAAGATTTGGCGTGGATACGCGAAAACACAAAGAAGTTCTCGGTCACCATCGACGATCGCAGTGAAACAACGGGGTTGCTCGCCTTGCAAGGCCCGGCGGCCGATTCCGTATTCAGCCCTCTCACCGACGTAGATCTCTCACAGATTAAGCGCTTTGGCTTTGTCGTCGGTAAGGTCGCCGGCATCGAAGCTTTGATTGCACGCACGGGCTACACCGGTTCTCCCGGCTTTGAACTTTATGTAGCCGCCACCGACGCAGCGCGATTTTTCGAAATTTTACTCGATGCGGGACAAAGCGCGGGCATCGAACCCGCCGGCTTGGGCGCACGCGACACACTTCGCCTCGAAGCCGCCCTGCCGCTCTACGGACATGAACTTGATGACACCACCTCGCCGCTTGAAGCGGGACTCGAACGTTTCGTCAAGCTTGATCGCGGCGGTTTTCTCGGCGCTGAAGCCATCCGGCGCCGTAGCGACGCCGCCGGCCTTTCGCGCAAACTCGTGGGCTTCGAGCTTCTCGAACGCGGCATCGCACGCGCAGAATATCCCGTCACACATCAAGGTAAAACTGTCGGTGTCGTTACTTCGGGAACGCACTCTCCGTCGCTTGGCAAAGCAATTGGACTTGCGTATGTCCCGCCCACGCTCGCTGCGATCGGCAGTGAATTCGAAATTCTTGTACGGAACCGCGGCCTCAAAGCGCGCGTTCTCGCCACACCCTTCGTGCGCAGTGCAAGGAAAAAATCTGCGTTGAATCTGTCTGGAAAAGCCACCGAAAAACAGTAATGATCTTTCCGCTTTTAGAGGAGTGTTACCCATGTCCGACACCGAAATCCCGGATGATCTTCGTTATTCCGAGGAAGACGAATGGCTGCGCGATGAAGAAGATCATTGCTTCATCGGCATCACCGACTACGCACAGCAACAACTTGGCGACATCGTTTTCGTGGAGCTTCCGGAAGTCGGCAGCGACGTAAAAAAGGGTCAACCGTTTGGTGTCATCGAATCGGTGAAAGCGGTTTCGGACTTGTATGCGCCGGTGTCGGGCGAGGTCATCGAAGTCAACCAAGCCCTCGTGAGCCAACCGGAACTCGTAAATAGCGATTGCTACGGCGACGGGTGGATCGTCTCGATTGCACCCAGCAACGAAGCCGAAATCGGGCAATTGCTCGACGCGGCCGCATACGCGCGCCACATCACCGATCGTAATTCTTGATGCGCTACATCCCCCACACCGAGGCCGACATCCAACAGATGCTCGGTACGATTGGCGCGAAATCAGTCACTGAACTGTTTCGTATGATTCCAGAAAAATTTCGTCTTGCGCGCAGACTTGATCTACCTGCTGCACAAAGCGAGCAAGAAATTTTGCGCATCCTACATAAATTTGCGTCAAAAAATGCAAATGCCCTTTCGCAGGATTGGTTCCTCGGAGCTGGCGTATACCCGCATTTCATTCCGAGCATCATCGCGCCGCTCGTGAGTCGCGCCGAGTTCTTGACCGCCTACACACCTTATCAACCCGAGTTTGCACAAGGTACGCTACAGGCCATCTTCGAATGGCAAACGATGATTTGCGATCTGACGGGTCTCGAAGTCGCCAACGCTTCGCTGTACGACGGAGCCTCGGCCACCGCCGAAGCCGTGCTTATGGCGATGCGCGTTACGCAGCGCTCGAAAATCGTGCTCACCGACGGACTACATCCCCATTACACGGAAGTGGTTCGCACTTATCTAAAGGGTCTTGGTGCAGAAATCCAGGTCGCAGCACTCGACGAAAGTGGACGCACGCAAGGCATCGAAACTGCGATCGACACACAAACTGCGTGCATCGTGATTCAGCAACCCAACTTCGTCGGCTGCATCGAGGATCTTGAAAAAATCGCGAAAACGGCACATGCCCACGGCGCGCTACTCGTCGTCAGCGTGACAGAGGCTCTGTCGATGGCGCTCCTCGCGCCGCCGGGCGCGCTGGGAGCAGACATCGTTTGCGGCGAAGCGCAAAGTTTTGGCGTGCCGATGAGTTTTGGCGGACCGCACCTTGGTTTTCTTGCAACACAAAAAAGTTTCCTTCGCCAATTGCCAGGTCGAATTTGTGGTCAAACGACGGATGCGGAGGGACGGCGCGGCTTCGTGCTCACGCTCTCGACACGCGAACAACATATTCGTCGCGAAAAAGCGACTTCAAACATTTGCACGAATCAAGGCTTGTGCCTAATGATGGCGACGATCTATCTCTCCTTGCTTGGGCGCGTAGGACTGCGCAAACTCGCCGAACTCAATCTCGCGAAAGCCGAATACGCGAAATCGCGCATTCGCCAAATGAACCAACTCAATCTTGTGTATAGCGCCCCAACATTCAACGAATTTGTGGTGCGCGTCGCCGATTCAAGTTCGGCTGCGCTCGAACGCGCACAAAAAGCGGGCTGCCTCGGCGGCCTTGATCTCTCGGCCTACGACAAGGCACCGTGGAAAAACAGCATTCTCGTTTGCGTGACGGAACTCACCACGCGCGAAGCGATTGATCGCTTGCTCGCCGCGCTGGCAGGAGGCACAAAATGAGCGCGCATCAAAAACGTGAAATTCGCGCAGGAAACGCCACGAACGGCATCAGCTTCGAAGAGCCTCTGATCTTTGAGCGATCGCGTTCGGGTCGCATCGGCTATTCACTGCCCGAGTGCGATGTCCCCGCAATCGATGCCAAGCAAGTGCTGTCACCGACACTCATTCGTGACGACCTACCAAACTTCCCCGAGGTTTCCGAAGTCGATGTCGTGCGCCACTTCACGCGACTTTCGACGTGGAACGCGGCGGTGGACCAAGGCATCTATCCGCTGGGTTCATGCACGATGAAATACAATCCACGCGTGAACGAAGCCGCTGCGGCGCTGCCGGGTTTTGCGCAGATGCATCCCATGCAGCCACCGGAGCTTTCGCAAGGCATTTTGCAACTCCTCTGGGAACTCGAACGCGATCTCGCCGAAATCAGCGGACTGGATTGCGTGAGCCTGCAGCCCGCTGCCGGTGCGCAAGGTGAACTCGTCGGCATGATGATGATTCGTGCGTATCACGAAAGCCGCGGCAACCAACGCAAGCGTGTCATCATTCCCGATACAGCACACGGAACGAATCCTGCCAGCGCAGCACTCAACGGCTACGAAGTGATTCCCGTCGCCTCCGGCTCCGACGGAGTTCTGCATCCAGAAGCCGTGCGCGCCGTGATGGGCCCCGACGTAGCGGCCATCATGATTACGAACCCCAATACGCTTGGACTGTTTGAGACCCATATCGCCGAGATTGCCGAGATCGTGCATCAAGGCGGCGGGCTCGTGTACGGCGACGGCGCCAACTTGAATGCCATTTTGGGCGTGGCGCGCCCGGGCGATCTCGGCATCGACGTAATGCACTTTAATCTACACAAAACTTTTTCAACACCGCACGGTGGCGGAGGCCCTGGCGCAGGGCCCGTGGGAGCCAAAGCATTCTTGGCTCCTTTCCTGCCCTCACCCGTCATCGTTCGAAGCAAGACTGCGCAAAACGCAAGTTTCACCCTCGACAAAAACCGTCCGCAGTCGATTGGCCGCGTGCACGCGCACTTTGGCAATGTGGCGATGGCCGTACGCGCCTACACTTATATCCGCAGCCTTGGGCCCGATGCCATAAAACAGATCGCTGAGATGGCTGTACTCAATGCAAATTACGCACTCGCCCGCCTACGCACGAAATATGCCGTGCCGATCGACCAGCCGGTGATGCACGAGTGCGTACTCTCGGATCAAAATCTAAAACCAACGGGTGTCACCACGCTTGACATCGCTAAGCGCCTCATTGATTACGGCTATCACCCACCCACCACTTACTTTCCTCTCGTCGTCGCGGGCGCACTCATGATCGAACCGACCGAAAGCGAAAGTCTCGAAGGCCTCGATCGCTTCATCGATGCGCTACTCGAAATCGAACGCGAAGCGCGCGAAACTCCCGATCTCTTGCACGGCGCTCCACACCACACGCGGCTTGGCCGCCTCAACGAAACGCAGGCGGCGCGCAAGCCGATCCTACGATGGCAACCGGCCTCGTGCACCGACGGAAACTAAACCGTTTTCTGCATCACCTGAGCAGCGGCTTGCTACTCGCCCTTCTCGCTTGTGCCACGGACACGCCGCCCGTGCCCGAATCCGAGCGCGTGAGCCCAATCGCCAAGCTCACTGGCGCCGACATCAGTGTGGAAGATGAACGCGAACTCGGCTTTGCCGTCGATCGCGCTATCCAAAAAGAATTGCGCGTGATCCAAGATCCAATCGTTACGGAATTTCTATTCGAGCTTGGACAAAGCATCGTGCAAACCATCGATTCGCAACCCTTCCTGTATCGTTTTCGCGTCATCGATGACCCGCGGCTCAACGCCTTTGCGGTCCCCGGCGGCTACATCTACTTCCACAGCGAGACCCTACTCTCTGCAGTGTCGATCGACGAAGTAGCGGGCGTGATGGCGCATGAAATTGGGCACATCAAAGGACGTCACTATGTGCGTCAGCAACAAAAAATGGCGTTACCGAATTTGCTAGCTGCAATCACCGGCATCGCCGCCAGCGTCGCGGCCGAAAATGCAGGCCCCATGATCATGGCCCAGGCCGCAAACGTAGCCTTGCAACTTTCGTACAGCCGTGAATTTGAAGCCGAGTCGGACCAACTCGGCATGACTTTCATGACGCGCGCAGGCTACGACGCCGAGGGAATGGCACGCTTTTTCGAACGCATCGCACTCGCAAGCGAGCGCAGCGAAATTCAAATTCCACCGTATCTGTATACACATCCCGAAGTCAAAGAGCGCGCCAAAACGGTACGTCTCGAGCTTCCCAATCTACACAAGTCGGTGACGGTCTCTCCGGATCTCATCGAAATGTTTTACCGCGCGCAGCAACGCCTCACCCTGCTGCGCGAATCGCGCCAATCGACGCTGCGCATCGAACGCGCTGCTTTTGATCGCACGCTCGCACAGGCCCTGCTCGACCAAAGCAGCGCGCGGGAAGCAGCCGGCGAAAACCAAGCCGCACTCGAACTTTTACAGCAAGCCGAAGCGCGCTCGCCGAGCGACCCGCGCCCGCCGTACCAAGCCGGCTTGCTATTCACAAAACTCGGGCGTCACACAGAAGCCATCCAATCCTATCGTCGCACTTTGGTGTTAGACCCCGATCGCCCACAACTCTTGTACCGTCTTGGACTGGCCTACAAGGCGGCCGGCGATCCGGCGCGCGCCATTTTTTACCTCGATCGCGCCGCCGCACTCTTCCGCGACTCCGGCACAATGAAGGAAGATGCAACTTGGGAAGTAGAAAAAATCGACTTTCCACTCGTCGAAAATGCCAAGTTGCAAGCAAGCGCGGACACCTCCGCATCCAGCACATCTGCGTCGACGGGCAAAGCGAAGGCCATGCTGCAGGTCGATTCGACACAAAAAAAAATTACTTGGTCTGGCTCCATCGGTACGCATTATCTGGATCACCCGCGATTTTATAAATCCAAGCACCGCTTTGAGGCGCAATGGTTTGACCCACAAGGTCATCTCATCAGCAAGGAAGAAATCGACACAAAAAAGCGTACAATGACCGCACAGCTCGCAATCACACCGTCGATGCGCACGAAGCCAGGGCGCTGGGAAGTGCGCATCTTGTTTGAAAACGACGTCGTCGCACAAGCGGCCTTCGCACTCGCTGCACAGTAAGCCCGACGCATCCACCATGCGGGCGAGCACGAATCAAACCTCCCTCCGCAGCACAAAATGGGCACCGAGTTTTCATGCCCGCAGCATTCACACGCCCCCCCCCACAGCGCGAAGTCTCAAAAACTTACAAATACGAGCAAAAAGAATACGACCCTCACGGTTTGCGTTGTACTCTGCGACGAGGATGACGACCTATAGCTACCGCGATGCATCGAAAATTTTGCGGATCTCCTCCGCGCGCTTGCGCTCCTGGGAGCGCACTGGCTTGTTGCAGCCGAGCGCTGTACACGACGGCGAGGCAGCACTCGATTTTCGTGATCTCGCGTATATCAAAACCGTACTTGGCTTATTGCAATGCGGCATTCCACTACGGCGCATCCGCCACAATATCGCCTTGATCCGCGAAAAAATGCCCGACCTCGAGAGCCCGCTCGGATCGCTGCGGGTGTGGGTCGAGGGCTCAAGCCGGATCGTGCTACGTCACGGTGGCGGACTCATCGAGCCAAGCGGACAACACGTCATTGATTTTTCGGCCGCTCCACCGACGAACGAACGCGAAATTATCTTGCTCGAAAATTTTTTTGATGCACGCGACGATGCACCCGAGACGGCACTCGATTGGTTCGAACGCGGCTGCCTTGCCGATTCATCAGCCGAAACTTATGACGAAGCCATCGCTGCCTATCAAAACGCAATTCGCATTGATCCCAATTTTGCCGATGCACACTGCAACCTTGGAACGGTGTACTACAACCAAGGACGCCGCAAAGAAGCACGCGCTTGTTATGAACGAGCCACGCAACTTGATCCCGAACATGTCGAAGGTCATTACAACCTTGGCAGTTTGTTCGAAGAAGAAAATCAAAACGAAGCCGCGATCCGCTGCTACAAAACGTGCATACGCTCCGACCCCATGTATGCCGAAGCGCAGCTCAACATGGCTTTACTCTATGAAAAAATGGGAATGCGGCGGCGCGCAAAAGAGCATTGGCGCCGCTACGTGCAACTCGAACCGACGGGAAACTGGGCAGAAATTGCGCGCAAGCATCTTGATCTTTGAGACATTGAAGTCAGCAAGGTGGAAGGCGCATTACGGCAGCTGCGCGGGACGCCCAAGCAAGAAACCTTGCCCATAGCGGATACCGATTTTCTTGATGGTGTCGAGTTCTGCTGGGCGCTCAATGCCTTCTGCAATGATCTCCGCCCCGAGTTTTCGAGCGAGTTCATTCAAAGTGCGAAGCATTTCTTGTCGCGGACGATCGGTGTCGATGTTACGCACCAATGCGATATCCACTTTGATGTAATTCGGCGCAAGTTCGATAATCGATTCCAAACTCGAAAAGCCCACGCCCACATCGTCAACAGCAATCTGAAAACCAAGATGCGAATAGCGATCGCGAATTTCACGAAATAACGAAAAATTGCTAATCGATTCTTGTTCCGAAATTTCAAGCACGATATCGCTCGGACGCAGTGACGTCGCGCCAAGCAAGTGCCGTAACTCATCCCCCTGAAAGCCCGGATCTTTAATGGCCGTCGGAAGGCAGTTGAGGAAAAGCTTGCCGCCGAGATTCTTGCCTGTGACACCGCGAAGTGCCACGCGACGACACAGACAATCGAGCTCAAACGTCAGATCGAAATCGAAAGCGTTCTTGAAAATGTCGTCGGGATCGAACAAGACCGCTTGTTCGCCACCGCGAATCAACGCCTCATAGCCGAAAACGTTCTTGGATTGCAATTGATAGATGGGTTGATAAACCGAATACAAACTTTCCGCGAGAATCATTTGCACGATTTGCTGTCGCTGCCGACGAACTTCAATTTGTGCATTTAACTTCGCGTCTTCACGTGCAAGCGCAACCGACTGCATCACTTGGCCGGTGATTCCCAAACCTGGATTATAAAGAAGCACCGAAAAGCCCGCAGGCAGTCGCGACACATTCCGCACATAGGGATACGCAATGCGTGTGCTTTGGCGACTAAGATGCATACGAAACGCTTCAACCAGCGACGGTAATTCTTCGCGATAAAAACGATGATCGCTTCGCGGCCGAGAAATGAAAATGGCCACTTCGTTCACACCAAATCCGTCGGTGACAATCAGCTCACTCGCGTCAAGAAAGCTCTTGCTGATGTCGCGCACCAAATTGCCAAGGCGCTCGCGAATCGTTTCGAACGCTTCGGTACCGTAATAGCGCTCGACTTTATTCAGCGAACTGGCATCGATCAACAACACTCCAAGCACGCCGTGCGCTTCGAGACAACGCGCAACGCGCGGTTGTACTTCCGCAAAGCGTTCTACGCCTTGAACTTGAAAATTCGAATTCGGCATAACCCCTCAACAGCACATACGAACTTCTGCATTAAAACAATCCAACATTCAGCTAAGAAAGCTCAAGTAGTTTTGTCGACTACGAAGCCAAGCGCAATTCTTTGCCGCTTCTTTCTGCACCCTCCCTTTAAACCTTGGACGCAAAAAGAGCAATTTGAGTGCAAAACTGTGCAAAAGAGCACCATGCCGCGCTGCACGCAAAGTCACGCATCACGACCGGAACGCGTTTAATTTTCACACAACGATTTGGTCATGCGCGCAAGGCTGCGCCCGTAATGGATTCGTGGTTTGCTGCGATCTCCGTCGGTGTTCCCGCCGCGATGAGGCGCCCGCCGCCGGGCCCTCCCTCTGGACCCAGATCAATCAAATGGTCTGCACTGCGAATCAATTCAAGATTGTGTTCGACCACGAGTACACTGGCTCCCCTCGCAAGAAGTGAATCGAAACAATGCAAAAGCACTTGGATATCGCTGGGGTGAAGGCCGGTCGTCGGTTCGTCAAGCACATACAACGTGCGCGGTTTGCCTTCGGCCAGAGCAAGCCCAAGTCGCAAGCGCTGCGCTTCGCCCGACGACAACGTCGAAAGCGGTTGGCCAAGCTGCAAATAACCAAGCCCGACGTCCACGAAAGGTTTGATCTTACCCGCAATGCTCGTGTCGCCCCGAAAAACTTCGCAAGCTTCTTCGAGCGTCAATGCGAGCACTTCCACAATATTGCGTTGCTGCAAAAAAATCGCACGTGCCTCGCGGCGATAGCGCGTGCCATCGCATTGCTCGCAAATCACACGTACATCGTCGAGAAACTGCATATCGACGGCAATCTCGCCCGTCCCTTCGCAGGCTTCGCAACGACCTCCTGGACGATTGAATGAAAACCAACCGGCTTCAACACCCATCCGTGTCGCTTCCGCAGTGGCTGCAAAACGCCGCCGAACACCATCGAATGCTTTCGAAATCGTCGCGGGATTGGATCGCGGGCTGCGCGCAAGCGATGCCGCATCCACCACCACAACTTCCGACACGTGCTCTGTTCCGCGAATCTCGTCGCAAGCGCCGCGATCCGAACGCCGCTGCAAACCGCCAACGAGCACCGAATTCACGAGGGTCGATTTCCCGGCACCCGACACGCCCGTCACCACCACCAACTGCCCGAGCGGAATTCGCACTGTCAGATTTTTCAAGTTGTTTTCGCGTGCACCCACAACAACCAACTCGTCGTGTGGCGTAAATTTTTTTAAACGCTTTAGTGTGTATCCTTCGCACAAGACGGTACCCGTCTTCGACTTTGGATTGGCACGAACTTCTGCGACTGTACCTTGCGCAATGACTTCTCCGCCCAAGCGTCCTGCTCCGGGGCCAAGGTCAATGACGTGGTCTGCGGCCGCAATCAGCTCCGGCGCATGTTCGACCATAACGACGGTGTTACCCTGATCGCGAATGCCGCGAATCGTTTCAAGTAACCGCGCCACATCGCGTGCATGAAGGCCGATCGAGGGTTCATCCAGCAAATACAGCGATGAAGTCAGTGCACCGCCCAGCGCCTTTGAAAGTTGCACGCGCTGCGCTTCACCGCCGGACAGTGTGCGCATTTGACGACTCAACGTGAGATAACCAAGTCCTACATGCACCGCCATTGCAGCGCGTGCACTCAACTCGCGGAGCAAACGCCCAGCTCGGGCTTGCTGTGCAGAATCGAGTGCGATCCTCGCAAGCCACCGTGCAAACGATTCGAGCGTCCATGCGGAGACTTCACCAATCGTTTTTCCGTCGAGCAACACGGCCAAAGCCTCGGGTCGCAAACGTTGACCGTCGCAAGCGCGGCAAGTTTCAAACTTGCGATAGCGCGCAATCATGACACGATTTTGTACTTTGTATTTCTTGCGTTCGAGATATTCAAAAAATCCGCGCACGCCATACCACTCTCCGCCGTCGCCTTCAAAGATCAGCTTGCGTTGTTGTGCAGAAAGCTTTTCAAATGGCTGGTCGGTCGGGATATTGAGATCATCGCAAGCGTTGAGTAGATCTCGATATACACCACGCGTTGTCTTCGTCGAAAAAATCACAATGGCATGTTCACGCAATGTCTTGCGCGGATCGGGAACAACACGCTCGTAATCGATCGCGCTCGTGCGCCCAAATCCCTGGCACGTCTCGCAAGCACCGAGCGGGCTATGAAAAGAAAACAGTGCCGGCGTCGGAGGTAAAAGCGTACGCGTACAAGAATTACAAACGAAACCACTGCGAAACGAAACACGCTCTCCTGTGTCGGCGGACACAACGACGAG
>CAYRID010000057.1:0-16820 GCA_964424225.1 uncultured Geobacter sp.
TCTCCCCGCTTCGCTTCATCCGCTCGGCCCGGTCACGCTAACGGGAAAAAACTTTGCCGGAAACTTCGGCCCGGCTTGGACTGGGGCGCCCGGAACAGGTCCGAACTGTCCGATGGGCGGTGCCAATGTAAATAACTGCGTTCCCGCTGGTGGATTTGGTGGACTCATGGGTTTGCAGGTGAATGCGCACTTGTATTCGGGTGCACCGACGTTGACCATGCCGCCGACGACTATGGCTCCGCTCTTGACTTTGCCCTTGAGCATGTTTGGCGATTACAACAACAATGTGTTCACTACAAAATTTCCGATGTCGGGCTGGGGCAATGGTTGGACGACGGGCCAAGCGTTCGTTTCAAATAATACGGGGACGAATACTTTCGCGAACACGAACATCGCCACGATTACCGGAAACTTCTGGGACGGCGCTTATATCACGGAAGTCGGCTCGACCATCAACTTGGTGACGTCGGCCTTCTTGCGCGAGTTTGGTTCGACCAATATTCCGGTGATCGCAACCATGTCGATTACGATCTTGAGCATCGTGCCCGAGCCGAGCACGGCGCTCTTGGTTGGCGTGGGTTTGCTTGGTCTGATCGTCGCAGGGCGTCGCAAGCAGGTTCAGGCGTAATTTTGCAAGTTGCTGCCAGGAAATAGAAGTAGAGCGTGCGCAGGGCGCTCTGAGAAAAAGGAAAAAGGAGATAGAAAAAATGAAAAAGCAAAGCCAAAAAATTCTAGGGAAAGCCTTTGCGGCTTTTGTAGTGGGCGCGCTGGGCGTAGCAGGCCTTTGGTTTGCTCCGTCGGACGCGCAGGCGGGTCACTGGAATGTGGTCTTCGATCTTCGCCCGACCACACTCGACTGGAACTCTGGTCCGACATCAGGCTGCGGCACCTTGTTCCGTAATACGGACACGCCGCTTGGTGCAGGTAACTTCGTACGCTGCGCAGGTGGTGTGCCGGCGGGGGATAATCGTCAGACAGACGGGAACCACATTACGCATACTGCCATCACGTTCAATGCGGGCAAGGGGCCGAGTGGTGGTGAGTACACGATTCCGGCGGCTTTATGGAACGGCGGCATGGTGCTTCGTTTTGCCGATGCGGATGGAAACGGAACTCCCGACGATGGTGGCCAGGTAAGCTTGATTTGGTTCTCGAACGAGCAGCACACACAGAGTGCGAGCATCCCACTATTCGGCGGCGATGTTCGTGTGCATATGCACACGCGCGGCGTGATGGCGGATACGTCGAGCTCGCCCAATTGTCCAGGGTCGATTTCGGTGACGGGCCAGCCGGTTCGGACTGTGACTTGCGGTGGTTCCTATGATCCGACGGGGCTTCAGGCACTTGGCACTTGGGCCACAGCGACTCGAACGATTACTTGGAGCGGTGCAGCTCGTGGAAATGCGAATGCTGCTTATGCCGGCCAGATGGCGAACGTGCATAACTTCGGTTATGTCGATTGTACGTCTTCGGCCTCTGGTTGTTCGCAAGGCTCTTTGTCTGTGGGGCTGAACTGGAAAGAGGGCAATACAGACTGGGAAGTGGCGAAGGTTACGGGCTCGGGTCAGTTTGCACAGCGCCCGCTTCGGAACTTCATTTTCAATAATGCAGTGAACTTCTCGACGGCTACCTCTTCGTTGTTCTTCTCGAGCAACGGCGACATCTTGGCAGACAGTGCGGCATCGGGTGGTGCACATAACTCGTGGTGGAACCTCAGGGGATCGTTCTACAGCGCGGTGTATGTTCCCGAGCCTGGGACGGCCTTGCTCGTGCTGGGTGGTTTGATTGGTCTCGTCGCAAGCCGCCGCCGATCGAGCTAAGCCAGAAGTAAGAGTTTGCAATTCCAAAGCGCCCGTGGAGAAATTCCACGGGCGCTTTTCTTTTGCGCGCGTCGATTGGTGCGCAGCGCGCATCTGCAAGGAAATTCGAGAAATTCCAGGGGTTTGTGCGCGTCGATTGGTGCGCAGTGTGCGCATCAGCAAGGAAAGTTCCCTTTTCTTTTGCGCGCGTCCCCCACAATGCAAGAAAAAGGCTGAGCGGCGTCTTTTTGCGTCTTCGACGCGTGGCCTCTTCTTTTTTCTTGCGGCTTGAGGGTTCAGGCTTTGGGTTTCTTGCGGCGCTTGGTCATTCTCTTTTGAATGAAGACGAAGTTTCGGCCGGCTTGCTTTGCGCAGTAGAGTGCGCGATCGGCTTCTTTGAGAACTTGCTCGGGATCACTTGCGGAAGAGTCGGCCATGGCCACTCCGATGCTGACTGTGACGCCAAGCGCGCGCGGGCGCGCGCGGTTTTCGATTCGCTTGGTCACTTTGCTTTTTTCAAGAGGTTTTTTCTTGGGTCGAAGCGGGCTTCGCAGGGTGAAGCGGCTTTGCTCGATTTCTTCGCGAAGCTCTTCGAGATGGGGCACGGCTTCGTCGAGGTCGCGACCCGGAAAGACGATGGAAAACTCTTCGCCGCCATAGCGAAAGGCGCGCCCACCGCCGCCGACTTTTGCGAGATGGCTTGCGACGAGCTTCAAAACCTGATCTCCGACGTCGTGACCGTGGCGATCGTTGAACTTTTTGAAGTGATCGACATCGACCATGGCAATCACATAACGGCTGCCCAGGCCTTTGAAGGTTTCGTAGAGCGCGCGCCGCGCCGGAAGCCCCGTAAGCTCGTCGCGATAAGCCAGCGCATAAGAAAATTCGAGCACCGAGAAAAACAAGAGGATGCCGGCGAGCGCAAAATGGGTTTGTAAGTGCGCATCGACGCGGAAGGCGCGCAAAGCGAGGACGCTTGCGAGAAGCGCCCAAAACAAACCCGCTTCGACGAGTGTGTGGCGCCAAAGAAAGGCGATGGCCAGACTGCTCATGGCTACCGCGAGCACGACGAGGACAAGGTTTGGTGTCGTGCCGACGCCGATGGCCGTGGCAAGGAAGCCAGGCACAAAGCGAAAGACGTCGTCGAAGAGCGGTGTTTGCAAGAAGGTCTGAAACGCCGCGCTTGATTTGGGCAGAGTGGAAAAGAGCAGGACGCTTTCAATGGCGATCCCGCTCGTCATGAAAACTCCCCAGCGACCGAAAACGCCGCGATCTTGCATCGAGCCCAAAGCGGTGAAGTTGAAGGCGATCACGAGCAAGAGCGCGTTCGACAAAAGACCGCGCTCCTCGGGTGCGAAGCGATCGCCAAATGGTGTTGCAAGAAGTGCATACGCGAGACCGAGCGTGAGCGCGGCAAAGACGACGCGCCCGCGATGGAAGCGCCAGGCCATGAAAACCAGCAAGGCGAAGAGCATCGGTAAAAAGGTGTCGAGCCACGGTGTGATTTTTTCGAGGATTTCGGGTTTTCCGACGGCGAAGTTCGCGGCCAGCAAAAGAAATCCCAGCGGAAAGCAAAGATCCCAGACGAGTTTACGAAGCTTCATGGCTGCGCTCGTGCGTGCGAAGTTGTGTGAAGTGGTGCATGGCGATGCCGGAAGCCGTGGCCACGTTGAGAGAATCGACTTCGGCGCGGATTGGGATTTGCACCTGCATTGTTGCGCGCGTCAAGACGAACTCGCTAAGCCCTGTGCCCTCGGCGCCCAAAAAGAGCGCGAAGCGTTGCGCGGGACTTTGGTTTGACACACTTTGGTGTGTGATCTGCGCGATGTGGATTGCCTTGGAACTCGGCGTGAGGGCCACGGAGCAGAAATGCTGTGCCGCGAGTCGGTCGAAAATGTTTTCCCAGTCTTGAAGGCGAAAGAACGGCACATGCAGTGCGGCGCCCATCGAAACGCGAATCGCTTTTCGATACAGCGGATCGACGCAGCGCGGGCTTAGCCAGATTGCGTCGATGCCAAAGGCTTGGGCGTTACGAAAAATGCCACCCATATTGTCGGGGTTGATGATGTCTTCAAGGATGACGATGCACGAGGCGACGTGGGACGAAGATGCGTGCGCCGGCACGGCAGCAGATTCGTCGATGCTTTCGTCGCTGCGTCGCTCTCCGAGGGCCAGACAGCCGCGATGAAACGCAAAGCCCGTGAGGGCGCTCAAGATCGCTTGGGGGGCGACATAAATGGGTGTCGCTTCGAGTGTGGCGGAGTCGAGTTCGGGTTCGATGCTCTGCCAAAGTGCCTTGGTGAGCAAAACGGAGCGTGTACGAAAGCGCGGGCTTGCAAGAAGCCGCTGCACGATGAAGCGGCCTTCCGCGACGAAATGTCCGTGACTCAAAAGTGCGTCAGGATTTGTAACCCAGCGATACTCGGCAAGGCGCGGGTCTTCCGGGTTATGAACGACTTCGATTGGCATTGCGTGTTTTCTTCAAAAGCCTTTGATGTTTGTGCGTTTTTTGCGGGAGGTTGCCCTATCAAAGCACGAAGCGCGAAGTGCTGAGCCTATTTTTTGCGATTCCGACGTAAAGATTGTTTTTGGCTGCGCCGTAAAAGACTGTGACGTAGTACACTGGCGCAGCGCGCGAGACTTCAAAAAACTTCGCGACCGGTGTGGTTTCAAGGCGTGGCCAAACATTCAAGGGCATGGAAGCGTTTCAAAATGCCAAGAGCATTTCAACGATGTCACGATTGCAACGGATTTCAACGATTTCAACGATTTCAACGAGCAGGGAGACCGCGATGAGACAATGGAAAGTCGGAGCCGGATTTTGGGTGTTTGCGTTTTTCTTTTTTGCGACGGGGCTCGCAGCGCCTCAGGCCAAAGCACTTTCTTTCGTCGTCGATTACACCTACGACACGCTCAATTTCTTCAACACGCAGGCCAAGAAGGATGTCTTTGAAGCGGCGCTTGCTTCCGTCGGTGACAACATGCCGGACACCCTCGGCGCGATTACGCCGGTCGCACCGGAACACTGGCAGATCACCTTCACGCATCCGGGCACGGGGGCGACGCAAACGGTTTATGATCCGACGATTCCGGCCAACACACTCGTGATTTTTGCGGGAGGCCGCGATCTCGCTTCGCCGACGCTTGCGCAAGCAGGACCGGGTGGCTATGCGGTGACGGCCTGCTTCGGCTCGCCGGGCAACCTTTGCGATCAAGCTCGCTATCGCGGTGAGTCCGGCGAAACGCGCGGACCGACGGCGACGGAGTCGGCGTGGTGGGGCGGCGCGATCACCTTCGATACATCGCTGGATTCGGGGCAGAGCTGGCATTTTGGCGATCTTTCAAGTTCGCCGAGTGCCACGGAAGACGACTTTTGGTCGGTAACGCTCCATGAGCTTTTGCACATTCTTGGTATTGGAATTCGAAGTGGGACGCCGGGGCAAGAGACGCCTTGGCAGAATCAGACTTCGAGTGGCCAATTTACGGGCACGAACTCTGTTGCCGAATACGGTGGCAATGTTCCGCTCGACGGTGGGCTTGGTCACTGGGCCAACGGTACGATGAGCACCGTGGTGGGCACCGCGACGTCGCAGGAGGCGGCGCTTGATCCGAGCATCATGATCGGCACGCGCAAGCTTTTGACCGATCTCGATTATGCCGGATTGCAAGATATTGGCTGGGATGTTGCGTTGGTGCCCGAGCCGGGCAGTGCATTGTTGCTGGGTCTGGGTTTGATTGGGCTTTCGATCCGCCGCAAGATGCTTCGCTAAAGCGCTCGCACAAGCTTGGATCGCTCTTGAGAATGCGTCGGGATTCGAGTTCACAGGCGAGTGATTGTGATGAATAAAGAAGGCGAAGTGGATCCGACGCATGCAGCCGACGACTCTTCCGTCGTTTTGTCGGCGGACGTTTCTGTGGCAGAGACTTCGGCGCACGCCGAGTTTGTGGCGGAGAGCGAGTCAACACTTCCTCGTGTCGGACAGCGTGTTCTTACCGGTTGGGGTCGCGTGGCTCGCGTCGTCGCGCGCGAGCTTGCTTCGCACAATCTCGAAGAGGCCTCGGCGCAAGCAGTTTTGAGTCGCGGTTTGGGGCGTTCGTATGGCGATGCTTCGCTGCCTGCGCCTGATTTTGGGCCTGCGCTGAGCACGCGGTTTGCCGATCGCATTTTGTATTTTGATGAAGAAAGCGGCTTGCTTCGTGCCGAAGCTGGAGTTTCACTTCGCGATCTGTTCCACATTTTTTTGTCACGCGGCTTTTTTGTTCCGGTGAGTCCGGGTACGCAGTTTGCGACGCTCGGGGGTTGCGTGGCGGCGGACGTGCATGGGAAGAATCATCACCGCGATAGTTCTTTTGGTGCGCATTTGCGCGCCTTAAAAATGCGCGTTGCCGACGGGCGCGTGCTCGAATGTTCGGCGTCTCAGGAAGCAGAGCTTTTTTATGCGACGATCGGTGGGCTTGGGCTTACGGGGCACATTCTCGAAGTCGAGTTACAGATGGCGCGCGTGTCGTCACCGTGGATTTGGCAAAAGCAAAAGCATTTCGACAATCTCGCAGCACTTTTGCCGGCCCTACACAGTTCTGGGTCACGCTGGCCCTTTAGTGTGGCTTGGGTCGATTGTTTGACGCAGCCCGGGCGCGAGCGCGGAATTTTGATGCTCGGGCGCTGGGCGGATGAAGACGAAGCGCCGCGCCGTGCGCCGAAGTCGCGCAAAGCGCTGACGGTGCCGCGAAATGCGCCGTCGTGGTTTTTGAATGGCTTTACGGGGCGAATCAACAATCGCTTGCATTCGCTGACGCATCGCAACCGTGTGGGGATCACGCATCCGGAGGCGTTCTTTTACCCGCTCGATCGTCTGCACGATTGGAATCGTTTGTACGGCAAGCGCGGCTTGATTCAGTATCAATGTGTGTTATCGCATGAAAACGAGGGCTACGCCGTTTTGCGTTTCTTCGATTTGCTGCGCAGCCTCGACGCGCAGCCGTTGCTCTGCGTGGTGAAGGATCTTGGTGCCGAGGGAGAGGGAATGCTTTCGTTTCCTAAGCCGGGTTTTACGGTTTGCATCGATTTGCCATACTCTGCAAAACATACACAGAATATTGTTGATCGACTTAATGAATTCGTGATCGAAGAGGGCGGACGCATTTATTTGGCCAAAGATGCCCATACGCGCCCTGAACATTTCCAGGCGATGGAGCCGCGCTTCGAGGCCTGGAATGCCGTGCGTAAACATTGGGATCCGTCGGCGGTATTACGCAGTTCTTTGTCAGTTCGTCTTTTTGGAGACGAAAGATGAAGGTGGTTTTTCTTGGCGCAACGAAAGGCATGGGGCGTGCGGTGGCGCGCGAGCTTGCAAAACGTGGCGACTCGCTTTTTTTGCTTGGACGAAACGCAGAGGATCTCGAGCGCAGCGCGCTCGATCTCGAAAATCGCGGTGCGGCGGCACGGATCGAGTATGGGTTTTGCGATCTCTTGCAGCCGAAATCATTTGAACTGGCGCTGAGGCAGGCGCAGGAGGCGCTCGACGGCTTTGACACCGTCGTGGTGACGGCCGGAGCTTTTGGAACCCAAGAGGATCTTGAAGTAGATAGCGTGCGATTAGCGCGAATGTTGACGGTGAATTTTACGAGTACGCTTTTGTTTTGCGAGGCTGCACGCAAGGTTTTGCTCGAACAAGGTGGCGGTACGCTCTGTGTGTTTAGCTCTGTCGCAGGAGATCGCGGCCGAAACAATGTTGTGTTGTATGGCGCCGCCAAGGCGGGTCTTTCTGCGTATTTGGAAGGGCTTGATCATCGCTACCGTCGGGTGGGTTTGCGTACGGTTTGCGTGAAGCCAGGATTTGTGCGTACGAGTATGACGGCCGACTTGGAGGCGCCGCCGTTTGCGGGGGAAGTTGAAACCATTGCGCCGCATGTTGTGCGTGCGATCGTTCGCGGTACACCCGTCATTTATGTGCCGCGAATTTGGCGCTGGATTTTGTTGGTGATTCGTATGCTTCCGCGTTTCGTCATGCGACGAATCAAGTTTTGAGCGAGGGGGAAACCGTGCTGAAGGATCTCATCCGGCTTGCGCGTCCTCGGCATTGGATCAAAGGCAGTTTCATTGTGGCGCCAATTCCGTTTGCTGTGGCGGCGGGGGCGAGCTTCAATGGGCTGGCTTTCGTTGCGGGACTTCTTGGTTTTTCTTTGTTGAGTTCGAGTGTTTACGTCTTTAACGATCTTCACGATGTCGAGGCGGATCGCCGTGACCCGCGCCGCCAAGATCGTCCGCTCGTTGCCGGAACGGTTTCCACGACAGCAGCCTGGGTTGAGTGCGTTACTCTTTTTTGTGTTGCTGCGTTGCTGTTTTGGATTTCGGGCGTCACATCGCTTTTTCTCATTGGCGGAATTTATGCGGCGTTCAATATCGTGTATTCCTTGCGCGCCAAGCATTTGCCTTTGATCGATGTTTTTATTCTCACTTCGGGATTCGTGCTGCGCGTGCTTGCGGGCTGCGCCATCGTGTCCGTGACGGCTTCAAATTGGCTTTTGCTTTGTTCGTCTACGCTGGCCTTTTTCCTGTCGTTCGCAAAGCGCCGTGCTGATTTGTATGCCGGTTTTACAGGCGAAGATCGCGGAGCGCTCTCCGGCTATAACCTGGCTTTCCTCGATCACGCCATGACGATTTCGGCCGCCATTACGGTCGTGGCTTATGCGGCGTATGCGCAGGAGTCGAAGCTCTTTTGGCCGGGCCGCGAACTCGCCGGATTGCCATTCATTGCTTTTGCCGTACTCGATTATTTGCGTTTGGCTTTCTTGTATGGAATTGGTGCTTCTCCGACGGAGATTGCCTATCGCTCCGTGCCGATCCGAATTTGTGTCTCGGGTTGGATTCTCGCCAGCATTTGGAGTTTAGGGCTTTTCGAGCGCTGGCTCGGTTAGCGCACGCTTACGCATCGCGATGGCTTCCGCTAGAGCTTGCGTTTCTCGCGACTCACCAAAGAGATGACGTTCGCCTTCGAGTACGAGTTCGGCTTGTTCGAGAAGTTCGCGATCGGAATCTGCAGCGCGAACCGCAGCGATCCAAATTTGATTTGCTTCCGGCAAGCGTCCAACAAGAAAGTACACAAAACCGCGTTGCGCGCGAAGCGGTGTGGTTTCGTTTTCTCTCTCCGGCGGAAGACTTTGCCAGAGCAAAGCAGCTTGACGCATTTGTTCGCGCATTTTGTGGGCCTGGGAGTATTGCGGATAGAGGCGAAGCGCTGCGGAGAATTGTTGGTCTGCAGCTTCGAAATTGAATTGTCGTGCGAGGACATTGGCGTAGAGATAACGAAACTCGGCTTCATTTGGCAGCGCTGCAACGAGATCGCGTAGCATTTCTGCAGCCGGTACAATTCGTCCTACAGCAGAAAGTGTTATTGCCCAGCCGGCTTGCAAGCTGCGCTCAATTTGGTAGTCGGGATAAAGCGTTTGAAATTGTTTTTCGAGAGCGTAAGCGCGCTCGAAATAAGGCAGTGCTTCTTCAAATTTTCCGCGTTTGCTCAGGGTGCCCGCGAGAGCAGAATGAGCAAGTCCGTTTTTGGGTGAAACGGATTCCATTTTATCGACGGTGGTTTTCCAAATGCGAACCTCATCGCTCCATTCACTGTTGCGTTGGTGTGTAGCCCACAAAAAACTCAAAGCGAGAATGGCGAGAATCGCGCCGGCAGGGCGCTTCGCGCGTGCAGGAATTCGCGTCCAGTTGGCAAACAAAAGCGCGCAGAGGGCGAAGCATGGCAAATACAGGAAGCGATCTGCGGCCAGAGGGCGTAGCGGCAGACGAATAAGATGAATGACGGGCAGAATGGCTGCGATACAAAGCGCGAGGAAGGTTGCGCTCGCCGGTTGCAATTTTCGTCGCACGATCGAGGTGACTGCGATGCAGATCGCGGCGGCGACAAGAATGCCGAGCACGATTTGCCAGGCTACGAAAATGCCGAGCGTACCGACGTAAAGATTCGGATGGAACGGCGTGAGAAGCATCCAACAATAAAGTCCGAGCGCTTGCAAGGCACAAGCGATTTGCTGCATGAAATCGAGCGAAAACGTGGGATGTTGTCGAACGCCGGCTTGCCCGCGCAAGTTGAGATAGAGAGCGACGGCAAACAAGAGCGGAAAAAGATTGAGAGCGATTTCTTTGATTTGAAGAATGACCTTTTTTTGTGTCGTCTGCGCGAAGGAAGCGAGGCTCCATTCGTAAGCGCTCACTGCGATCAAGCTCGCCAAGGCGACTTCTTTACCCAAGAGGCCAAGGAAGAGCGCGATGGCTGCGGCCATGCGCCACTTTCCTGCGGAGGCTTGCGGGCGATACAAGAGGATGGCGAACGCCGCACCCATCGTTGCGAGCAAGTCGGTACGCCCGGAAATCCAAGTGACGCTTTCGGTGAGGCGCGGCATCGCGCCGAAGAGCAGTAGCGCAAGGCAGGCCGAGTAGGCTGGCGCGCCCGTGCGACGCACAAGCGCAAAAAGAAGAATACAATTTACAAAATGCAAAAATAGATTTGTGATATGGAAACCTTTTGGTGTTACACCAAAGAGTTTTGCATCACTGACAAAGGAAGCAATGGTCAGTGGTCGGTAATAAGAATTCGCGGCACTACGATGCGGCAGCGCCCAAAAACTCGCATGAAAAACTTGCTTCCACGCTTCGGTTTGCAGGACGACGGGGTTTTCTTCAATGAGCCCGTGGTCGTCCCAGACAAATGGCACCGCGAGCGCATTGGCGTACGCCGCCGCGAGCAGGCTTAGTCCGAGCAAAAGAAGCGCGAGAGACTTTGCGATTTGTTTGCGAGATTCGTTCATGGGTGATTTTGTTCTCGGCGAGCGATGGCTTGACCCAGGGCTTGCGTCTCGGCGGTGTTTCCAAAAACGCGCTGTTGATGTCGAAGAATGGATTTCGCTTTTTCGAGAGTTTTTGTGTCGGCATCGGGCGAATTGACAATGTCGATCCAAATACGGTTTGCATCTGCAATGCGTCCTACGAGAAAGTACACGATTCCGCGTTGGCCACGTACCGATAAAGGTTCATTCTCAGCTTCGGGCGGCAATTGATTCCAGATTTCGCCAGCGCGTTTTGTTTGCTGACGTGCGGTTTTGGCATCGCCGTAGTCGGGATAGAGCTGGAGCGTGGTTTTGAACTCTTGCTCGGCTTCCTCGAAGCGCAGTGCACGCGAGAGAACGACCGCATAGAAGAAGCGATAAGCAGCTTCGTTTGGCTTTGCTTCGACGGCGTAACGCGAAATTTGAACGGCTTGTTCGAGATTTGTACCGAGGGTGGAGAGAGTCAAGGCCCAGTTGGTGAGTGATGAAGTGAGTATTTGATAATCGGGATACAAATTTTGAAATTCTCTTTCGAACTTGTAGCAGCGCTCATAGTGTTCGAGCGACTCTTGGAATTTCCCTCGATGCGTCAAAGCGGTAGCCAATTCGCAATGTGGCGCTCCGTTTTTCGGAGAGAGCCGGAGTGCGTTTTCCGCAGTGCTTTGCCAGAGCCGCACTTCATCTTGCCACACAAAATTACGTTGACGAGTGCTCCCGACAAAACTAAGTGCGAGAATTCCGCAAATTACTGCAACATATTTATGTGTAGAAACAGGAATTGTTTTCCAACTTGAAAACAGAAAGGCGCAGAGACCAAACCAAGGCAGATACAAGAAGCGATCCGCAGTGAGAGAGCGTAGGCCCAGGTGTAAAGCGGGAAAGATGGCGACGATTCCGAGAGACAGGAAGGCAGCTTGAATTGGAGAAAAAGTGCGTCGCAAGACCAAAAAACCTGTCATGCAAATTCCCGGAAAGAGAAGGGCGCCCAGAATGATTTTCCAAGTTTCAAAGATGCCAGTGGTGCCGATGGCCAGGTGAGGCATCAAGGGAGTGAGCAGCATCCAAAAGTAGGTACCGAGGGCTTGCAGTGCGATACCCACATGCTCCAGTGGCGGCAGGGTCATTGGTGTTTTTATGGAAATTGCAATTTGGAGGCGCAAGAAAAAATACAGAGCCGTGACGCAGAGTGCCGGAAACAAACGCAATATTGTGTTTGAAATAGCAGACTTTACATTTTTTTGTGTTTCTTTCGTAGAGGACCATTCGTAGGCAACGAGTGCGGGGAGGGCTGCGAGGGCGACTTCTTTGCTAAAGAGTCCAAAAAGCAAAGCCAGGGCCGACGCAGTGCGCCAGCGCCAGTCGGTGGGTCGATGCGCATACAAGACGAGGGAGCTGGCAGCCCCGAAACAGGCGAGAAGATCGGTTCGGCCTGCAATCCAGGTCGCACTCTCGGTAAGCCGAGGCATTGCACCGAAAAGAACCATGGCGAGGGCGGCGGCGTAGGCAGGAGTTCCGGCGCGTCTTACTAACACAAAAAAGAGTAGGCAATTTGCAAAATGAAAAACGAGATTTGTGAGGTGAAAGCCGAAGGGGTTTAGACCCCAGGTCTGGGCGTCAGATACAAACGACGCAATGACCATGGGTCGATAAAACCCGCTTTTGTCTTTTTTGACATACGGCAAATCCCAAAAATTTTGATGAAAAATCTTTTGCCATGCCCCGGTTTCGAGCACGGCTGGATTTTGTTCGATGAGCAGGTGGTCATCCCAAATGAAGGGAACTTCAAGGGCGCGATCGTAAGCGATTGCCAGGAAAACAAATCCGATAAAGATCCAAATCCAATTTGACAAAAGATATTTTTTTAACTCTTTCATGTGTATCCTCTGTGCGTTAAAGCAAGATGAGTGCGAAAGGTTTTTGTCTTCATTGGGAGGTTACGGCTTGGCGCGTTCGTGTTTCCTTGCTTCGATCGCTGCTGCAAGTTTTTGCGTTTGTTCGGTTTCGCCGAAAAGAGAACGTAGGTTTTCGAGGATGAACTCTGCTTTTTGCAGCAAGTCGTCGGTGACATCCGGAGCTGTGACGACTTCGAGCCATCGGCGTTGTGCATCGTTGATTCGACCGAGCAAGAGATATACAGAGCCTCGTGTTGCACGGATCGGTGTGGCTTCATCGGCAATTTCGGGAGGAAGTGAGTTCCAAATTTCAGCGGCTTGCCGAATTTGAGCCTGTGCAAACTTGACCTGGACGTAGTCGGGGTAACGGGCAAGCGCCAAAGCAAACTGCTCGTCGGCTTCTTCAAAGGCGAGAAGTCGTGCGAGTACAGAACCGAAGAGGAAATAATCCTCGGCATCATTGAATTTCGCTTGGCGAATCAATGCGACGATGGGAAGGCATTCGTCGGTGTGACCTGCTGCCGTGAGCGCCAAAGCCCAATTCGTCAGTATTTTCGCAGGCACTTGGCTCTCGGGGTAGAGAGCCTGAAATTCCTTTGCGAGGGTGTAGTTTTTTTCGTATGCCGCTACGGCTTCTTCGAAACGCCCTTGGTTCATCAAAGTCGTGGCGAGCTGATAAAACGCACGACCTCCCTTCGGCGTAATTTGTTCGGCATTCGCTGCAGTGAGACGCCAAAGAGAAAGCTCGTCTTGCCATTCGATGTTGCGCTCGCGCGTGCCCCAGAGAAAGCTCAGGGCAAGCAGTGCAAGGACCAACACAAAAATGTTTTGAATTTTTGCAGTCAAACTTGGCCAGCGTTTTACGAGGACAGAAAGCAGCGCAAGGCAAAAACCGAACCAAGGCAAATACAGGAAGCGGTCTGCGGCGAGCGTGCTGATCGGCAAGGGAACGAGATGCAAAACAGGCAAAATGGCTGCGGTGCCGAGCAGAAAAAAAGAGGCCAATTCGGGAGAAGTTTTCCGACGCAAAATCCCGAACAGCAACGTGAGAATGCCGAGAAGCGAGAAGAGACCGAGAATGATTTTTTGAGTATCGAAAACTCCCACCGTGCCAACCTCGAGATGTGGCGAGAAAGGTGTGAGAAACATCCATGTGTAGGTGCCGAGTGCTTGCAATGCTGTGCCGAGGAGTTGCCCGAGTGTGAAGGGTGCGTTGGAAGCAACGATCTCCGTTTGGGCCTGGAGGCGCAGCCCGAGGTAGAGTCCGGTGGCGAGAAGAAGTGGCAGGAGGCGAAGCAAGGCGCCCGCCAGTTGCTTCCCTACACTTTTTTGAGACGATCGTGGCATGGTCCATTCGTACGCGATCAGGGCAGGAAGCGCAGCTAGGGCCACTTCTTTGCTGAGCAGGCCCAAGAGCAATGCAAGAGCGGCGATGATGTTCCACCCGAAAGTTCGCTGGTTTTGCTGATCGGAGAGCGTTGAATCCTGCCGTGATGTTCTTGGACAATAGAATACAATTGCGAGGACGACACCGAACGTCGCGAGAAGATCGGTGCGTCCGGAAATCCATGTTGCGGATTCGGTAAGACGCGGTGACGCACCAAAGAGTAACATGGAGAGCGCCGCCAAATGGGGCGGTGCGCCCATGCGCCGGGCAATCCAAAAGAAAAGTCCGCAGTTCGCAAAATGGAAAATGAGATTTGTGAAATGGAAACCGAACGGATCGACTCGCCAAATTCGTGCGTCCAAGACGTAAGAGGCCATGATGATTGGGCGGTAGTACGCATTGGAAGATTGGTGATGAGGTAATTCCCAGAAGTGTGCACCGAAAATTTCTTTCCAGGCGTTTGAAGAACGCACTGCCGGATTTTGCTCGATGAGTGTGTGATCGTCCCAAAAAAAAGGTGCCCAAAGTGCTTCGGAGTAAACGAGCGCAAGCAAGCTGAAGCTGAAAAAGAGGCAAAGAAAACTCAGGTTGAACCGTGAGGATGTGGTTTGCATGTTTCTCTTTCGCTAGAGGGTTTCCCGTTAATCGGCCGAAGGATGCGGCGACTGAAATGACTTTTGGATCGGGCTTTCGCTTTTGATAGGCTGCGATTTCTATGAACACACCGACGCGAATTTTTATTACGGGCGCGAGCAGCGGGCTGGGGATGGGATTTGCGCGCTACTACGCGCGGCCCGGTGTCACGCTTGGACTCGTTGCGCGACGCAAGGCCTTGCTCGACGCATTGCAGGCCGAGCTTGGCGAGCGCGGTGCGACGGTGCTTTGCTACGAGCAAGATGTTTGCGATACGCAAAAGATGGTTGAATCTGCGCACGATTTTCTTGCGCGGGCCGGGGGTGTCGATCTCGTGCTCGCCAACGCCGGTGTAGGAATTCGCAGTTCCGTTCACGAAGGCGAGAGCGCCGAGGTGGCAGCGCTGATGCAAATCAACGTGATCGGTGTGACGAATACGTTGTTGCCTTTCGTGCCGGCAATGCTAACACAAAAAAGTGGCACGCTTGTCGGCATGAGTTCGATGGCAGGACACCAGGCTTTGCCGGGGCGCACGGCCTATTGTGCTTCCAAGGCCGCTGTGAAGATGTTCATGGATGGTTTGCGCATGGACTTGCACGGCACGGGCGTACATGCGATGACGATTTGCCCTGGCTTCGTCGATACGCCGTTGATCCGCGATAATCCCAGCACATTTTTCGTCGTGGATCTCGAAAGTGCAGTGCAAAAAATGGCTTGTGCCATTGCGCAGCGTCGTCGAACCTACACTTTTCCGTGGCAGATGAATGCACTGCATTATTTGGTGAAGTTTTTTCCTGAAGCCTTGGTGCGTCGGTTGGCGCCAGCACCGCGCACGCGTTCGTCGCTGCGCACGAAGCGAGACGCTTAACGAACGAAACGAAAGAAGGCGACGGCCGACCAGTGGTGATCCGTCGGCAAGCGCGCTCCGAGTTTGCGCACACTTTCGGCCCACTGCGCGCTGAGATTCCAATCCGTCGGAGAAACAGGTTTTGCAAAGGGCAGACTCTTCCAAAGCGGCGCCAACCACTCGGGTCGTGGCTTTCCCGCTGTGTCGAGAATTACGGCATGACACTTTTTTGAGTCGAATGCGACGGCGAGCAAGCCTGCGCCATTTTGACTGAGTTGCGGGACATCCATCAACACGGCGCGTCCACGCGGGCCGTCTTCGAGTTCGAGGAGAAGTCCTTCGACGAGAGGATGGCCGCTGGCAAAGAATTCGAGTTCGTCGCAGTGGATGGCTTCACTGCGATCGAAGGTGCCAAGCAGCCGCGCTCCGCCGGAAACTCCGGGCAGCGAGTCGATGCGTGCCAGGGCTCCGATCTCAATGTAGAAGCGCGCAACGCCGCTTTTCTCGATGACTGCAAAGCCAAGATCGCGCGCGGCTTCAAGGCAAAAGCGTTGTGTGAGTTTTTCGAGTTCCACTGGAATATCCGCCAAAATGGCTTGCTCCTGTTTGGCCGTGTAGCCGTCACGATAATAAACCTGTAGTGGGGTTTCTGTGCTTTGCGCGCGGGCAGTCAGAACTTCGGCGACGAGATCATCGACGCCATTTGGTGTTTGTTGTGCGAGCGCGGCTTCGAAGATCGGTGCTGCATTCACGAGTGCAAGTTCGAGTCCTGCACCCGGCGTGGCAAAAAGATCGAGTGCTTCATAGGTTTTGGCGAGGTCGAAACATTGGTCTTTCCGACGGAAATAAACGATCTCGACGGGGTCTTTGCGGCCAATGCGATCAAGGCGGCCGATGCGTTGTTCCAACACAGCAGGGCTTGTCGGTAAATCGTAATGCACCATGCGCCGACAAAATTGAAAGTTGCGGCCTTCTTCGCCGGCTTCGGAACAGAGCAGGAGCGTCGAAGTCGATTCGCGAAACATCGCAAGATCGATATCGCGTTGCTCGGTTGACATTTTTTCATGGAACACAAAAACGCGTACTTTGATTTCGGCTTCGAGATAGCGCTGCAAGGCAAGAAGAACATGGACATCGTGCACGAAGACCAGGGCTTTTTCGGAGCGCTTGCGCCAGGCTTTCGCATTTTCGCGTAACCAACGTGTGCGCGGATCGTTCTTGATGACCGACGCAAGGTCGTTTGCTTGCGTCGGTGAAGGCGCGAGAAATTCCAAATCGACGGGAAGCGGCACGCGCGGCGGTAAACCACCGATGTCTTGCCGGCGCACGGAGCTCGTGCAGGGAATGACCGCTCGTCCTGCTTGCAGAGCGTGCTCGAAATTTTCGCAACTCGAAAATGCGTCGGGATGCAAAAGCGTGAGCAGTTG
>CAYRID010000058.1:0-16786 GCA_964424225.1 uncultured Geobacter sp.
AACGCGCAAAAACACTCTCCAATATCCCGAGTGTCAATTCGTCACCTGCGACGAGCAGCGCATGGGCCGGTGCATCACGCTCAAGCAAAAATGGTTCGCCATCTTCTCGGCGCAAAAACATCCCCGCTTCGTGCGCAATCAATGCACCGATCTTGCCCCGAATACTAATTTGCGGCGACGTCACCGGAACGCGTATACCCGCAATAACTCCCGGTAAAAGCGGCGCCACTGCGATCGCGCCGCCACTTCCGTAACGCAACTCATAACCCCGCGAGCGCAACTCCGAAGCGATCGACGGCGGCAAATCATACGAAGCAAGCACGATTGATCCATCGCCCGCAGCGTGCGCAGGTCGTGATGGATTCCCCGCATAAGCAACCCGCGCACCACCGCCGCGATACGCTTCGAAAAAAATTCCTTCGCGCGGCAAAGCCACCAAAGCAGCATCATACACACCGTAGTTTATGAGACCAATCATCACGGCGTACGGTCCTTCACAGCGCAAATAAGAATTGAGCGTGCCATCGATCGGATCAATCACGATGAGCGAATCGCCATGCGTTGAAAACTGCGTTACGCGCGGCGTTCGCTCCTCGGCAGCAAGCGCAGCCCCCGGAAAATGCGTAGCCAGTGCCGTAAGAATCACTTCTTGCGCCGCCGTGTCCGACGAAGTCAGAGCTGCTTTGACCTCCGTGGTTTCGTCAAGTTTGGGTCGATTTTGTGCGCTGCCTTCGAGCCGGCGCGCAAGGCCCGCAGCTTGCTGCAAGGCTGGCCACATCACCTGCACGAATTTTTCCGGTGAAATCACACTCGCATCCCATTCTTCAATTTTTTGAGATCAACACAGAATTGTTTTATTGTTTCAACGAAGCCGATCGGCATTTCAAGACCAATCCGACACGCACAAAGGTATTCGAGACTACAGTTTTTTGCACGCATCGTAACCATCCTACGGCGATGCACAAAACGTGTGAGTTTTGCGAAACGATACTTTTAGGAACAGCCGCTCGTACCGCCGCAATTTGGACATTTGTAGCAAGCGCCGTTTCGAATCATGATCGAACCGCAATCGCTGCACGACGGTGCGTCCGATTGATTCACAATGGCGTACGGAGAATCTTCTGCACCCGCGACCTTGCCCACTGCAGTCGCCGGGTGACGCGCTAGCGCACCACCGGCCACGGCTGCGACCGCCAAGGGCGCACTCTCCTCCAATTTTTCGCTTTCTTCCGTCGGTGATTCATCAAGTATATTCATCGATTCGGTCAAGAAGCGATTGCCGAGAAAGCGAAACACATAGTCCATCACCGATTTGGCGAGTGGAATTTCCGGATTATTCGTAAACCCCGCAGGCTCGAAACGCGTGTGACTGAATTTATCCACAAGCGTCTTTAAGGGTACACCGTACTGCAACGAAAGCGAAGTCATCGTCGCGATCGTGTCCATGAGCCCCGAAACCGTGCTGCCTTCTTTCGCCATACGCAGAAAAATTTCACCCGGACTACCGTCGGCATACGATCCGACGGTGAGATAGCCCTCATGCCCAGCGATTGAGAATTTATGCGTCAGCGCTTGACGCTCGTCGGGAAGTTTTCGGCGTAGCGGCTTAAATTCGAGCACCACAGCACCGTCGGTTTTTTCTTTCTGACTCGTATTGAGCGGTTGCGTGCGCTTGCTGCCGTCGCGATACACTGCAAGCGCCTTCAAGCCGAGCTTCCAGCCTTGCGCGTAGGCTTCTTGCACATCCTCGACCGAGGCTTCTTGCGGGAGATTCACCGTCTTGCTGATCGCACCGGATAAGAACGGTTGCACCGCGCCCATCATCCGCAAATGTCCCATCCAGTGGATCGAACGCGTACCGTTGCGCGGACGAAACGCACAATCAAAAATCGATAAATGCTTGGCCGCGAGTTCCGGCGCACCTTCAATCGTATCGTTTTGATCAATATACTCTTCGATGTGTCGGATCTGTGCTTCGCTATAACCCAAATTGCGCAGCGCCATCGGTACGGTGCGATTCACAATCTTGAGCATTCCGCCACCGACAAGTTTTTTGTATTTCACGAGCGCAATGTCCGGTTCGACGCCCGTGGTGTCGCAGTCCATCATAAAAGCAATCGTTCCCGTCGGTGCAAGCACTGTCACTTGAGCATTGCGGTAGCCGTGCTTGGCGCCCAGTATCGCCGCTTCATCCCAAACTGCTTGTGCAGCATTTTTCAATTCTGTGTCGACGCCAAGGTCGGCAATCGCACGACTCGCTGTGCGGTGCATCGCAATCACTTCGAGGAAGGATTGGCGATTTTCTGCATACTTCGCGAAGGCACCGAGCGCCTCTGCAATTTCGGCACTCGTACGATATGCCTCACCACACATCAGCGAAGTAATCGCCGCTGCGAGATTTCGCCCTTCGTCGCTGTCATAAGCAAAACCTTGCGCCATCAGGAGTGCGCCCAAATTGGCGTAACCAAGACCAAGCGGACGATACAAATGACTATTGCGCGCAATCGCTTGTGTCGGGTAGTCGGCATCATCGACGAGAATTTCTTGCGCCAAAATCGAAAGCGCGACCGCGCGGCGAAATGCAGCAACATCGAAGCACGCACGCTCTGTCGCCTTGACATTATTTTGTGTCAAAATAAAACTCATTAAATTTAAGCTTGCAAGATTGCAGGCCGTATCGTCGAGAAACATGTACTCCGAGCACGGATTGCTCGCATGAATTGGGCCGGACGCCTTGCAGGTATGCCAACGATTGATCGTCGTGTCGTATTGAATTCCTGGATCGCCACAAAGATGTGCCGCTTCCGCCATCGCACGCAGCGTGTCCCGCGCCGGAAACTCCTCGGCGACTTCACCCGTGGTCACGAAGCGCGTACGCCAACTTTGATTGGCTTCGGCAGCACGCAAAAAATCATCCGTCACCCGCACCGAGTGATTGGCATTTTGAAACGCAACCGAATCGTAGGCTCCTCCCACAACATTGAAGCCTCCGTCGTAACCCGCGTCGATCAAAGACCACGCTTTCTTCTCTTCATCCGCCTTGCAGCGAATGAATTCACGAATATCCGGATGATCCACATTCAAAATCACCATTTTCGCAGCGCGACGCGTCTTTCCGCCGGACTTAATCACACCCGCAAAAGAATCAAAACCGCGCATGAAGGAAACCGGGCCCGAAGCTTCGCCGCCGCCGCTCAACTTTTCCTTTGACGAGCGAATCGCCGACAAGTTTGAGCCTGCCCCCGAACCGCCTTTGAACAAGAGCGCTTCCGTGCGCGCCAGCTCCATGATCGAGTCCATGCTGTCCGACACAGAATTGATAAAACAGGCACTGGCTTGCTGGGCCGTATTCTCGACACCAAGGTTGAACCAAACCGGACTATTGAAGGACAAGCGCTGTGTAACGAGCAAAAATTTCAGTTCATCGCGAAAAATCTGCTCACTCTCCGTCGATGCAAAGTAACCGCGCTTTCGACCCCACTGACAAATTCGGCCGACGACACGCCCAATCAATTGTTTGACGCTGTGCTCGCGCTCTGGCGCCTTCACATCGCCACGAAAGTACTTCGAGACGACGACGTTCGTCGCAAGCTGCGACCAGGCCTTTGGAACCTCGACATTCGTCTGTTCAAAAACTACTTCACCTTTTTCGTTGGTGATTTTCGCCGAGCGCAACTCCCACTCCAGCGCATCAAAAGGATCACGGCCGGGCTGCGTAAAAAAGCGCGTGAGGGCCAGGCCTCGCGGCGCTTGCGCGGCACGCGTCGAGTTCGCTGCGCGCAGTTTTGCCGCGCCATGACGTTTCGCAGTTTTCGTTGACTCCATCTTGCCTCGCCCCCCTCAATCCATGTTTCGTATCGCGCAAAAATCCAATCCGATCCCTCGGTAGAAAAAATGTTTCGCAAACTCGACGCAGTTCCATACCAATCCGTTTTCAGGACAATCTTCTCCTGTTCGCAACACAATCAAGTGTTTCGCATTTTCACGCTATTCGAACGCAAATGTTCTTGATGACAACGGCAATGCTCGACGGACTCGACTGACCGACTCACAGCGCTACGCCGGACAATTTCTCCGACGGTGCACACCCCCCTATTCCCGATCCCCCAATCCGACTTGTCGGAAAATTGCTTCACTCAATCTTGAAGCCTTCAAGCACACGGACCATGCGAAGGCACTTCATCGTTCACATGCAATACACCCGAACAACAAAGCACGTGTTTTGTGATACTCCCGGTGCGAAACATGCGTCAACACAAAATCTTGGGGTGATGCAAAAACATCACCCCAAGCTGCGGTATGCCCGGCTTTCTGCATTTTTCTTTTGGAAATTCGGGCAATGCGTTTTCTGAACATCTCTTCGAAGTGAGCGCGAGTTCGCTAAGTATGCGATGCACTTCACTTAACGCAGCAAGTCATAGAAAGCGCTGCGCCGCGGCAAAATTATTTTGGCAAACCCGTAAAACGCAGACCCACGCCAGCGGGAATTTTGTAGCGAATATTGATGCCAATCATGAGAGCCGTGAGCGACTCGACGATTCGTGCGTTGGCCAGCGGGCCACCATCAATCGCGCGCAAACCGGGCACAAGCGCACAAAGATCCATCACGACCGCACGCGCCTCCTTGGCCCCCGAAACGATCACATCGGCATCGACTTCGTGCGCAAGATCGCGCAAATGCGTTGCCGAAACATTTTGAAATGCCGAGATAACCGACACATTTTCAGGTAATAGTGATTCGACGAGTTCCGCCGCTGAGCCTTGCCACACCTGCAACATCTGCGACGCTGCTCCACCGACGGAAGACGCGAGTGGCACCACCATTGAAATAAAAATTTGTCCCGGCTTGAGCGCGTCTTTCAGCCCTTTCACCGTCGAAGCCGTATGCTCAAAAGGCACAGAGAGCACCACGATCTCGGCTTGCGCCGTGGCGGCCGCGTTCTCAAGCCCCGTCACATCTGCCGTCGGCACAAGCGCACGAGCTTCCTCCGCCGCTTGCCGCGCACGTTCCGCTTGTCGCGAACCAATCAAAACTTTTCGTCCCGCTTTGGCAAGTCGCAGCGCCAAACCAAAACCTTGATCGCCCGTACCGCCCAAAATCGCAATCGCGCCCCGCGAAAAACGTTGCTCTTGATTCATGAAAAAAATCCCCCTTCGCAAAAAGCAAAACTGAAAAATGAAAAGCCGAGAAAACGCAACATGACAAAATTTTCGCTGCGCAATAGGGCGAAACTTACGCCAAGAATTTACGACGAGCCATGATTCACGCGGTCCGCGAGAAATTCGGCTGACAGCACGCCGACGTCGGCATACTCTTAGCGAGCATGAATGACAAAACGACTCCGACCGAAATTCGTCAAGCTGGTGAAAACGAGCTCGCCATTCGTTGGGCCGACGGACACGAAAGCATCTATCCCGTGCGTGAGCTTCGGCTTGCCTGCGCCTGCGCACATTGCATCGATGAGTGGACTGGCGAAAACCGGCTTGATCCGTCGCGCGTGCGTGCAGACATACAACCGCTGCAAATCAAGCCCGTCGGACGCTACGCCATTCAGATCGAATGGAACGACGGACACTCGACGGGAATGTATTCCTTCGATCGTTTGCGCGCCCTTTGCGCGTGCGATTCCTGTCGTACTCAAGCGAGTTCTCCCGCTTGAGTACGGGTGCAAAATTACCACCGATTCCGTCGGCGACGATTCTTTTGTTGCGTGACGTAAACGAGCATCTCGAAGTGTTGCTACTCACACGTCACGATGCAGCGAGCTTTGGTGGAGCATCGGTTTTCCCAGGCGGCAAAGTCGATACGATCGATTTCGACACAACTTTGTTTATGCACTGCGACGGACTTACGAAAAAATCCGAAGTTGAGCCCTCTTTTTACATCGCGGCCATTCGCGAGATTTTTGAGGAGACCGGCTTGTTGTTTGCGCGCAGCGATGACAACAAAGCACTGCTTTCTCCTGCACAGAACGCGACCCTCGGCGCGCGCTACCGCGGCGATCTTCTGTGCGGAGCCATTACACTGTTGGAGATCGTGATCCGCGAAAATTTACGCCTTGCTTGCGACATTCTTGTTCCGTTTTCACGCTGGATCACCCCCGAAATTGCACCCAAGCGCTTTGACACTTTTTTCTTTCTTGCCAATTCGACTCATAATTGTGTTGCTAGTGCCGACGGGACCGAATCCATGCAGGCCGACTGGATCACTCCGCAAGCCGCCCTCGCCGAAGCCGAGGCCGGCACGCGGCGCATCGTATTTCCAACACGCGCCACGCTCTCGAAGCTAATGCTCTCGCATTCCGTCACCGACGCACTCGCCCGCGCGCGTAGCAGTGGCCTCATCACCGTACAGCCCAGAATCAAAACCGATGGACCCGAAGGTGCGATGATCTGTTTGCCGCCCGAGGCGGGCTATCCGATTTGCGAAGTGCCGCTCGCAGCCGTCTTCGATCCGCGCAATTATCCCAGTACAAAATCGAAAAGCTCCGACGACCGCAAAGGATGAGTACAGCACCAAATTCACAACAAGCGCCCGGCGGAAAGGAAGAAAATTTTTACCATGACGGATCTCGATCTAAAACAAGTCGCGCGCGTTGTCGAACGCGCCGCCGATCACGCTCGGCGCGAAATCATTCCTCGCTTTCGCAGCGTCAACATCGAAACCAAAGCCGACGGCACGCCCGTCACACAAGCCGATCGCGCTGCGGAAAAAGTTCTACGCAAAATCTTCGAAACGGAATATCCCGAGTTTTCGTTTCTTGGCGAAGAAACGGGCGAAACCAAACGAGCAAGCCGCTATCAGTGGGTCGTCGATCCCATCGACGGTACGCTCTCGTTTGCACGTGGACTGCCTTTCTTTGCCACGTTGATTGCGCTCCTCGAAGACGGCGAACCCATTCTCGGCTTGATTGACTTACCGATGCTGGACCAGCGCTACGTCGGCTGGCTCGGTGCAGGATGTCGCTGCAATGGTACACCCGTTCGTGTATCACAAGAATCCGATTTGCAACGTGCCATCATCTCGCACGGCGATCCGACTTGGTTTAAAAAAGCAGGCGAATTCGACGCATTTTTGCGTCTCGCTACAGAGATACCATTCTTTCGTGGTTACACCGACGCATTTGGCCACGCACAAGTGCTCTCGGGCGGCGTCGATGCCATGATCGATCTTGACTTAAGTCCCTGGGACACGGCCGCCACAAAAATTTTGATTCGTGAAGCCGGTGGCGTGTGTCTCGAAATTGCGTATCCCCAACAAAAATCCGCACTGCTCCTTGGGAGTGCGGCGTTGGTCGAGCAGCTTCGCCGCTGCCTACAGCATTCCCGTTAAGCACTCGCTCGCCTCAAGGCCCAATCTCAAGCACGACCAAGGAAGCATGTCGATGCGGCGGGTGGAGCGAACAGCGAATATCGTAAACTGCCGGTTTCTTTAGCGGCGGGAGCACGATTTGCGTTTCTTCACCCGGTGAAAGTGGAGCATCGATCGCAAGACCTGGAATCGTCAAATTGTGCGGAAGTTCCGTATCGTTATAAATGCTCAGCACGCGACCTGCACCAAGCGTCACGACCATCGTCGCAGGTAAGAAAACATTCTTTGCACCCACCTTCGTCGTCATCATTTGCAAAACGGAGCGATCATCTTGAGCGCTATACGGCGCCTCCTTGCGCTCGGACGCAAGAATCCTCGCCTTCTCGTCCTCGCCACACCCGGCCAGGATCAATCCCAGAGATCCAAGGGCCCCAAAAACAACAAGAGCAAAACCCAAAAACTGCGAATTGAGGTTCAGGGCCACACGCCCGATCTGCTCTTTGCGCCGCATGGTGAAGATCCTCCTGCCTGTGCTATCGGTAGCGGCGCTATCGTACCTGAACACTTCAGCGCGATTTTGAAATTCTTGCAGCCCATGCCAATGCGCGTGCAACAAAATTCGAAACTCGCCGCAGACTCAAAACGGAAATCGCAAAATCATGTCAACAAAATCCATTGCAATTGCAGGCGCCACGGGTGCAGTTGGTGCCGAATTTTTGAAGGTTCTCGAAGACCGCAACTTCCCGGTGAAAGACATTCGACTTCTCGCCTCGGCGCGTTCGGTCGGCAAAACGCTGCGCTTTCGCGGCGAAAACGTGCCCGTCCAAGAACTCACGAGCGATTCTTTTCGTGGCGTCGACATCGCGCTGTTTAGTGCGGGAGCTTCGCGCTCGCTCGAATTTGCTCCGGCGGCAGTCAACGCGGGTGCCATCGTCGTCGACAACTCGAGCGCATTTCGCATGCGTGACGAAGTTCCGCTCATCGTTCCGGAAGTCAATCCGGAGCAAGCTCGAAAGCATCAAGGCATCATCGCAAATCCGAACTGCTCGACGGTACAAATGGTGATGGCGGTGTATCCGATTCACAAAGAAGCCAACGTAGAGCGCATCTCCGTCGCAACGTATCAGGCGACGAGCGGCGCCGGAGCGGCGGCCATGCAAGAACTGATTGACAGCACCAAGCAGGCGCTCGCGGGCGAACCCATCACCCCAAAGCAGTTCGTACATCCCATCGCTTTTAATTTGATCCCACACATTGATGTGTTCCAACCCAATGGTTACACCAAAGAAGAAATGAAGATGGTGCTTGAGACCCGCAAGATTCTTGGCGCGCCGGAGATGAAGATCACGGCCACCTGCGTGCGTATCCCAACGCTGCGTGCGCATTCCGAAGCGATCAATTTGCGCACCACGCGCAAGATCAGCGTCGAACGCGTGCGCGAGCTTTATGCTCAAATGCCCGGTGTGCGACTCATCGACGATCCAGCACACAATCGTTATCCAATGCCGATTGAAGCCACGGGTCAGTATGACACTTTAGTGGGTCGGATTCGCGAAGACATCTCGCAAGAAAACGGTCTTGAGATTTTCTGCGTTGCGGATCAGCTGCTCAAGGGTGCTGCACTCAACGCCGTACAAATCGCCGAGCTGCTGTAATCGCCTTTGCAGATCCCGTTGCACGTAAGCATGCAGGATCGACACTTTTTCGTGATGATTGATTTCGGACTAGAACTTGATTTCTACGGCCGGTACGGGACGCGCGAAGAAATATCCCTGCATGGTTGGGCATTGCAGATCGAGCAAAGCGTCACGCTGTGCAGACGTCTCGACGCCTTCGGCGATTACGGTTAATTGCAAACCTTCCGCCATCGCTACGATGGCGCGAATGATCGAAGCATCGCTTGCATCCGTCGTCATATCGCGCACGAAAGTTTGATCGATCTTCAATACATCGACGGGGAAATGCTTCAGAAGACTCATCGCCGAATAACCCGTGCCGAAATCGTCAACCGCGACGTGAATCCCCATCGAGCGCAGCAAACGCAGCGTAGAAAACACACCCTCGACGTCTTCCACGATACTGCTCTCGGTGATTTCGAGCTCGAGATACTCACCGGGCATATCCGTTTCTTCGAGAATCTCCTTCACGCGCTGCGCAAAGCGCGATGCACGAAATTGCCGTGGCGACACATTTACAGATATACGGAAATTTGTGTATCCGTCAGCCTCCCACTGCTTGCGCTGTATGCAAGCAGTGCGCAGCACCCATTCTCCAATCGGCACGATGAGGCCATTGTCTTCTGCGATGGAAATAAAGTTTCCGGGCCCTACAAGCCCAAGGCTTGGATGATTCCAGCGCAAGAGCGCCTCCACGCCGCGCACACGGCCGGTTTTGGCATCGACCATCGGCTGATAATGCAATAGGAACTCATTGCCACGCTCAAGCGCACCGGCGAGTGAGATTTCGAGATCGAGCAGCGCCATCGCCGATTCATTCATTGATCCCATGTAGAACTGGTAATGACTGCGACCCGCCGTGCGCGCGCTGTGCATCGCAGCCAGGCTATTGCGCAAAAGCACTTCGGCCTCGCGTCCGTCGCTGGGCGCAAAAGCGATGCCAATCTTGGGACTCAAAAACACCTCGCGTCCGTCGATGTGAATGGGTTTTGAAAGTTCATGGATAATTTTTTGCGCTGCACGCGCTGCAGCTTGTGGATGCTGGATGTCCGTCAAAATGCAACCAAACTCGTCGCCACCCAAGCGCGCTACGGTATCGCGCGAACTCACGGTCGGGATCAAGCGCATCGCCACCATTTGCAAAACGCGATCGCCAAACCCAGGCCCAAAACTATCGTTGATTTTGCGAAAACGATGAATGCCAACGACTAACACAGCAATGCGTCGCCAATAACGATTTGCAAGTTCGAGACTTTCTTTCAGTCGCTCACTGAAGGTTTCGCGATTCGGAAGCCCCGTGAGCGCATCGTGCATCGTTAGATAACGTTCGCGATGACGTGCTGTACGCAGCTCAAGCAACATACGATGTCGCTCGATTGCATTATACACTATGTGATGTAGCAAACGTGCATCCATCTCATTTTTGACAATGTAATCTTGCGCGCCGAACTGCACGAGCTGACGAGCGTAAGCTTCATTTTCTTGTGTCACCAAGGTCACTACAGCGACGTGTCCAAGAAAATCTCGTCCCTCCTCGCTAGAAAAAAATTCGCGTGCACCCGAAACATCAAGATCAAAAAATGCAAGATCGATGCTCAAGGAAAAAAGTGTTTCCCGCGTGTGCGCAATATTCGTGCAAACCGTGATTTCACAGCTGGTGTCGGGGAGCGAGTCCAAAATCTCGCGTATCCGTTTTTCCCAAGCGGGTTTTGCGGTTACGACCAATACCACCAAATTCGTGATCTCATCACGTGCGGCGAGCATTTGCGCGAACCCTTTTTCGAAAAATTTTTTTTGAATCGCTTCGAGATATGGAGGCCTTTTTACATATCGGACGGACGTGCGAAAGCTTTTGGCGGTAATCGGTAAATTGCGCGAGTGCGTCGGTCATTTCGCTCTGCGTAAGCGCCACCGCGCCGCCAGCAAGCCCCGAAAGCAAATACTGCGCCGCCAGCTGTTCGACTTCCGCCACGAGCGCTAGGGCCGCATCGAGATCAACGCCCGCTGCGAGCATGCCATGATTTGCCAGGAGGCACGCTTGACGCCCCTCCATCGCCGCGCACACCGCATCCGAAAGCGCCTGCGTGCCAAACGTCGCATATTTCGCGCAACGAATCGAATCGCCACCCGCAATCGCCACCATGTAGTGAAATGCTGGAATGTCTTTGCGACAACACGCAAGGGCCGTGGCGTAACACGAATGTGTGTGAACTATCGCATGCAAATCAGAACGCGCAGCATACAAATCTCGATGTAGGCGCCACTCGCTTGAAGGTCGAAAACGGTGCACCAAATGCGCTTCTTCTGTCCGCACATTGCCTTGCAGGTCGATACGCACGATTGCGCCAGGACGCAATCGTCGCGGCTCAACACCAGAAGGCGTAATCCAAATTTCGTCTTCTTGGCGCACGCTTAAATTCCCCGACGCTCCAACGTTGTAGCGCTCAGATTCAAGATGGCGCATCGCCAAAATCAACTTGTTGCGCAAAGCACGCTGCGACGCACTCGTCATCTTTTCCTCTCCCTGTCGAGTTTTCTACTCAGCGAACACGCGAAACGTCTTCACGACACTTCAAGTAGTCTGCGAAACGTGCAACACGTCGCGTTCCTTCAAGCGAAACAGCGCATGATAAATTTCGAGATCCGCAGCGGGAATCACGTCGAGAATACGTCGAACTGTGAAATTCAAACGAGCTAGATCCACAATGGCAATTTCAAGATCGGTCAAATTTTTGGGAAATTTCTTTTTCAAACCTAATTTGGCTACCGTCGGAAACTGCTCAAGATCGAGATGCTTAAGATCAGCAATCTGGGTCACACCCTGCAAAATCGCATCCTGCAGCATGAGCGGCGCATCGGAAGCTTCCGGCGTATCGATCGCTTGCCCTCGAAATTCAAATCGCCCCGAATTCCAACTCATCAAGCGCCAAAACGCTTTGCAGCCCGAAACAGGTCCGACCTTGGCATAGCGCAACATTCCAGCGCGAAACACAATTGCACCTTCTTCGTCGGTGCGCTTGAAATACAACGTGCCTTCCGAAGCCGCCATCGCAAACATCTGCAAAATTTTTGGCGCACCGATCTCTGCAATCAAACCATGAATTCCCGCCAAACTTTGTGCATGCTCTGCTGCTTTCACATCTTCAATGAAATCCGACACTTGTTTGCGTCGTTCTTCCGGCACGGCAAATCGAATCGCCAAAGCCACGACGCTGCCCTCTTTTTCTTGATGCCGTGCCACGGAGCCCGACAGCGCGAGCTCATCGCCAGTAACAGGATGGTGCAGCACAAGATGCACGGGATCACCAACGGGAATCGATCGATCATCGACTGCGAGAAGCGCGCCTGAACGACTAATGTTTTGACTCAGAATCGCTTGCGAACCAGACGTAGATTCAATCTGCCCAGCAAGGTGCACCGGCACCCGCGGCGCAACACGACGCTCTTCACGATCCGCCTCGACATCCGTGACCGTGTTTGCGTCTTCGGCTCGACCCATTTTTGTGTTGGAAACTGCTGCGGACTTACGTACTGATACTTCTTCCGCTACTGGCGTTGCTTCCGTGGAGGGTGGCAACTTCACCGGCGAAGGACGCACGCGTGTTTTTTCTATTAACACTGCTCCGTGTACGGCATAAGGTGATTTTAGTGGTACTTCCGGAGAAAAATCATCTAGTAAAACATCTGACGAAGAAAGGTCCTCCAATGGAAAGTCATCCAAAGAAAGCGGATCTTCCAACTCGGGCGTCGGAGGCTGCAGCGCGGGCCCCGGCAAATCACTACTCTCGGACGTAGGCAATGCTGGGGACGCGGCAAGGATTTCGCGCGGGACGATGCGTTGTATTTTTTTGAGTGCAATCGGTTTTCCGATCGACACATTTGTGTGAAATATCAACTGATCGGCTTCGACCGGCAAATCAGCGCGCGGGACTATACGCGTTTGGGGCAAATCAGCCTCCGCCACTTGGTTCATTTCTTGCTTCACTGCGTTTTCCGTCGGAAGAGGAAAATATTTTCGAAAACGCAACTTCAGCTCGTCCGAAGTTTCGCGCAACTGCACCGCGATGCCCGGTTCGCCGGAAGCAGAAAGCGCTTTGGAAACGATTCCTGCAACTTCGCCCGAAACCACAACGCTTTCGCCACAGAACGCGAGAACGAATTCCACGTCAACTGGCTCACGCAATTTGAACGATCCGTCGGCGCGCACAAAAAGTCCGCCCTTCGAAAGATTGCTTTGATACTCACGTAAGAAAGCCGCGGAATCCGGAAATTCGAGCTTAACCGTGCGACGCTTCACCTTCGCTCCTATGTCTTAAGTCCCATCTCAGTCGTGGTCGTGCGCTTGCCACGTCAATCGCGTTGGGATCTGCAACAATGCGCCGCAGCGCGATGAAAACCAATTCAAAAATCTCCCGAGATCATCGGCCGAATTCGAGGAAAAATAAAATCTTTGCGAATGCGACACCTACGCGTTTATTGCGCAAGTTGTTCCCGAATTTCGTAGATTTTTTCACGACGAAATTCGATGCCATAGCGGCCATACACCCAAAGCACGCGACGATGACCGCCGTAATGATCCAAAATCGAATCGGGCTCGCCCAAATTGGCCCGGACCGAGTCCATCGAAGTCCCCTTTTCGAGTGCACCTCGCTCGCGGTACTGCTGCCAGTAGCGCTGCAAATTCTGCTGTGCGTCGGCGTTGCGCGGTTCAAGGCGCAGCGCTTCACGAAACTCGCGCCAGGCTTCAAGCGGTTTGCCGGATTCCGCATAGGCCTTGCCAAGTGCCACGCGAACGCTCACCCAAGTTGGATCCGCCGCGCGCGCACGCTCAAGCGACACAACCGCCTCTACGGGCTTGCCCGACGAAAGCAGAGACAAACCTTGATTGTAATCTTTAACACCTTTTTGTGTTATACAAGCCGAGGATGCAACGAGTAGAATGACGCAAAAAAGTGACAAGGCTCGGGTCGGATGGATTGATTCGGTTTGCATGCAACACTCTGCGCAAAAGTTGTGGGACCGTACACCTTCCCCTGCTTTTATCTTAAATACTTTGGCGAGGCAGTGACGACCAAAATCTCTTGAAACTCAGTCTGCATAGGCAGGCTTCCGGCACGCGAAGTATCAGATTTGGCAAAGCGGGCAAAAATGCGTCGAACGTTGCCCGAGCACAACACGCCGAATTGGCGTTTGGCAACGACGGCAGGGCTTTCCCTGGCGTCGATAAACTTTGTGCTGCGTTTGGTAGCGCCCGCCTTCACCGTCGGGATGGACATAATCGCGAATGCTCGAACCGCCGCGTCGTAGTGCACATTCGAGCACCCGACGTATCGCCTTGGCTAACTTGCGACATTCGGCTTGCGTAAGGCTTTTCGCGGCGCGCCGCGGATTGATGCGTGCCGCAAACAAAGCTTCGTCAGCATAAATATTTCCGACACCGGCAAGCACCGTTTGATCGAGAAGCAAACTTTTTATTGCAGTGCTACGAGCATACGTCGCAGCCTGCAGCACCTCTGCCGTAATCTGCAAAGCGTCAACACCTAGACGTGTAATGCGTGAATCCGTCTCTTTCGGCGCAAGCCAGAGCGCCTTCCCAAACTTGCGAACATCGCGAAAGAAAACCTTGGGTCCTGCATCGGCAAATTCAATCTGCAGATGCGTATGCAAATCCGCTTGCGGACGCGATCCGGAGCTCACATCACGCTCGCTCGGTTGCGACTTATGCGGGGCGTGCTTCACAGCCGCCACAGAGCGCGAGCTGCGTGCGCACTCAACAAAGAGCTGCCCCGTCATCCCCAAATGCAACACGAGGCGACTGCCATCATCCAAATTGGCAATCAAGTATTTTCCATGACGCGTTAATGTGTTGACGCTGCGTCCCTGCAAACGACGCGCGAGCTTTGCGGGCGGCGTTAAAAAGAAATAGCTTGCGGGAGTCGTCCGCACGCGTGAAATTTTTCGCTGCAAAAGCCAAGGTTCTATGTGGCGACGTACAACTTCGACTTCCGGCAATTCCGGCATACATTCGATTCCTTTTGCTCGCTCACACACAAGCTGCCCGAGCTTCTGCAAACTGCAAGCAAATCGCATAAACTCGGGCGTGCACGCAGGGGAGGCAAAATGAAAATCGCAACTTGGAACATCAATTCGCTGCGCGTGCGTTTGCCGCAAGTGCTCGACTGGTTAGCGAGCGAAAAACCCGACTTGCTTGCGCTGCAAGAAACCAAACTTCCGGACGCCGAATTTCCGAGCGTCGACTTCGAAGCAATCGGCTATCACTGCAATTTTAACGGTCAAAAAACTTACAACGGCGTTGCCACACTGAGCCGTGCATCCGCCACGCAAATCATGAAAGATTTACCCGGGGCCAACGATCCGCAACGACGATTTCTTGCTACAACACAAAATAATGTTCGATTCATTAATGTGTATATTCCGAATGGCCAAGAAGTCGGGTCTGAAAAATATGCCTATAAGCTCGATTGGCTAGATCAACTGCAAGCTCACCTCGAAGCCGAGCTTGAAAAATTTCCCGAATTGATTTTGCTCGGCGATTTCAACATCGCGCCGGAAGATCGCGATGTCTACGACCCACAGGCCTGGAAAGATCAAGTCTTGTGCAGCCAACCCGAGCGCGAAGCCTTTCAAGGCTTGCTCGACCTTGGTCTTTGCGATGCATTTCGACTCCTTGAAGCCGGTGAGAATTTCTATAGCTGGTGGGATTACCGTCAGGGTGCTTTTCGGCGTAACCGCGGCCTGCGCATCGATCATATTCTCGTCAGTGCTGCACTCGCCGAGCGTTGCATTGCCTGTGCCATCGACACGCGACCGCGCACGCATGTGCGTCCGTCGGATCACACGCCCGTGTGGGCAAAATTCGCATAATGCGCGCACAAAACGAGAGAACACTCACCTGTGTATTCTTAAAGATGCTACACCAAATTGCGTTCAATGCCGACAAACAAAATCGACATGGAATCCTCGATCGACTTTCGACACGAATCGGAGTCAATCAAACCATTCGCCCAGGGAATACGAGCACTGACAGTGATGTGAAAAATCGCCCGCGCTGCGGCGAGCACATCGAGGTCTTTGCGCAGATCCCCACGCATGCGACCATTTTGCAAAATTTCAGCAATGAGTCCGATCGCGCGGTCGTAAAGCACGAGCACACGGCGCGCCACCGCAGCCTGCGGCAGCGTCGTAGCCCGCAGTGCAATCATCGAAAAGTCGCGTTGCTCGGCAAGCAGTGCATGTTGCCAATCTAAAAATTCACGCAGGCGCACACGCGTAGTACGCGTGCGATCGTCTTGCCTGCGAAATTTTTCCCAAGCTTGTTCTTGCAGCTCGGCCAGTTCGTCGATCAAAAGTTCTTCCTTCGAAGCAAAGTGGCGATAAATCGAACTTGCGCCCATTCCTGCTCGCGCCGCAATCTCGCGCAGCGTCGCACCGTCGAAGCCACGCTCTGCAAAAAGCTCTCGCGCAGCACAGCGAATCTTCGCTTGCGCCGCACGGCCACGTCGCAAACGTCCATCGTCTGAGCGCAAAGCCTTGCGAGATTTTTTGGGCAAATCCGACACGACAGAAGTCATGCACAGCACCTCGATATCTTGATTTTTTCATCTGCACGTCTTTGAATATTACACTTTTTTGTGATGTATAATCTCGCCAAATCGCAACGCACACATCTTATTCACCAATGATCTTGATCAAAACTCGCTTGGGGCGATTGCCATCAAACTCACCGTAGAAAATTTGTTCCCACGGTCCAAAATCGAGCTGCCCGTCGGTGATTGCC
>CAYRID010000059.1:0-15193 GCA_964424225.1 uncultured Geobacter sp.
GGACTTTTTCGGAGGCAAACTTTCCACGCACCGTAAACAAAAGTTCGTAGTCCTCACCACCCGCTAACAAAAGTTGTTGTGGATCAAGACCAAGCCGTGTGCAAGTGCGAAAAAAATTTTTTTCATGTGGAAGCGCACTCCAATCGAGTGCAGCACCCACCCTCGACGACTCGAGGACATGCGCAAGATCGGAAGCAAGTCCGTCGGAGATATCAATGCAGGCTCCAATACCGGGCAAAGCACGCAGTGCTTGACCAAGTGCGAGGCGCGGGCTTGCGCGATGACAAATTTTCCTACCACTCGCCTCTGCACGCGCGCGAGCAAGCGCAGCGCTACCCAGAGGACCACTCACAAAAATTGCATCTCCGATGCGTGCACCAGCGCGCCGCAGTACTCGGCCGCGAGGCACGGCCCCCAGCGCCGTAATTGTAAAACTCGTTTGCGATGCGCGGGTCACATTGCCACCGACGAGCGGACACGCCGCCTCGTGAGCAAGTTCAAGCATTCCCTTCAAGGCCGCATCGACAACAGAAACGCGAAGCGTCGGTGGAGCCGCAAGCGCAAGCAAAAAGCCCATGGGCCGTGCACCCATGGCTGCAAGATCCGAAAGGTTCGCTACCAGCGCGGCTCGACCAACCTTGACCGCATTTTGTGTCACCCAGCGAAAATGAATATCCTCGACGTAAGCATCACTCGTCACGACCAGATCTTCCGTCGGAGAAGTACGTAAAATCGCCGCATCGTCGCCAATGCCGAGCACGACGGCACGTTTATTTTTTACACAACGCAGTGCCGACGCGCGCTCAATGCGCGCGATCAACCCAAACTCACCGATGTCTTGGAGACACTTCATTGCGTACGAACTTCGCGCTCCGTCGGTTCACTCGCCTCGGGCGAGGGGGCATCGAGCGCTGCAGGCTCTGCCGTCGGCAATGCGGCTTGTATTTGTCCGTCCTTCACAGTCAACAAGAACGGACGCTTATCCGCATTACCATCCCGACGAATCGTCATCACGCCGGATGCTCCGGGATAAGCTTCGATGCGAAACAAGGCATCGCGCAACTGCGTGCGCGTGATCCCGCTTGGTGTCAGCTCTTGCAGCAAGAGATTGACGGCATCAAAAGCCTGAGCAGCCCAAAGATCCGGCTCAATACCGTATGCAGTGCGGTAGCTCTCGACGAAAGATTTTACGACCGGCACCTCACTCGACGCAAAAAATCCCTCGGTAAAAACCGCTCCTTCCACATTACGCCGTGCCAGTTGAAGCAAATCAGGATGATTCCAACCGTTCGCGCCAAGCAAAACTACATTTTCGATTTCGTGGTACTCAAGTTGTGGAGCAATCAGTGTCACTTTTTCGTGTCCGTCCGCAATGAACACGGCATCAAAATCGACGATCGGAGGCAACGGTTGTCCATTGGGTAGCGTTATCGCTCGCGCTTGCTCGTGCAGCGCGCGCGCAGCCGCCGGGCGTAAGCGTTTGGCGCGTTGCATGAGCGCGCTACGCCGGTGCAATAAATAGCGTTCGTCGTCCGTTAAAAGTGTATAGCCCGCAAGACTACGTATCGGATCTGCAAAGTCATTTGCGTTGGCGTCATAACTCGAAACGCCAACAATTTCGCCACCGCGCTCTTCGATGGCTTGCCAAAAGAGAGCGCGTAAACCTTTTCCATAATCGTCGTACGGATACAAAATCGCAAAGCGTCGCAGTCCGCGCACATTGACAGCGTAATCCGCCAGAGATTCAACCTGCGCGCGCGATGTCACGCCAAACCGAAAGGCGTACGAAAAATCACGAACCAGATCTTCGCGAAACGAAAGTGACAGCAAAGGAATTTCGGTCGCCTGTGCCGCCGGTGCCGCCGCGCGCGTCTCTCGGGTAAGAAGAGGGCCAATAATAGCCTTCACGCGCGAATCGCGCGCAAACTCTTGAACAATCGCGGCGGCAGCTTGCGCATCCGAACGAGTATCGCGCACCTCAAGTTGAATTGCCGATCGACCGCCGCTTTCTTCCACAAAATTTTGTATAGCCAACTGAACACCGCGCAAACTCGCTGCACCGAGGGCTGCCGAGTCGCCCGAAAGTGGCAATGCCACACCAAGCGTACCCGAAGCACCCAGACGCGATTTCGGCGGCGTCGCAGCAAGCGCCTCGTAACTCGGTACGAGTTCCGTAGATTGCGCACCGTAAAAAAGCGTCTGCAACCGTGCAAACTCTTCCGCTTCCGTCGGAGCTAGCTTCTGACGTGCCAAAGATTCAATCACGCGCTGCGCATCTTCGCGCTGACGCTGAGCAAGCGCTACTTCGAGTTGGCGCAAACGAATCTGCGCGTGCATCGGATTACTTCCGACACTCTTCGATACATTTTCAAGCAAAGCAAGATCATGCGCAGCACCAAGTGACACCAAAAAGAGTTGATCTACTTCGGCAACTTGTTTGTCATCGCGCGACAAGCCGCGTGCACGCTCAAGCCACATCAACTCCTGTTCGAGATCCACTCGCCCACGCGCAAGATCGGCCACAAAAAGCGCTGCGCTGCGCCGCTCGTCCGACGGAAGCAAAGACACATCAAGCCGCAAAGCTGCCCGATATGCTTTCTCAAGATTTCCGTCCTCCTTTTCCAGTTTCGCAAGCAACAAACGCGCGGACTGCGCCGAATCGCTTCCAAGATAACGATTGACCAAAGCCGCCAACCGCTTCTTGACCGCAGCACGATCACCGTGTTCGAGATCAAGCAGAGTCAAGCGATATTCTGCATCGTCGGCCAGCGAACTCTGCGGCCAATCGCGAAGAAATTTTTCGAGAGCCTGCGTGCCGGCTGACGGATCGCGCTCAAGCAGCGCAATCGCAGCAGCATATTGTTGATCCGCCGTGCGCAAAACGTCTTTGCGAGGAATACCAATGGAGGCGCAACCCAGCATCATTCCCAGCATGAGCGTCATCGCGATTTTATGCAAACCGTACCCCATCGTCATGCACCTTTTTGTGTAGCCACGCCAAACTTCAATCAAACAAATGTCGCAGTTTTGCCAAGAAGCTTTCTTGCCGTGGCGAACAAGCAAGGCCGCCTTCCTTTGCAAACTCTTGCAAGAGTTCGCGCTGTCGCGCATTGAGTTTTGTTGGGATTTCCACAAAGATGTGTATTAGCTGATCACCGCGCTGCATGGAGTTCAAGCTGGGCAGCCCCTTGCCTCGAAGACGCAAAATTGCGTCGGATTGCGTGCCCGAAGCAACCTGCATCTTTACCTTTCCTTCGAGTGTTGGTACTTCAATTCCTGCGCCCAACGCTGCATCAACAATCGAAACCGGCACTTCACAGTGTAGATGCTGACCTTCGCGTTCAAACAGAGGATGTGGCGTCACCTGAATCACCACATACAAATCGCCCGGTGGACCACCGGCAATTCCCGCTTCCCCTTCGCCTGCCAAACGCAATCGTGCACCGTCGGAAACTCCCGGCGGAACACGCACTTGGATACTTTGCTCGCTCTCGATGCGTCCTGCACCACGGCATTCGGTGCAGCGCTCGCGAATCGTACTCCCCTCACCACTGCACAAATCGCAAACACGACTTACGCGAAACATGCCTTGTTGAAATGCAATTTGGCCGCGACCTTGGCAACGCGTACAAGTTTCGCGCTGCGTACCCGGCTTCGCACCGCTGCCCGCACAAGGCTCGCAAGCACGCATCTTAGGGATACGCAATTGCTCCTCCGTGCCCGTCAGCACATCCTGCAACTCAATATCGAGGTGATAGCGCAAATCGGCTCCGCGCTGACCCGGGCCACGTCGACGCCCTCCGCGCGCACCAAAGAGATCACCGAAGATGTCACCAAAAATATCGCCAAGATCCCCAAAGTCGCCAAAGCCCGGGCCACCAAAACCGCCCGCGCCCGTCGCTGCATGCCCGAATTGATCGTAATTGCGGCGCTTGTCCGGATCCGAAAGCACGGCATACGCTTCCGAAGCTTCTTTGAATTTTTCTTCTGCCGCTGGATCGTCCGGATTTCGATCGGGATGATACTTGAGAGCGATCTGGCGATACGCCTTCTTCAATTCGTCGGCGCTCGCAGTACGCGCCACACCCAAAATTTCGTAGTAGTCTCGCTTGTTCAATTTGAGGACCTGAAAAATAGCTCGCGCTGCGGCTACAAAAGCCGCCGAAGCTCTCTAGAGTTTTTAGGAGCCTTCGCCCAGTGCGGCGTACATCGACTCGGTCATCTTGTAGGAGAGCGTCTCCAGTTCGTCAACCGCATCCTTCAAACTCGCAAACGAATCGCTTTCAAGCGCAGCCTTCGTTTTCGCCATTGCGGCCTCGAGATCTTTGCGATCCGCTGCAGAAACATGCTGACCAAATTCTTGCAAGGTGCGCGAAGTCGAATACAAAATTCCGTCGGCGCGATTGGAAAGCTCGGCCAATTCACGTCGCTGCGCATCGCTCTGCTTTTGCTGCTCCGCTTCATCAATCAAACGTTTGATTTCTTTTTCTGTAAGTCCGCTTGATGCGGTCACGCGAATTTCCTGACGTTTGCCCGTACCGAGATCTTTCGCAGAAACACTCACGACACCGTCGGTATCAATATCGAATGTCACTTCGATTTGCGGTACGCCGCGCGGTGCTGGCGGAATCCCCAGCAATTCAAAACGACTCAGCGTCTTGTTGTCTGCGGCCATTTCGCGCTCGCCTTGCAACACATGAATGCGTACGACCGACTGATTGTCTTCGGAAGTCGAAAACACCTGACTTTTGCGCGTGGGAATTGTCGTATTCTTTTCGATGATTTTCGTAAACACGCCGCCCATGGTCTCGACGCCCAGTGACAGTGGCGTCACGTCGAGCAAGAGCACGTCGTCGACCTCACCCTTGAGCACACCGCCTTGCACGGCAGCACCGACCGCAACAACCTCATCGGGATTCACGCTGCGGTTGGGTGCTTTGCCAAAAATTTCCGTCACTTTGTCGATGATTCTTGGCATACGCGTCATACCGCCGACGAGAATCACCTCGTCAATGTCACTTCGCTGCAACTCGGCATCTTCGAGCGCAGTTTGGCAAGGCGCGACCAAGCGCTCAACAAGATCCTCTACTAAACCCTCGAGCTGTGTGCGTGTGATTGTGACATGCAAATGTTTCGGACCCGACGCATCGGCGCTGATAAAAGGCAAGTTGACATCCGTTTCTTCAACGGAAGAAAGCTCATGCTTCGCGCGCTCCGCAGCCTCTTTGAGGCGCTGCAAAGCCATCTTGTCCTGACGCAAATCGATGTTGGTTTCGGCCTGAAAAGCCTGGATCAAGTGATCCACCATGCGATGATCGAAATCTTCCCCACCGAGATAAGTGTCACCGTTGGTGCTCTTCACCTCGAAAACGCCTTCGCCAATTTCCATGATCGAAATATCGAACGTGCCGCCGCCCAAATCGAAAACGGCAATCTTCTTGTGTTCGCTTTGATCAATGCCATACGCCAAAGCCGCAGCCGTCGGCTCGTTGATGATGCGCAGCACGTTCAAGCCTGCGATCTTCCCCGCTTCCTTCGTCGCTTGACGTTGCGCATCGTTGAAGTATGCCGGCACCGTGATCACGGCTTCGGTCACCGGCTCACCGAGAAAATCCTGCGCGGTGTCTTTCATCTTTGTGAGCACGATCGAAGAAATCTCTTGCGGCGAAATCAAATTGCCTTTCACCGATACCCACGCATCACCGTTGTCGGCCGCCTCGACTTGAAAAGGGGAAATCGAAATGAAACGCTGGACTTGCTCGCTATCCGCCTTGCGTCCGATCAGACGCTTTACTGCAAAAATCGTATTTTCGGGATTCGTAATCGATTGGCGCTTGGCAATTTGTCCAACAAGTTTTTCGCCCGCCTGCGTAAAACCCACCATCGACGGTGTGGTGCGCGCACCCTCGGCATTCGCGATCACTTGCGGATCACCGCCTTCCATCACTGCAACACAGGAATTGGTCGTACCAAGATCGATTCCTATCACCTTGCCCATTGAGTGCGCACTCCTTTTGCTAGGTCGAAACTACTGGCTGCAAATCGCATTCATCCATGCTCTTTGCATACACACCATTGATCTGTCTTCTTCCTACTGGGATGCCTTCGCAACAATAACACGCGCGGGCCTCAACACACGATTGCGTAGCATATACCCCGTCTGAAACACTTGAAACACCGTGTTTGCAGGCTTCGTATCCGTTACTTCCTGCGCAATCGCATCGTGAAACTCCGGATCAAAGGGGCAATCCTGTGCTTCAATGCGCGTCACGCCGTACTTCGCCAGCGTGCCCAGCAACTCGCGCAATACAAGCTCAACTCCCTGCAGCAGTCCCTCGGCATTTTCGTCCGCACTTTGCTGTGCATGCGCAATCGCCCGCTCCAAATTATCGACTGTCGTCAAAAGATCCTTGACGAGATTCTCGTGACCATAGTTGAGGAGGTCTTCGCGCTCTTTGAGTGTGCGCCGCCGGTAATTGTCGAAGTCGGCCTGCAGGCGCACAACACGATCCTTACTCACCGCCAGCTCCGCCTCGAGCGTAGCTTGCACGGCAGCCGCCTCGGCGACCTGCGCTTCGCGAAGTTTCGCTTCATCGACTGCCGCCTTACGTCGCGCCAGCTCATCCAGCGACATACCACTCGTCGGCGGCGCTTTCTTGTGCGCGTCAGAACCATCCGCATCCCGTGCTTCAAGACACTCGACTGCGTCACGTAGCGCTGCTTCAAGCTCTGCATTGGGAGGCAAGACACCGCCCGACGGCTCATCGCCAAACTCATCATCTGCACTTTCGAAAACCGGATTTTTTATTTCACTCATCGCACACCTTCGTTCTTCTTATTTTTCGTCTTGCCGTCAAAAAAGCCATCAAAACACATTTCGGAATACCCTGGACAACTATTTGAAATTGCAAGGAAAAGACTGCCCCATGCCCGCTCTGCCGTTTTAACACCACCCCGCAGCGACGTCAACGCGCCGAACACAATGCTCCGTCGCAGTCGCCAACCAATCACGCCACTCGCAGCAAGTATTCCCATCGACGCAAACCGATCTTTACTGCTCCCCCTGCCACGCGAATCAATACCGGCGAATCAGCGCCGTGCCGCGTCCTCCTCCGACGGAAAATCCTCGACGAATTGTGCGAACACTTCATTGGAGAGTCGTCGTCCCTTCGCTGAAAGCGCGAGGTTCTCCTGGCCGTCTTCTTCGAGAAGCTTCGCCTTGCAACAAGCATTGATTGCCGCAGCAAAAAATGCGCGCGGAGGAGCACCAAACTCACGCGCGAACTCGCCCGCCGCGAGGCCCGCCGTCGTGCGCAAAGCGAGAAACATCGCTTCGCCGCGCGCTGTCGCCGGACGCAAAACTTCAAGGGCACCAGCCATCGCCGAATTTCCCGAAAAAACACGATCAAAATACGCGCTCACTTCGTTCACATTCGTGCGTCGCGCGCCGTACGGCGCGGCAACGGAAACGATTTCTGTCGACCAAGCACCAACGCCAAGCCCAAGCACGGGGCGCCGCCTCCAATAACGCCAATTGTGCACCGATTCGGCGTTCGGCATAGCGTAGTTCGAAAGCTCATACGCATGCAAACCTGCTGTCGTCAGCCGCGAACCAAGCCAGTCCATCATCGCGAGCACATCTTCTTCGTCGGGCAACGTAAGTTGCCCACGACGTGCCGCTTTGGCAAAAGGCGTGTCCGCTTCAACACTCAGAAGATACGCAGAAATGTGTTGTGGCTCGAAAGCTAGTGCCTGTTCAAGATCGCAGGCAAAACTCTCGAGCGTTTGCCCTGGCGCCCCGTAAATCAAATCAAGCGAGAGATTCTTGCAACCCGCTTTGCGCGCAGCATGCAAGGTCTCCGTACATTCGTCTCGTCGATGCGCTCGCCCAAGCTTGCGCAGCACCAAATCATCGAACGATTGCACACCGACGGAAAAACGATTGACGCCCGCCGAAAAAAAAGCCGACAAACGCTCGCGTTCAACAGTGCTTGGATTGACTTCGAGGGTAACCTCCACCGTGGCCTTCGGCGAAAACGCGTCATGCACCGCCGCAACGATGCGCTCAATCGAATGCGCAGAGAAAAGTGAAGGTGTGCCTCCGCCGAAATACAAACTCTCAAGCTCGTGCTGCGAAAAGTCGGCGCGTCGCTGCGCGAGTTCTGCGAGCACACCGTCGATATAGCGGCGTTCGAGGTCAGCACCAAGGGGGCGTGCAGCAAAAACCGTGAAGTCGCAGTACGGACAAACACGCTCGCAAAACGGCAAGTGCACATACACGCCAAGCGAACGATCTTTCACGTCGCATGCATCACCGAGGCTGTCGTTCAAAATATTGGCGGCCAAGATCGTCATGCTCCGGATGCTAAACCGATTTTGCATGAATGCACGCCATGATCCGCTGCGTCGCATCCCCACGCACGAACATCTAGCTCGAAACCCAGTTTGAAACCGGTTAGGATTCGGCACCTTGAACGACACAAAAACTCTCTGCAAAACCCTAGCGAATGGACTTACGGTCCTACTCCACGCAACGCATCGCGCCCCCGTTGCGACGCTACAAGTTTGGGCGCGAGTTGGCAGCGCCGACGAAAACTCCGACGAAGCTGGCCTAGCGCACTTTCATGAACACATGCTCTTCAAAGGCACATCGCGTCGTGGCGTCGGCGAAATTGCGGGCACGATCGAAGGGCTGGGCGGGCAAATGAACGCCTACACCAGCCTCGACGAAACCGTGTACCACGCCACGTTGCCAAGTGACCAAATCGAAGTCGGCATCGATTTGCTCGCCGATGCCGTGCAGCACTCCAGTTTCGATCCACAAGAAATCACACGCGAAATCGAAGTCGTACTCGAAGAAATCCGACGCTCCGAAGACAGTCCCGATCAGGTATTCCATAGCGCCATGTTTGCCGCATGCTACACCGCACACCCCTATCGCCTACCTACGCTTGGGACACCGGAAAGTGTTGCAAATTTTACACGAGAAAAAATCGTACGTTTTTTTAAGCGTTGGTATGCACCAAATAATTTAATTTTTCTTGGTGTTGGTGATTTCGATTGCAACACGACGCTCGCGCTCATCGAACGCGCATTTGCCGAGGCAAAGCCAAGCACATGCCAGCACGCACGCAGCGCCGAGCCCGCACAAAATCTTCAACGTAATTTTGTGTTGACTCGCCCTTTTGAGCGCACGAGTATTGACCTCGCCTATGCATCGACAGCCTTCGCCAGCCCCGACACACCGTATCTTGACCTCTTGACTTATTGCTTGGGCGCTGGAGAAAGCAGCCGCCTAGCGCAGCGCGTGAAAGATCGAGATCAGCTTGTCGATCAAATCGATGCCTATTCTTTCACGCCCCTTGATCGTGGACTCATGAGTTGCAGCGCAGACCTTGATCCCGACAGCGTACTCGATGCCGTACAAGCCATCGCACGCGAAGTTGCTGAATTGAGCGCACACCCGATTGCGCACGATGAACTCGAAAAAGCGCGCAGCAACTTTCTTGCACACGAAACTTTTGCACGCGAAAACGTCGATAGCCTAGCCCGCAAACTCGGGCACTTCCAACTCTTCGCCGGGGACTATCGCAGTGAGTCGCAGTATCTCGACGCGGTGCGCCGTGCAGCCCCCGACGACCTGTGGCGTGTTGCCAAAAAGTATTTGCAACCCCATCAGCTTACCGTCGGAGCACTACTCCCCGAAACAGCCCAACTCGAAATCAATGCGCAAGATCTCGAACACGCCGTTGCTCGCGGCATTGAAAAAACTGCACGGCGCTTTGCACCGCCGACACGGCACATCAAGAAACACGCCAACACAAATATAGATCAACACCAAAAAGAGTCGTCTATCCACGCCTACTCTCTTGAAAACGGAGTTCGCCTTTTCGTGCTTCCTCGAAAAGATGTGGCCTCGATTTCCGCACGCGCCGCATTTCTCGGCGGCCTACTGGCGGAGGCAACAGCACGCGATGCAGGACTTTCCAGTTTCTTATCGAGTCTTTGGACGCGCGGCACAACACGGCTCTCAGCGGCAAGCTTTGCGCGCGACGTCGAATCGCTGGCCGCCAGCATCGATGGATTTACAGGGCGCAACAGCTTTGGCCTCACGCTCGACGTCACCACGCAAAATTTCTTACCGGCTCTCGATTTGTTTAGCGAAGCCTTGCTGGCGCCAAGTTTTGACGAGGCCGAAATCGAACGCGAAAAAGAAGAAGTGCTTGCTGCAATTGAACGGCGCGAAGATGAACTCGCACAACTCGCCTATCTCGCCTTCTTTCGCGCTGAATACGGCGAACATCCCTATGCGCACGCAATCCGCGGCGAGAAAGAAACCGTCGAAACCTTCGACGCCAAGCGCGTGGCCGAGCAACATGCACGCTGGATCCATGCAAACAATCTCGTGCTTGCCCTTGCCGGCGACGTCGACCCTGACACTGCAGCGTGTGAAGTGGCCGCGCGCTTTGCAGATTTATCACCCAAAAACCTCGACGCGGCCGTCGCTGCACTGCCTGTACTCGCTGCGCCCACAGCAGGCATTCGCGAAATCGAAATCAAGAAAGCGCGCGCGCAAATGCACCTGATCGTGGGCTTTCGCGGTGTCACCGTCGGTGACGAAGATCGCTACGCGCTCGATGTCGCATCACAACTTTTGGCCGGGCAAGGCGGTCGACTTTTTCTTGAACTTCGAGACCGACAAAGTCTTGCGTATAGCGTGAGCGCAAGCAATGTCGAAGGCATCGCACCCGGCTTCTTTACGATCTACATCGCAACCGCACCCGAAAAAACAAAACAAGCCGAACGGGGCATCTTCGAAGAAGTCGAAAAACTTTTAAGTAACCCACCGTCCGATGAAGAATTCCTGCGCGCCCAAAATTATCTCATCGGAAATTTCCTCATTGCCGAACAGCGCAACGCAACGCATGCCGCACACATTGCGCTCGATACGCTCTATGGTCTTGGACCCGATGCCAGTACGCTTTACCGAGAAAAAATTCGTGCACTCTCAAAACAAGATATTTTGCGCGCTGCGCGTCGCGTCCTCACACTCGACCGTTGCACGATTGTGCGCGTCGGTGCATAAATACCACGCCAATGTCTCAAAGGAGTTCTACGCAATGACCTCGTCCTCAAAACAAAGCACGACTGCAATTCTCTCTTGGTGTCGCCTCGCCGTCGTAGTGCTCACATTTGGCTTTGCTCTACTTGGCTGCGATCCGAAGGACGCCGAAAAACAAAACACCCAATCGGACGGACAGGCACAAAGCGCAGAGCAAACGCCAGCGCTCCCCGATCTTTCCGGCCCACACAACGTGGCCGTCATCAAAGTCAAAAATTACGGTGAAATCCGCTTCGAACTCTTGCCGGAAATTGCGCCAAACACCGTCGCAAATTTTGAAAAACTAGCGAACGAAGGTTTCTACGACGGTACTTACTTTCATCGCGTGATCCCGGGCTTCATGATTCAAGGCGGGGACCCAAACACAAAGAACAACAATCCCAATGATGACGGCAGCGGCGGTCCTGGCTACACCATCAAAGCGGAATTCAACAATCTTCCGCACAAGCGCGGCGTCGTTTCCATGGCGCGCCGCAATACGCCGGATTCCGCGGGAAGCCAGTTCTTCATCGTCGTCGATGATGCACCACACCTTGACCATCAATACACGGCGTTTGGGCGCGTCATATCAGGCATTGAGGTAGTGGCCAAAATCGTGTCTGCACCGCGCGATCTGTATGGCCGATATGGTCCACAAGATCGCCCGCTCGAAAACATTGTCGTCGAGAGCATCCGCATCGAATCGTCAATGACACAGCCGCCAAAGTCATAATACATACGAAAACTGGCGTACGACTATTTGCTGTGTGCGCAAAGCATTGATCAATCCCGATGAAAATTAAACTAGCCGCAAGAAATCCAAACGGCTAAGTTGCCCCCTCGCGTGGCCCGGTAGCTCAGTTGGTAGAGCATGCGACTGAAAATCGCAGTGTCGGCGGTTCAATTCCGCCCTGGGCCACCACTTACAGAACCAAATCGTTCGCGCTCATTCTTGCGCCTAAAAATTTCAAGCAAAAAAAATTCTGGTGACTATTCGTGCAAGGGCAGCGGACCAAAGCACATCCCTGAACCAGCAAACGCCAAAGCGTTCAGAGCGCTTTTTCTGAAGTTCGAAAAGCCGCGAAGGTAAGTGCGACGATTCGAGCAACACCAAAAGATGTCAGCACGCCAAAAAAGCCTGCGGCCGCAGTGGAAAGCATTTCATTTCGTAGCGCCGGTATAGCGTAGTCAGCGAAAAAACCCGTAAAAGCCGGCGCGGAGCGATGCAAAAAGCCATAGCGCTCTGCAACCCATTCGAGGCCATCCGGCAAAGGGGAAGCAAACGGGCTCAACACAAGCGCCAGCAACACCGCCGTCATCGCAATCACGAATGAGTGTCGCTCCGGCACCACCACTCGGCTCTGCGACGCAAAAAGCGCACACGCTACGACCGTCAGCGCCGCCTCGCCGACTCCGATCGCTGCATGCGTCTCAACCATCGCCGGTAAAACTTTCACAAAGGCAACCTGTCCCGCCAGCGCAAGCTCAAGACTCACTAAAAACGAAGCGGCAACGACCGACACCCAAGCCGCAAAGGCTGTTGCCAAACGCGGCATCTCGACACCAAACTGAGTCAAAAGCAGTCGCGAACGAAGTCCGCCGCCAAGCCCGGCACCCACAAGTGCCATATTGAGTAAATTGGCCCCCAGTACCGTCATTCCTCCGTCAGAAAAAACCAGCGCTTGAATCGAAACCACAATTGCAATGGACATTACACCAAAAGGCGTCCCCAGCAGCGCCGCAGCCAAAACACCGCCAAGCAAGTGACCGGACGTGCCTCCAGAAATTGGAAAGTTCAACATTTGCCCTGCAAAGATCAGCGCCGTCACCGCCGCAAATCGCGTCGCCGTAGGAGCTGCCTTCGCCTTGACACAAAAATAGGTCGACGTCGCAAGTCCGGCCGCACTCAGCGCCGCCGTCACGGGACAAATACTGCCTTGCAACATTGAATCGGGAATATGCATACGAAACTCCAATCTCCAATCGCGGCACTCAAGCGCAATAAAAGGTCTCGTCTTTATAGAACGGCCGACGGAGCAAGGCAACTTGCAGCTTACGCTAAACTCGCTTCGGCGAATGACAATCTGTACTACGCGCAATAGCGAGCGCGCGGACGGCCACATCAAGACCTGTCGAGGCGCAGTAGCAAATCCTTGCGGTTCACCGTCAAGAACAGCTCCGATCATTCCGACACAGCAGAAGCAATCCGAACAACCAGAAAGGGCGCAGCATGGCGGAGAAGAAACTCTACACCTACATCCTGGTCGACAACGGCGTCGATCCCGAGCAGCTCATCCTTTGGGACACATTGGAAGTGACGATTGGGCGCAATCCGGATCGCGATGTCGTGCTTACAAGCACAGAAGTGTCACGCGAACATGCTGCCTTCAAACGCGAGGGCAATACCTACTGCATCCTCGACAATCATACAGGCAACGGCACCTTCGTAAACGAAACGCAAGTGATTCGCCACGAACTCAAAAACGGCGATGTCGTGCGCATCGGCGATGCTGTCTTTACTTTCAAGCAAAGCCTCGACAATCCGATGGTCGGACGGCGCGGAGCCAAATACGCTTCACAGCTGAAAAACTTTGGTGTGCCCGGCATGGGCGGAGACGAAGGTGGACGCACCATCATGGCACTGGGTGACCCTTTGGCTACCCCCGGTTTCACTCCCGACGGAATCGATCTACGCCCCACAGACGAAATGGAATTCCAGCTCGACGATTTGAATGCTGCATTTCAGACGACGTATCCGCCACGGGATGTCGATCTCGACGATTTATTTTCCTCCGCCTCGCCCCCTGCACAGTCACGGGCTCCAAAACCGCAAACGCGCGCTGCCGAGGAATTCGCCAATCTCGAACTCACCGACGAAGACTCAATACCCGCCCCTCCTGCACCAACTACACAGCTCGATTCTGCACCACACGCTTTAACGCAAAAAAATGTCACTCCATCACAGACATCGCAGCGCTCTGCAACGAACGCCGTCCCATCGCAGCACAGCGGCGCAGCGGCACAACCGACAAAAGATATGCCAAGAAATATCAACGCCGTTGCTACCGAAAACGCCAAAACGATTACTCTCGGAGTTCAAACAACACCGCCCCCAAGCACGGCGTCTCCGTCTGCGACGCAATCAACCGTTTCCTTGACTCTACAAATTGAAGGACTCACGCCCGAACTAAAGCGTGCACTGAGCTTGCTGCTCGACAAACCGATCGTTTTGCCGCCACTCAAAATCTGTCTCAGTGCAAAGAAGAATACGCCGTAACACCGAAGTGCGATCAAGATCAACAAAAAAAGCAGCGCGTGCAAAGGCGACCTGCCCTCACACGCGCTGAACTGTTAATCATCTTACAAACTTTTAGTGTTCGCCAAGACGATCCACAAATGTGTACTTGATCGGCGCCCAAACCAAAACTTCAAACGGTACATTCATATCGCGTGGCGCAACGATCGCCGTCAAAATCGCGGTCGGAGCAAAGAGCGCAAGCCCTACGCCCGTCGCAGCAATTCCAAATGGTCGCGTCACAACGAGATCGACAAACGGCGGTGTCGACTTGCGCGGCAAATCCGCTTCCGTTTCATACGCAAACGCCACCGCACCGTGCATCAACACAGAGCTGACAACCAAGAGTGCGGCTACGAAGCGCCGCATCTGAGAAACCCGATAGCTCATAATTCCCCCCAACCTTCTCTTCTCGTTTCCGTTGCTTTCCGTTTCGATTTCCACCCATCGCGCTGGACTTTGCAGTGTTGCCGCTTCCTTCACGCACTGGCGCAGCATGAAACGCGACACATTTTTGAGTAAACCCGCTTTTGGCCATTCTTCGCAACAAAACATGCAAAGCCGGCGAATTCTTTCAGCCTTTTCGCAGCGCTGCTGGCGACCTTTTCCCTATCGGCGCACGGTAAAGAAAAATTAGTGCTCTGCTGCAAAGGCCACGCAAAAACTTTCCACTTTCTCTCTGCTTGCCCAAAAGTCTCTGGCTACAAATCAGTCCGTCACTCTTGCCCAAAAAGAAAATATTAAGCTTAAAACGATAGTTATCTGCCTCAAATGCATTCCTGTGAAAAGTGAGGGGC
>CAYRID010000059.1:15203-15833 GCA_964424225.1 uncultured Geobacter sp.
GACTTGGGGAAAAACTTACTCAACACGAATCTGTGGTTTACTCTGGAGCCTTACTTGGGTGGCACGCAATGAGTCCAAACAATTTGTCAAAAACCGAATCGCAAATCGAAAGCGAACGCCTGCAGCAAAAGTGCGAAGAGCTGGAAACCGCGCTGCGCTCAAGCATCCAGCAGCTGCGCGCTCTTGCCGAAGATCATCAAATCCTCATCACCAATACTTCGGAATTTGTCTATCGCCGCGATCCAGATGGTGTATTTCACTATCTATCTCCCGCCGTTGAACGCATCACAGGCTATTCCGTCGAAGAATGGAAAAAACACTACACGGCCTATACAACAGACCATCCTTGTAACAAGCACGCCATCGAGTGCAGCGAGCGCGCAATTCGTACTGGCGAAACGGGACCACCGTATCGTGTCGAGCTCTTTCACCGCGACGGCACTCCCATCATGATCGAAGTCCACGAAAAGCCTTTCACCGAGAATGAAAAGGTGTTGGGGATCATCGGCGTAGCTCGCGACATTACCGAACAAGTTCGAGCCGAAGAGGATCGACGACAACTCGAATTTCAGGTGCGCCATACCCAAAAGCTCGAAAGCCTCGGCGTGCTTGCCGGCGGCATCGCCCACG
>CAYRID010000060.1:0-15763 GCA_964424225.1 uncultured Geobacter sp.
AAAAAGCAAGATTATCACTTATCCACCTGTCCAGTTTTCCGGGGCCACCTCAGTCGATGGTCGCAAAGGAATCGTCGGTAGGCATGCAGCGTTTTTTTGGAGGGTGGCGATGCGGCACGTTTTAAATCTTTGCATACTCTTGTTTGTGTTCATTGTGCTCTTGTTCGCAGCACCGACGGTGTATGCAGGATACGGATGCCCGCGCTATGACGCGGAGCTTGTTTCGTCGGCGGTGAGTTCGCTTGCGCTGCAGGATGGCAAGGTTGTGTTTCAGCATGGGCTGAGTCAATTGTCGACTTACGATCATGAGTCGGAAGGATGCCCGGAGGACTTACCGAAAATTGTGTTGACACAGGAAAAGTTTTTGATGCTTCGACCGGAGTATCGGCGCGATCTTGAACGTGGGGAGAGTGTGCCGACCGACTTTGGGCAGGTGCCCGCTTCCTGCAAACAAGTGGGGCCTCACGTGTTTTTTGGCTTGTCGTTTTACGGCGGAGAAGGGATGAGTGGTGTTGGTGGCATCGGGCGCTTCGATACGCAGACCCGGGAACTCGAACTTCGCCATCCCCAAGCTTTGCGCGCGCAATCGGTGTATGAACTTTTGGTCGTCGATCAAGCTTTGTGGTTGGTGACTACATTCTTTGGTGAAGGCCCGACGTACGGCGGATCTCTTGCTCGTTACGAATGGGAAAAAGGGCAATTCGAAACATTCGACGGTGCAAAAGGCCCTTGTGGCTTTGACATCAAAGATGTGTTGGTGCATGAGCGCGAACTTTGGGTTGCGACGGAGCTTGGAATCTCGCGCTATTCGCTCGAGCACGGCAGCTGGCGGCACTTCATGCCGGCCGACAAGGAGTCGCAAGCGTTGCGCGAGATAACTTGCCGTGAGATCTATCAAGACTTGGCTCCGCGCCTCTCGAACGAACCCGATCCCAGCGATGATGCATGCGATCGCTGTGGCGGCACACCGCACGGCATCTTGCGCGCTTTGCTCGAGCACGATCGCCCCGAGGACGCTCGTGCGATTCGGTGGAAGGAATCTCCGTCCAGCTCATCGCCGGAAACGGTGAAGGGTGCTGCGACGCAAGATTGACCGATTGCCGTGTCGAGGTAAGATAATCTTACTATTCCGCGCACAGGAGAAAGTCATGGCCGCTCCCGCTACAACGCGTTTGTCCTCCAAAGGCCAAGTCGTCATTCCAGAAAATTTGCGTCGCGAACTTGGTCTCGAGCCCGGTGCGGAGTTCGTGGTTTTGGGAAAGGGTGACGCGATTGTTTTGCAATTGGTCAGACCGCCCAAGATGTCCGAGGTTCAGGGATTGCTTGCGAAGGCGCGCCGGCAAGCCAAGGTCGCCGGCATGAAGCGTCGTGATGTTGGGAAAGCGATTCGCGAGGTTCGCAAACGCAAGTGATCGTTGTTTTGGATACCAATGTTCTATTGCGGCTGCTGAGCATCGTTCCGGCTTTGGTTGCGTGCGTGCCCTATCACTAAGGCATCCATCGATTGCGGTTTCCATCGAATTCCGGGGCGCTGCGGAGTCCGGACGGCGCTGCGCTTGCAGGGCGAAAATCCCAAAATGCTCTGGACGTTTGGGGGCGTTCCCTCTAGTCTCCGGCGCGCGCGGAAGGGGTTATAACGGCTTGAAACGGCCCGCGAAACGGTAGATTTGGCATGTTGAGATTGCATGTCCAGATCGTCCGATAGCGATGTGGCGGGTCCGGACTGCGCATCAGTTCATTGCACACAAACTTTATGTTGAATTCAAATCGAGGGAGACGACGATGTCGCCTGAAATTATTGCTCTTTTTTCGGCGGTGGCTGCACTGGCAGTCGCGGCCATTCTTTGGGTCAAAGTGCTTGGCGCTCCGGTCGAGCATGCACGCGCAGCGGAGATTGCCGATGCGATCGCGAAGGGCGCGAATGCCTTTTTGCGACGGCAGTACATGACGGTCGGCGTCGTCGGTCTGATTTTGCTTGGGCCGCTCGCGTTTTGGCTTGGCGCGAAGTATGCGATCGGTTTCGTGATGGGCGCGGTGGCCAGTGCATTTGCCGGCATCATGGGCATGAAGATTTCCGTCGGTGCGAATGTGCGCGTGGCGGAAAAAGCGCGCAGCGGTTTCAAGTCGGCGTTCACGCTGGCTTTCCAAGGCGGCTCGGTGACGGGCTTGATGGTAGTGGGCGCCGGTCTGCTTTGCTTGGCCGTACTCACATTGGTGTATGAAGGCGATGATCTCTCGCATGCACTCGTGGGTTTGGCGTTCGGTGGATCACTCATTTCTGTGTTTGCGCGTCTTGGTGGCGGCATCTTTACGAAGGGTGCGGACGTGGGCGCAGATCTCGTGGGCAAGGTCGAGGCGAACATTCCCGAAGACGATCCGCGAAATCCGGCGGTGATTGCAGATAACGTCGGTGACAATGTCGGCGACTGCGCGGGCATGGCGGCCGATCTCTTCGAGACGTACACCGTGACGGCGGCGGCGGTCATGTTGATTGCAAGCCTGCTCTTTCCGGGCGACCAGCAGGCGCTGACTTACGCCCTGATGGTGGGTGCTGTGGGTGCTCTGTCGTCGGTGGTAGGTATTTTTACGGTGCGTGTCGGCGAGGCGAAAGACGGCGAGGCGCCGAACATCATGTTTGCGATGTATGTAGGGCTCATTATTGCGACGGTGGTCGAGCTGGCGCTTCTCTACATCTTGTCGGAGAAGGTGCTGCCTCCGACGCTGACGACGGGCGGCCTCGAGATTACGCGCAATGCCTTGGTGGGATGCGCGGCGATCGGCGGCATTGTGACTGCCGCGATGATGATCATCACGGACATCTACACGGGCAGCAAATCGCGCTTCGTCGATCAAATTGCCAAGGACTCCGAGGGTGGCCACGGCACGAACGTGATCAGCGGCTTGGCCGTTGGCATGAACTCGACCTTGGTTCCCGTGCTCGTGATCGTCGGTGCGATGATCATTTGTCATAAGCTTGGCGGTCTGTTCGGAATCGGCGTGGCGGCGATGAGCATGCTTTCGCTTGCGGGCATTATCGTAGCGATCGATGCCTACGGCCCGATTACGGATAACGCCGGGGGCATTGCCGAAATGGCGGAGATGGGCGCTGCGGTACGCAGCGTGACCGATCCGCTTGATGCCGTCGGAAATACGACGAAGGCGGTGACGAAGGGCTATGCGATTGCGTCGGCGGCGCTCGCAGCTGTCGTGCTCTTTGCGACGTTCATGGAAGATCTGCGCCACTTGGGCATCGAGGCCTCGTTCGACTTGAGCAATACGCTGGTGGTGGCGGGCCTTTTCATCGGCGGAATGATTCCGTTTGTCTTCGCCTCGTTTGCCATGTCGGCGGTGGGTCGCGCGGGTAAGCAGGTCGTGGTCGAGGTGCGACGCCAGTTCAAGGAGATTCCGGGTTTGATGCAGGGTACGGCCAAGCCGGACTACGGCACTTGCGTGGACATCGTGACGAAGTCAGCACTGCGCGAGATGATCCTTCCTGCGTTGATTCCGGCAGTTGTGCCGCTCATCGTGGGTCTCACGCTCGGTGCGGAAGCGCTTGGCGGTGTGCTGATCGGTTCGATCGTTTCGGGCGTTTGCGTGGCGCTTTCGATGACGACCGGCGGTGCAGCCTGGGATAACGCGAAGAAGCTCATTGAAACCGGTGCGTACGGCGGTAAGGGTTCGGATGCGCACAAGGCTGCCGTGACGGGCGACACCGTCGGTGATCCGTACAAAGATACGGCGGGTCCGGCAATTAATCCGATGCTCAAGCTGATCAATATCGTGGCGTTGCTGATCATCACTTTCCTCGCTTAGTTGCAATGAGCGGCTCGGCATCCGAATCGAGCTGCGTTGCACGAAGCCTTGCAGGCAAGTGAGCAAGGTCGTTGAGTTCATGGGCCGTCCAGGATGCGTTGTAAAAAACGTGAATCATGGACGGCCCACTGTTTTTTGGATTGAGCAAGAACGCCGGGTATTGCTGTTTTCGGTGCACCGATTTCGAAGCAATGGGTGACGGCGGTGCGGTGTGAAGGACGACGTAACAAAGCCCGGAAATTCCTTGCTCCATTCTTATTTCTTAAATAGTCTTAGGCACTTACAGGCTTTGGGAATGAAAACGACTCAGAGTCTTCCACGGCACTGGGTTGCGAGAGTATGTCTTCAAAATTTCGACACGATTTCAATAAATTAAACCGGCTTCCGCCCTATGTTTTTGCCGAGGTGACCGACCTCAAGATGCGTGCTCGGCGCAGTGGCCAAGACATCATTGATCTTGGCATGGGCAATCCCGATCTTCCGACACCGCGGCATGTCGTCGAAAAAATTTGCGAATCGGCGCTCAATGAACGCAATCATCGCTACTCGGCATCGAAGGGTGTCCCAAATTTGCGTAATGCAATTTGCGAGTGGTACAAGCGTCGCTATGACGTCGATCTTGATCCGGACCGCGAAGCCATTGCAGTGATCGGCGCCAAAGAGGGACTCGCACATTTTGTGCTGATGACGATTGGTCCTGGCGACGGTGTGCTTTGTCCCGATCCGACGTATCCGATCCATCAGTTTTCGGTGCGCATTGCCGGCGGAGATTTGCGCTCCATTCCGCTGACGGGTGAAAAAGATTTTTTGCAAAGTCTTGAAGAAACGATGCAGCGAACATGGCCGAAGCCGAAAATGCTGATTATCTCGTTTCCACACAATCCGACGACACAAGTTGTCGACCTCTCGTTTTTTGAAAAAATCGTCGCCTTTGCTCGCGAAAACGATTTGATGGTGATACACGATTTTGCGTATGCCGAGATTTGCTTTGATGGATACAAGGCACCGAGCATTTTGCAGGTGCCGGGAGCGCGCGATGTCGCGATCGAGTTTGGATCGTTATCGAAAAGTCATTCGATGGCAGGGTGGCGTGTTGGCTTTGCGGCAGGCAATCCAGAAATGATTTACGCGCTTACGCGCATCAAGAGCTATCTCGACTACGGCATTCCTCAACCCATTCAGATTGGTGCCATCGTGGCTTTTCGAGGTCCACAAGATTGTGTCGATGAGGCAGTGCGCATCTATCAAGAGCGTCGCGATGTGCTCATCGACGGGCTTGGCGCTCCGGGGCCTGGAATGTGGAAGATTGAAAAACCGCAGGGCACCATGTTCGTGTGGGCGCCGCTTCCGGAAACGCACCGCCATCTCGGTTCGCTCGAATTTTCGAAGCGCTTGCTTCGCGAAGGGGGTGTCGCGGTGTCGCCGGGCGTTGGCTTTGGCGAAGCGGGGGAGGGGCATATCCGCATGGCACTCGTGGAGAACAAGCAGCGCATTCGTCAAGCCGTGCGCGGCATCCGCCAATATCTACGCAAACCCGTGGAGCCGTGATGGCGAAGCGCAAAGCGGTCGGGATTGGCATCATCGGCCTAGGCACCGTCGGAAGCGGCGTGGTCGAGATCCTACAAAAAAATGCGTCGGTCCTGGAGGCGCGTCTTGGTTTTTCGTTGCAGCTGGTGCGCATTGCTACGCGTACGCCGGCGCGGGCGAAAACGCTCGATCTTCGTGGTGTGCAGCTCGACACGGATGCGGCGGCGTTGGTCGCAGACCCGCGCGTCGACATCGTGGTCGAGGTGATGGGTGGCGACGATGTGGCGAGAACTCTGATCCGCAAAGCATTCGAGAACGGCAAGCATGTGGTGACGGCGAACAAAGCGCTGCTGGCCCTACACGGAAAAGAGATTTTTGGCGCAGCGACCAAAGCCGGCGTTGACATTGCATTCGAAGCGAGTGTGGCGGGTGGAATTCCAATTTTGCGCGCACTGCGCGAAGGACTTGCTGCGAATCGCATTCTTAGCCTCTACGGCATCATCAACGGCACTACGAATTACATGCTGACGGAAATGCAAAAGAAAGGAGAAGCTTTCGAGTCCGTGCTCGCGCGTGCGCAAGCACTTGGCTACGCGGAGGCGGATCCAAGTTTTGATATCGACGGCATCGATGCAGCGCAAAAGCTGACGCTTTTGGTTTCCATGGCGTTTGGGGCCGAACTGACGTTCAAGGAAATTCCGACGGAAGGCATTCGTGGACTTTCTCCGATTGACTTCGATTCGGCCAAAGAGCTTGGGTATCGCATTAAATTTCTGGGTGTCGGCAAATTGCATCGAGATGAAAAAGGTGCAGAGACGATGGATGCGCGTGTGCATCCGGCCATGATTCCGTCGGAAAGTTTGCTCGCCAACATTGATGGTGTGATGAATGCGGTGGCGGTGACGGGCGATGCGGTGGGCACTACGTTGTATTCGGGTGCGGGCGCGGGTTCGCTACCGACGGCAAGCGCGGTGGTTTCGGATGTGATGGAGCTTGCGCGCGAAGTGATGCGCGGCGTGCATGGGCGACTGGCTCCGTTGGCGTATCAACCCGAAGCCTTACGTGCGATTTCGATTCGGCCTCTTTCGCAATGGAGTGGCCGTTGCTACTTGCGTTTTACGGCGCGTGATCAATCGGGTGTGTTGTCGAAGATTACGGGCACGCTTGGCGAGCACGGCATCGGGATCGAAACAATTTTGCAACGCGGCAAAGGTGCGGCCGAAGCGGCGGTGCCGATCGTGGTGATGACGCATCCCGCGCGTGAGGCCGAAGTGCGACATGCCCTTTCGATCATCGATACACAAAATTACGTTACATCGCCGACGAAGCTCGTGCGCGTCGAGGAGGATCTTTGAGCATGGTGAAGGCTGCTTCGAAATCGACTCCGGCATATCGCGCATGGTTCCAAAGTATCAACGATCCGTCGGATCGCTATGCGCTGGATGAAGTCGTGTACACGGGGCGAGACGGTGCATTGCTCAAAGTCGTGCACGATCTCGATGCGCTTCGAAAAACATCGGGTGCGGAGTGGAAGCGAATTTTTGAGCAACGCGCGCATACGACGCAGTGGCCCTTTGGTTCTGGCGTGTGGTCGAAGCATGAATGGGTTTGTCCGGAGATTCGAGACGCCAGTATTGTGTCGATGTACGAGGGGAACTCAAATTTGTTTTGGGCCGATCGTTACGGGCGCGAGCTTGGGCTTCCGGAGTTGTGGATCAAGCAATGCGGCAACTCGCACACGGGATCGTTCAAAGATTTGGGTATGACGGTGCTCGTTTCGATGGTGAAAGAGATGATTGCGCGCGGAAAAGAAATTCGCGCTGTGGGTTGTGCATCGACGGGTGACACTTCGGCGGCGCTAGCGGCGTATGCAGCGGCGGCAGGTATTCCGGCGACGGTGTTTTTACCGCGCGGCAAGGTTTCGATTGCGCAGCTGATTCAACCCGTGGCGAACGGTGCGATCGTGTTCGCGCTCGATACCGATTTCGATGGCTGCATGGAGATCGTGAAACAGATCTCGGAGAAAGACGGAATTTACCTCGCGAATTCGATGAACAGCTTGCGAATCGAAGGCCAAAAGACCGTCGGTATTGAGATCGTGCAACAATTCGACTGGGAAGTGCCGGATTGGATCGTGATCCCGGGCGGCAATCTCGGAAATGTGTCAGCGCTGGCGGCGGGACTCGACATGATGATCGAACTTGGACTCGTGACGAAGCGTCCTCGTCTTGTTTGTGCGCAGGCTGAAGCCGCAAATCCGTTGTACCTCTCGTATCAGACGGAGTTTCAGATTTTCAAACCGGTCGCGGCGAAGAAGACGCTGGCCTCGGCCATTCAAATTGGCAATCCCGTATCGATCGACAAAGCCATTGATGCGATCAAGCGCTTCGACGGAATCGTTGAGCAAGCGAGCGAATCCGAAATTGCCGAGTCGTGTGCGGCCGCAGATCGTACGGGTTTATTTAACTGCCCACACACAGGTGTGGCACTTGCGGCAATGAAAAAACTCGTGCAACGCGGCGTGATTAAAAAGAGCGAGCGCGTAGTGGTCATCTCCACGGCGCATGGCCTGAAATTCGTGGACTTCAAGACGCAGTACCATCAATCGCAGCTTGAAGGCATTGTTTCGCAAATGCCAAATCCGCCGATCGAACTTCCGGCGAAGTACACGGCGGTGCGTGACGAATTGCTACGCCAAATCGACAAGCGTTTTGGTGCTTGACCATGTTTACGGGCATCGTCGAAAACATCGGGACGGTTCTTGATGTGAGCGCGCGCGGAGAGGTCACGCGTTTTGTCATCGAAGCGCCGGCTATTCTCGACGGTGTTGGTTTGGGTGATAGCGTGGCGGTGAATGGCGCTTGTCTTACGGTGACACAAATTGGTGATAAATTTCTTGCATTTGATGCGATTCCCGAAACTTTATTGCGTACAAATCTCGGGGCGCTTTGTGTAGGTTCGCGTGTGAATCTTGAGCGCGCGATGAGGGCAGGGGCTCGCCTTGACGGACACATTGTGCAGGGGCACATCGACACTACGGGGTGTGTGCGTGCGGTCGAGCGACGCGGCGACGATGTGCGTTTTGTCGTGGAGTGCGGCGCCGAATTCGCAGAACTTTTGGTCGAAAAAGGTTCGGTAACGATCGACGGTGTGTCGCTTACGGTGGTCGATGTCGAAGCGAATGCCTTCGATGTTGCATTGATCCCGCATACGTTGCAGATGACAATTCTCGCTGAGCGCAAAGCAGGCGATCGTGTGAATCTCGAAGCCGATATTCTCGGCAAATATCTTAAGAAGTACGCCGAAAAAATTTTGCAGCGTGCATAATAACGGCGCACTCCCGTTTTCGTTTTTCTGCATTGGTCGCGCGTCTTCCACGAAATTTCTCGAATAGGAGAATCCATGCTTTTTTCGATTTTGCGAGCTTCGCTTTTGCGCTGTCGTTGCGAGTTTGGGTTCGCCCTGCTGTTGGCGATTGGTTTTTTCGCGAGCACAGCTTGGGCAGTGGTGGACTCTGAATGGAAGCCGGTACTTGATCGCGTGGCGAACTCTGTCGTCGAAATCAATGTGGATGCGACACGCGGCTTTGATACGAATTCGCCCGCCAGCGCGCGAGCAACGGGTTTTGTGATCGATGCGGAGCGCGGCATTATTCTTACGAATCGTCATGTGGTGACACCGGGTCCTGTCACCGCGCAAGCGATCTTTCGCAATCATGAAGAAGTCGATATCCGACCGATTTATCGCGATCCGGTTCACGATTTCGGTTTTTATCAATACGATCCGTCGAAAGCGCATCTTCGCGAATCGCCGCCCGCTTTGCCGTTGCGCCCTGATCTGGCGTCGATCGGACTTGAAATTCACGTCGTCGGAAACGACGCGGGCGAGAAACTTTCTTTTCTGCCCGGAAAGCTTGCGCGTCTCGATCGCGATGCGCCGGATTATGGTCGTGGTCGCTACAACGACTTCAATACATTTTATTACCAAGCGGCATCGGGCACATCGGGTGGTTCGTCGGGGTCACCGGTCATCGATCGATACGGAAATGTGGTGGCGCTCAATGCGGGCGGTAGTTTTGGTGCGCAAACGAGTTTCTATTTGCCACTTAATCGTGTAGTGCGCGCACTGGAATTGATTCGCGCAGGGCGTCCGGTTTCGCGCGGCACGCTGCAAGCTGTTTTTCGCTATGTACACATCGATGAGTTGCGTCGATTGGGAATGTCGTCGGAAACAGAGCAATTGTTTTCTCGGGGCTCTGCCTCTGACGGAAGTGGTTTGCTTGTTGTGGACGAGACAGTTCCGGAAGGTCCAGCTTTCGGCGTCCTTGAACCTGGCGACATTCTGTTATCGTTGCGAGGAATTCCGATCACAAACTTCCTTCAACTCGAATCGCTTTTGGATGAGAATGTTGGGAAAACTCTTGCGGTCGAAATAGAGCGCGGTGGGCAACGCCAGCGATTTGATGTGGCTGTACAAGATCTACACAAAATTACGCCAAATACTTATCTCGAAATGGGTGAAGCGGTTTTTAACGATTTGTCGTATCAGCAAGCGCGTAATTTCGGCATTCCTGTTCAAGGCGTCTATGTAGCGGCGACAGGATATATGTTGCGCCGCGCCGGTCTCTCGCGCGGCATTGTGATTACGATGGTGGGCAATGTTCCAACGCTGGATCTCGATAGCTTTGAAAAAGAGATGTCGCGCTATTCCGACGGTGCGCGCGTGCCGCTGCGTTATTTCAATCTTAACAATTCGCAGAATTACAATGTTGCAGTCGTTACGATTGATCGACGTTGGTTTAAGATGCAACGCTGCATACGCAATGATGCGACAGGGCTTTGGCCGTGCACTCCCTCAGCGGAACCGACGCAGTCTCTTGAACCGCGATCGGTGCAGGCACTCCGTCTAACAGGGGAGGAGCAGAAGGGGGCGCCATCGGAAACTCCGACACTGGTCGTTGTGGAGTATTTCATTCCTTATCGCACTGAAGGCGTTCACGGAGATCGGTTTTGGGGTGTGGGCGTTGTTGTGGATGCAGAACAAGGGTTCGTCGCCGTCGATCGCGATACGGTGCCGGTCGCTCTTGGTGACGTAGTGCTCACCTTTGAGGGCTCGCTTGAGCTGTCGGGGCATGTCGTGTATTTGCATCCTGAACACAACCTGGCCATTGTGCAATATGATCCTGCAATGCTTGGTAACACTCCTGTGCGTAGTGCCAAGTTTAAAGTTGCTTCACTTGACCCGGGCGAATCACTCAGCTTTGTGGGGATGACGCGAAAACACACAAAAGAGTCGCGTCGTGTCAAAATTGAGCGCATCGACGCTGTGGCTCTTCCGTACACGAGCCCGCCGCGCTTTCGTGAAAAAAATCTGGAAGTGATTGATGTCGATGCGCCCGCCGATACACTTGGTGGTGTATTGATGGATCGCCGTGGTCATGTCGTTGCGCTTTGGAATTCGTTCGCGCATCAGGCGGAGGGGAGTGACGGAGCTTTCTTTGCAGGGCTTCCTGCGGTGGTGGTGCAGCCCGTGGTGGAAGCATTGCGTCGCAAAGAGCCGGTGCGCTGGCGCTCGCTCGGTGTCGAGTGGCAGTCAATTAACTTGGCGTATGCGCGCAATCTTGGACTTTCGGAGTCTGCAGCAACGGTGATTGAAGATTTTGATCCAATTCGACGGCGTGTACTCAGTGTGCGGCGTTTGACGGCAGGCTTTCCGGCAGCGCAAAGCTTGCGCGAAGGAGATTTGTTGCTTCGGATCAATGCGAAGCCTGTGACGAGTTTTGCGGAGGTCGAAAAAGCGGCACAAGTCGAGCAAGTCTCCGTCACGGTATTGCGTGGTGGAGAGAAGTTGACGTTTGAGATTCCGACGGTAGCGCTTGATGGAAAAGGACTTGATCGCGCTGTGGTTTGGGCCGGAGCGCTTTTGCATGCTCCGCATCTCGCGATTGCGGAACAGCAAGGCATTCCACAAACGGGTGTTTATGTTGCTTATCTTTGGTACGGATCTCCGGCGGATCGTTATCGTCTGAATTCGACCGAACGAATCACCGAAGTCGATGGAATGCCGACGCCGGATCTCAGCGCATTTCTTAGCGCTGTAGCTGGCAAGCGAGATCGCGATTCAGTGCGTTTGCAGGTCGTTGGACTAGATGGCGTAGTGCGCGTCACTACGCTGAAGCTCGATTTGCAGTACTGGCCGACGGTGGAGTTGCGTCGCAATGGTGCGGGCTGGCAGCGGACCGATCTCGGCACCAAAAACTAATTTGACACGAATAAGTGTCGGCGCTTCAAGGCGTTGTGATTTCTTCATGTTGCGTGCGCGAGCGGGCTGCACGGGTTTGGATCGACTGCGGCTTGGAGTAAGTTGGGGATCGTGCAGCAACTTACTGAAAGTGCCGTAGAAGCAGGGTGCCGATTCCGAGGAACGACGAAAATCCCGTGATGTCGGTAAAAGTCGTCACGATTACGCCGGAGCCCATTGCCGGATCTTGCTGCAGTGCTTTCAGAATGAGCGGGACGGCAGCTCCGACGAGTCCGGAGATCGTGAGCGTGAAGGTCAGCGCGAGAAAAAGCACGAGACCGAGATATGTGTATTCGGGGCGCAGCAGATAAGCGGCGAGTGCACTCAGTATTCCCGTAGCGGCACCAAGCGCCATGCCGACACTCATTTCTTTCAGTGCTGCACGCATGCCACTTGAGAACTCGATTTCTCCGAGTGCGATACCACGCGTGATTACAGTGAGAGACTGCGTGCCTGCATTGCCGCCCATTCCTCCCACGACGGGCAAGAAGATGGCGAGAATGACCATTTCTTCGAGCGTGCGTTCAAATAAACTCACAACGCCTGCGCTGAGGAAGGCCGTTCCCAAATTGAGAATCATCCACGGCAAGCGCTTTCGAATGGAGTGCAGCGTCGGACTAAAGACGCGGTCTTCTTCCGAGAGGCCGGCCAAGTGGTACATGTCTTCGGTGGCTTCTTCAGTGAGCACATCGATCACGTCATCGACGGTGATGATGCCAAGAAGTTTTTCGTCGCCGTCTGTGATGGGAATTGCAAGCAAGTTGTAGCGTGCCACAATGCGCGCAACTTCTTCTTGATCGTCGGTGGACTTTGCGCTGATCGGTTGTTTCACCATCAGCTCTTCAATTGGACGAGCTGGCGGAGCCGACACCAAACGGCGAATGGGCACGACACCGCGCAAACGGGTTTGATCGTCGACGACGTAGAGATAGAGAATCGAATCACTGATATCGCCCGTTGCGCGAATTTGATCGATCGCTTCTTGTGCCGTCATCTTTTCGTCGAGTGCCACATAGTTCGTAGTCATGGCACGGCCAGCACTTTCGGGTGGATAAAGTGCGGCTTTGCGCAGTTCATAGCGCGTTGAGTTCGGCAGCAAGTTCACGACGGCGTCGCGCCGATCTTCAGGCAAGCGCTCGATGAATTCGAGCATGTCATCGAGCTCAGCTCGCGCAATCACTTCGGCGAGGCGTTCATCCGAGATGGCATCAAAAACCTTCGGCAATAAGTCGGCTGGCAATTCAATCAGTACGTCTGCCGTGCGATGGTGTCGGAACAACAAGTCAACGACGGTGCGCACCTCATCGGGTGTCAGGATGTGCAACAAGGGCGCAAGATCGGCGGGATGCAAGCGCGCGATGATCTTTTCGACGCGTGAGTTCGCACCGCCTTCGAGAAGCTTGCGCAAGATCCGTGTTGTGACTTCGGGATTCGCCATCCTCGAAGAACTCCATCGCCTTTGCGCTGGAGTTACTTCGAGTAACTCGGCGCTTTAGGCAGAAAGCTGAGCGTGTGGGTACGGTTCAGACCGTTTTTTGTTTTTGTTTGGCATCGGTGATTTCCTATCGGCCAGTTTGTATCGAAGTTTTGTTCTTTCCTCTATGGAGCGTTGCTCTCACAGTGGATTTTTTCGAGAAAATGGCTGCGCACAAAGGGTGTTTGCAAAACAAGCCGATGTACCGGTTTGCGCCCCTTTGCAACTTTCTCGATGCTGCCGTATAGAAAAGTTGTGTTGGAATTGCAAAATGATTGTGTCGGGCCCATGTGAAGACGATAAGGAAGAAGATAAGCTCGAAACCGTTTTGTTTTCAGGATCGGAAAGCGCAGTAGAAAGCAGGATAGAGAATCGAAATCGGTTCTATGTGCAGTGCTGAAACCATGAGTGACGCACCAAATTGCAGAGCATGCAGTCTTTGGACAAATGAGGAGAAGGTATGAAGGAATTGATTGAGAGCATCGTGAAAGCTTTGGTCGATAAACCTGAGCAAGTGCGCATCAATGAAGTTCGTGGCGATCACGCTCATGTTTTAGAACTGACGGTGGCAAAAGACGATTTGGGCAAAGTCATTGGCAAAGGTGGTGCGCATGCGTCGGCGATTCGTACGATCATGGCTGCCGCCAGTGGAAAAGAGAAGAAGCGTTACATCCTGGAGATCATCGAGTACTAGACGCCGCACTATATTCTTGCGGGGCGTGTTCATGTGATGTGTTTTCGTACGCGATGCGATTTGCGACACAAAAAATTTTCAAGTGAATGTCAAAGTCTGGCGCAAATCGATGTTGATCGATTCTGCGCCAGTTTTTTGCGCAAGATGAACTCTACATTACGGAAACGAGAGAACGTGCAACGCGAAGAGAGGAGGATGTTGGTGTGGATGTGCAATTTACTGCCGAGGAACATTTTCGTCGCGGTAAAGAAGCGCTTGTTGCCAATCAAATGCGTGCCGCATACGAACGATTTCGTGCTGCATATGAGTTGCAGCCAAACAATCCCCGCTTTCGCTCGTACTACGGACTTTGCCTCGGCCTCGTCGAGCGGCGCTTCAAGGCAGCGCTCGCACTTTGCCAATCGGCTGCTCAAGAGCAGTACTACGATGCGGAGTTGTTGCACAACTTAGGGCGCTTGCATCTCGCCTTTGGATTCAAAGCCGAGGGAGTTGCTTATTTGCGGCAAGGTATACGGCTCGATGCTTCGAATGTTGAAATTTTCGAAGAATTGCAAGACTTCGGTATTCGCCGCCCGCCGGTGCTTCCGTCTTTGCCGCGTCGTCATTGGTTGAATCGCTTGCTTGGAAAAATCCGTTATCACTTTTTATATGGTAAAAAGCGCTCTGCACCGACTTCTTCGGAGTAGATTGCGAGTAGAAAACGAATCGAAGCGCTGCGTGACGGTTGACGGGTGCAGCGCGAGCGAGTATCTGTCCCGTCGCAATTTCGATTGAATACGAGAGGAAATCACGTGGGTAGCGTCATCAAAAAACGTCGCAAGAAGATGCGTAAGCATAAGAAGAAAAAAATTTTGAAGCGTGAGCGGCACAAACGAAAGTAAGTGCATACGCGGTACTCATTCGAGCTTGCCGTAAATTTTTTCGTTTCAATTTTTTTGCGGGTTTACGAGCAGTGTTCGTGAAGTTTTTTCATGGGCACTGCTCGTTTGCTTTTGTTGTTTGACTTGCGAGCGTAGATTGAAATTGATTTGTGAATGAGTTGCGTGAATGAGTGTGCGTTGCGCGTGCAAAGTTTTCTTGTGATTGAAAAAATGGATTCATGTTTGTGATGTGCACACGAATATTTTTTTTCGTTGCAGTTTATTTCTTGACGTGCGAAAAAAAATGATGTTACGGTCAATCGCGAAAGTGTCGCTTGCACAAAGCTCCTAGTGGAATAGGAGAATAGGAGATAGTCTTCAAGTCACGCGTTGTGTGTAGTAACGCGGATGATGTGATGATGAGAAGTGCTTGAGGCCAACAACAGTAAGGGGGGTGAAACCTTATGGCAGCTCGAAAAAAGAAAGCAGCGAAGAAGAAAGGCGCCAAGAAAGGCGCGAAGAAGAAGGGCGGCAAGCGGAAGGCCAAGAAATAGGCTTTGAATCCAAAGCCAAGGTGGCGGCTCCGTAAGTAATCGATACGGAGTCGCTCCGCGGCTCTGCGAGGAAAGCAGGTCTTGAGCCCCGGCCGACAATGTCGGCCGGGGTTTCCTTTTTCGCGCGTATTTGCGCGAGATTTGGCGATTTGCGCATGACTTGGCTTCCTCGTTTCTTTGCCCTATGCTGCCTTCCCTTGCAGGGACGGCATGAGAGCGGGCATTTTTTCGAGCGCTCTCAAGATTGAAAGTTGGCGATGCGAATGACACCGATCCGTGTCGAATCGAAATGCAAAATATTCTTATTTGATGTTTGTGATGGAAAGGAAAAGAGATGGCACGCGTAACCGTTGAAGATTGTATTGAGAAGGTTCCCAACCGATTTGATTTGGTTCAAGTTACATCCATTCGCACGAAGCAACTCGTGAAGGGTGCGCAGCGCTTTGTGCAAAATGACAATAAGGAAGTCGTGACGGCGTTGCGCGAGATTGCTGAAGGTTTTGTGCTTCCGGAATATCCTTCGAACGAGGGTGAATCCGAG
>CAYRID010000061.1:0-14920 GCA_964424225.1 uncultured Geobacter sp.
GGTCTCGGCACACCGCGCAACTGGGAAAACATGGGCGGTGGTTTCAAAGACGGCATCGCGCAGCCCGGTCAGCTTCCGACGAAAGCCGACTTCGGCGACGCCTGGAAATACAATCACGAAGAAGTGTTCTACGGCGGCAAGGGCCAAAGCGTACACTTGCAAATTCAAGGCGAAACACCGACGTGGGGCCCGAACTGGGATGAAGACCAAGGCGGTGGCTCTTACCCGAATTCGTATTTCTTCTACTTGCCGCGCATCTGCAATCACTGCACGAACCCGGCTTGCGTTGCAGCCTGCCCGCGCAAGGCGATTGAAAAGCGCGAAGAAGACGGAATCGTGCTCATCAACGAAGATCGCTGCCGTGGTTATCGCTTCTGCATGGAAGCCTGCCCCTACAAAAAGATCTACTTCAACCACAGCAAGGGCGTCTCACAAAAGTGTATCTTCTGCTATCCGCGCATCGAACAAGGCGTGGCCAACGCTTGCGCGCGCCAGTGCCCGGGTCGTGTGCGCTTCGTCGGTTATCTCGACGACGAAAACGCAGCCGTACACAAATTGGTGCACAAATGGAAAGTCGCCGTGCCGCTGCATCCCGAATACGGCACACAACCGAACGTGTACTATGTTCCACCGTCGGGCCCGGTGCGTTTCGACGAAAATGGCAATATCGACGAAACCACGCCGCGCATTCCCGAGGAATACATCCGCTACCTCTTCGGGCAACCGGGCATCGAAGCTCTTGCCACCATGCTCGACGAGCGCGAAAAGGTGAAGAAAGGTGGAAAGTCGGAAGTGCTCGAAACCCTAATCGCCTACAAGTGGAGCGAAATGTTCGGCGGCTTCGATCGCGATCCGGCGACCATCGAGTGGGACAACAACGGCCCGATCAACAAGGCTTAGTGTCACACGCGGGCGACGTCGCGAAGCAACCAAGGCCATGCAAAAAGGCCGGTACCGCAAAACGTGGGTACCGGCCTTTCTTTTTTCCAAAAATCACATGGAAGCGGTGCGCCTCAGGTATTGGTGATACCGCCAACTCACTCAAAACGGATCAAAGCGTTTGCGCTCAAAATTTAAATTTTATCTTGCCAGAGACAGTAACCACCTTGCCGCCGAGAGTGCCTCCGCCTTGGAGTGTAAAGCTGTAGGCATCCATCAGCGAACTACCCAGGTTGCCGGAAAGCGTCTCTTCCATCACGCCTTGAAGGGGGAAAATCATCGAACCAATATTCATGAGGAAACTTACGGGCGTAGAATACTTGGCGCTAGAGCGCCCGCCAGAATTGCCGTCGGCGCGACCGCGCCTCACCGGCGAATTCGTCGCAGTCACCTTCAGATAACTTCCGCTCACAGGTTGTGTCGCACTACCGTCGGAGGGAATGATTTGAAAGTAGCCGTTGCAATCAAGGATGCTGCCGCTCGGAAAGACGTAATAATCCGCAAGTCGATTGAGTACATCTTTTTGTGTCACGCGGACAGTTGTCGACGTGTACTCATAAACATTCGGACTCACTTCGATGATCGACTCTTGCACGAGCGCCGTGAGCGCAATGCTCAAATTCTTCGCGCTGGCCTGCGTGCTCATCCCGACCCCGAACACGAGCCCGATCAACCCTATCAGAATGCGTTTTTGCAGCTTGCCCATTTCTCATCCTCCCTGTTTTGGATTTCCCGAAGCATGTGCGGGTGGCGATCACCGCACAATCAAAAAATTGCGATTCAAGAAAGAATTCCGCCGCGTGGCGTGCGTCGGCCTTTCTTGTGTGCCGAAATCTACTCGGGATCATCGAGCCCGAGATCAACGCGATTTTTGGTCACGAGCACTGCGACCGCCGGTGCAAGCGTGGCGTCGGCCAAAAACGCAACCGCAATCGTCACGCCCGTAATGAAACCAAAGTTTGCAATGTGCGTCATTCGGGAAAACATATAAATGAAGAAGCCACAAGTCAGCACTGCCGAAGTCGTAAACAAGGCGCTTCCACAAATCTGAAGCGTTTCATGGACGGCCCGTTTTGAGTCACCATGGTTTGCATAGCACGCGCGAAAGTGATGCAAAAAATGTGTCGTATCATCCACCGCAATACCAATCGCCACGCTTCCGACAAGCATCATCAACATATCGAGCTGAAAGTTAAATGCGTACATCATGCCAAGCGACATCACGATCGGGATGACGTTTGGCACCATGCTAAAGAGTCCGAGCTTCCATTTTCCGACGAAAATCACCATCAAGAGCGTCACAATCAGAAGCGAAGACAAATACGATCTCGCCAAACTCTCAAGCATGACACTGATCGTCGCACTCGAAAGCATCACCATTCCGGTATAGGTTTTCTTGAAATCACTGCCACCGATCGCTTCAAATCGCGCTTTCAATTCATCTAAGAATTTTTGATACATAAACCCGTCGCGATACGGAACCATCAATGTCATTCGCGCTTTGCTGAACTGTGAATCGACGACTTGGCTTAAATCTTCCGAGCCGCTGTTTTCAAAAAGCAACAACTCTTGCGCAATCACTTCACGGTCTGTCGGCAACACATAAAAGTTTGGATCGTTGGCATTGAGAGCTTGATTCGTTTCCTTCAAAATCGCGAGTAACGAAATCGCTTTCCCGACGGAAACATCTCCTATCTGCAAACTCTCGGCGACGTTTTGCATTTTTTCTATCTTGGCCAGCACCGTCGGTTCATAAAGTCCATTTTCTTTTCCTGTGTCGAGAATGACCTCGATGCTCACCGAGCCCTTCATCTCACGATCGCAAAGTTCAATCGCTTGTCGCACGCCCTCTTTCGCGGAAAACCAACGCACCGGATCGTGCCCCAAACGAAGTTGCACGGCGCTCCAAAGCGACGCCACGAGCAACACCACCCACACCGCCACCACGCGCCATGGATGACTGGCGCACCAATCCCCCGTGCGAACCACAATCGACCCAATGCGTGCCGAAAGACTGCTGCCACTTTCTTCCATGACGCGCGGCTGGATCGGCAACACGGCAATCATCGCCGGCAAAAGCACCAGGCTATAAAACAGCGCGAGCATGACACCGACGGGCGCTGAAAAACCAAACCCTTGAATCGGCAAAAGATTCGACGTGGCAAACGAAACCAAGCCGCCCGCAGTGGTTAAACTCGTCATCACTACCGCAATGCCCGAATGCTCGAATGCATTCACAAGCGCCTCTTCGCGCGACTGACCGCTATCGAGGCCTTGATACAAAAGCGACATGATGTGCACCGAGTCGCCAATGCCCGCAACGAGTAAAAACGGTGGCAAGATTTCCGTTACAGGACTAATGGGAATGTTGAAATATCCCATCAATCCCATCGTGTCGGCCAACGCCAAGAGCACGGTCAAAAGCGGCAAAAACACACCCGACGGCCGACGGAAAATCAAAAACAAAAAGATGCCAATCGTCAGCACCGTGAGCCCAGAGAACAAAGTCAAATCGCTCACCGAGTATTGAATCAAGCGCTGCACGAACGGCGGACCGCCCGAAAGATAAATCGGATACTTCGGGTTGGCGTGGCGCGCTTCGATCTTCTCCCAAGCGCGCATGGCTTCATCGAGTTCGTAGTTTTCAAGAATGCGTACATGCTTCGTCGACTTCTCGCCCTGAAAGCCCTGCACCGCTTCCGCTTCGCTCGCGCGCGCACCCGGTGAAAGCACCATACGTATTGTTGTGTAATGCCCATTTTCCGAAAGCAACACATTGCGATACAACGGGTTTGCGAGCGCAACTTGGCGAATGCGCGCCAACTCTTCGTCGGTGGTTGGCCAATTTTCGAGCAAATCTTCAACGCGAAGCTCTTCGTCGGTGCCGTAGGTCATTCGCGCATTGATCAGGCTGTCGATGTCGTCGAGATAAGGAAAATTCTCTTCAAGGTCGCGATGCAGGTCGCGTAGATATTCCAGAAACTCGCGCGAGAACAAATCATCCGACTGAATCACGATGAGCATCACTTCGTCGCTCATGAACTCGCGGCGATAGTTATCGTAATCCAGTCGCGCCGGATCATTGGGATCAAGAAAACTATCCGTTGACATCCGCACCTGAAGCAGCGGCAGCCCACCGGTCATCACCACCGTGAGCGCCACCATTGCAGCCAGCACCCACCAACGGAAACGAAAGACCCAGCGCGCCCAAACGGCAAAGCCATGCTCGATCTTTTTACGAAGAATATCCTGACGACTCAGCTTCGGCGCGCCTTGCGAACTAACCGGACGATTCGAACTTGTCATACAGCGAAAATCCCATGCACTCGGCCTGCGACGAGCCTTTCATGCAAAGTGCAAAAGCGCTGCTTCCCCCAAGATATCGATCTGCATTCTTTCGACTGCATTCGTCAACCGACGACGAAACCATCGGCAACGAAAAACGATCCTAACAGCGAAAAGTTTTCATTTGTAAAGAAAGTTTATTTCACAAGAAACTCTACAGGACCGAGCGCATGCGGCTTCGTCGCGCCCTTTTCCCAAATCTCCGCCGAAGCTCGGTGTGTTCCGCGCTCTAACGACCACGGCAATTTCAAAACATTCGCTCCCGTCGAAGCAATGAGCGCATCATCGACGAACCATTCAATCTTTTGCACAACATCCTGCGCAGCAGCGCCCGCAGAAATCTCAAACTCGAACATCTCCATTTCATCGGGAATCCGCGGATCCAGTGCCAAATGCAAGCCCGGCGAAGGTGCAATCCACACATAATTACGTTGATCTGAGTGCGCAGCTTGCAAAGCCGCGGGCTTCAACGAGTGTTGTATGCAAACTTGCGTAGGCACTGTTCCAGGACGAAACCATTCCTCAATGGCAGGACACGACGCTCCCGCTAGCTCACCCGTCACGCGACAAATCCGGGCACGTTCAAGTGTCTTCGCACGCGCTAGCGCTTGCGATTCTTCGAAGCGACGCAGCTCTGCAAAAATACCTCGCAACACCAACGCCGAACCCACCGCACCCGACACGCCACGCATCGGTGCGCGATCAAAATTCCCCATCCACACACCGACGGTGTAGCGATCCGAAAACCCAATCGCCCAGGCATCGCGATAATCGTTGGAGGTGCCCGTCTTCACCGCCGTCTCGACGGGAAACTCAAGAACGCCGCCGCGTCCAAACTCGAGTGCGCGCGCCTCAGGGTCTGCCAAGATGTCTGCGATGATCGAAGAAACCTCGTCCGACAAAATTCGCTTCGGCTCCGCTAGACCTAAATTTGTGTCGAGCGCGTCCGACTCAAGCCACCACTGCATCGGCAGTGAAACGCCGCCGCGCGCGAGCACGGCATACGCCGAAACCAACTCGCGCAGCGTCACCTCGCCGTTGCCAAGCGCAAGCCCTTCGCCATACACATATTCGGGACGATTCAAACTCGCAAAACCGAGCCTGCGCAGAAAGCCATAGAACGCCCCCGGCCCGAGCGCCAGGTTCGTGCGCACGGCGGGCACGTTCAGCGAATTGCCAAGCGCTTCGCGAAGACGCACCGGCCCGCGATAGGTGCGACTGTAATTTCGAAACGAATGCAAACCTTGGCCAATCGGTAGAGCCAGCGGACTGTCGTCGATTTGTGTCGCGGCGGTGTAGCCCCGCGACTCCATCGCCAGCGCATACAAAAACGGCTTGAGCGTCGAGCCGGGCTGACGCGGCGTCACGACGGCATCGATCATGCTGCCTTCGATTGCCTCGGTATATTCGCCGGCGTTCACCCAAGCGCGTACTTCACCACTGCGATGATCGATCACGAGTGCGGCGGCGCGCGACACCTGCTGCGAGGAAAGCGCGCGCACTTTTTCGTCGAGCAACTTTTGAACCGATGCTTGCAATACACCGTCGAGTGTCGTCCGCAACGGGGAGCGCCCAGCGAGCTGCGGCGGAATATTTGCACGCACGAATGACACAAAATGCGGAGCCTCCAAGGCAAGCTCCGGCTCGCGCAATTCGAGCGTTTGCGCGGAAAGCCGTTCGATCTCTTGCGCCGTCAGCAGACCACGCGCCTGCATTCGCGCGGCGAGCTGCGCACTCGCGCGTTCGATGCCCTGCGGATTTTTGCGTAAATCGAAGCGGCTTGGACTGCGCACCAGCACCGCCAACGCCAGCGTCTCTTTGAGATTCAACGTCCCAAGATCGCGATCGAAGTAATGGCGCGCCGCCTGCACCACACCGCGACGCTGATTTGCGTAGGGTACCTGATTCAAATAAAACTCGAGAATCTCGGCTTTCGAGAAATGCCGTTCAAGTCGCATTGCCTCGAAGCCTTCCACCCAACGCGACCAAAGCGTGCGTGGGCGAGGATGCACGATGCGCACGACTTGCTCCGAAATCGTACTTCCACCGCGCACGACCCGACGTGCGCGCAAGTTTTGCCAAAGTGCACTCGCGCGTGCCGGCCAATCGACACCGTGATGCGTAAAGAACCGCTGATCTTCGGCGATCACGAACGCATCGCGCAACACTTGCGGCATGGCATGAAGTGCAAGCTGCTCGTCGCTATTCCAGCGATTTTGATAGCTAAACGAAATTGTGTTGCCTGCGCGATCAACGATCCGTGCGCGTTCGGCTGCACTCACGAGTGTTGGAAGCGAAGTGGGCAGCGGCGCGAAGGACCACACCGTCGCAAGTGCGAGCAGCAGCGCAAACGCCGCACTCACGGCACACGTCCAAACGATGGCCGTGCGCGCCGATCTTCGACGGAAGCCAGCGATCATCGCGCCCTACTCTTTTGCATCCGCCGCATCCACCACGTCGCGCACTTCGAGCACGCTGGGTGCCACCTGCCCGAACACATCCGGGTCGTACATTTCTTCCGCACGCGCCGGCAACATTTGGAACGTGCCGGGCGCAATCGCTTGCGCGACATACGAAAGGTGATAGCGGCCGGGATGCAAGTATTCCGAGTAGAAGCGCGCCGAGTCGTGACGCAATTCGCGGTGATAGAAACCGTAGAAACTCAAACTGAAGTAACGCCAATCGCTGTAACGGAAGTAGAACGAATCCGACGGATAATCGGTACTCTCCTTGTCGGCGTCCACGCGCGACGCCGTCGCAAGATCGCGATTCACGGGCTCGAGGCCGCCGGGAATCGGATCGCTCACGACCACGAAGCTGCGCGCGGCGGGCAGCGACAGGAAGAGATCCACGCGCAGCAAGTCGCCGCGTTGAATTTGCATGGGGCTCGCAAGCAACGTCCACTTGCCGTCGCGTTCGACATACACTTCTTTATGTATTTCGATGCCCGCGTTGATCGGATCTCGCTTCAAAATCTTGGGCGAAAAGAAAAGCCGCGTGAAATAATACAAGCGCCCAATGCCGCTGCGCTCGACGCGAAGCTTCGCCTTGCGCCCGGCATCGCCGTCGGTGATTGCAGAATCGAAAACTTGTGGCGGCTCTTGGAAGCCCGTGAACTTCGCTTCGCCGAGCGGTGCTTCGCCAAGAAAAACTCGCGCGGCAAAATCCGGCTTGTCGGCTTCGTAGCGCCGGCTGTAGTCGATGAACGCATTCATGCAGAACAGATTTTCTTGTGTGTTCTGCCAGTAGCGCTTTTGTTTGCGACGTGCCGAAATCTCGCGCACGAGTTTCATCGCCAGACCGTCGCTGCCCGGTGTCGGTGTGCCCGCTTTTTCACGCTGCACGAACGCACTCAAGATCGCGCAGTGCGAGCGCGTATCCGAATACAAGATTTGCGAATACAGCGTGTCGAGTTTCTCGGTAAACGTAAACTTGCCGCCGCTTTGATTGGCGTGCGACAAGATCAGCGTGCTCACTTCGTTTTGCCACGCGACATCCGCCTTGAGCAGCGTGAGCGCCTGCATGTAATGCGCTTTGCCGAAGAGATCCATCTGCGTCACGTGCGTGCGATAGCGCTCGACATCCGAAAGTGTCAGCTTGCCCGCGCGCGCCAGTGCCGCGAGTGCCACGGCACGCACGCTCGACTCCATGCCCTCGGTGTAAAAGCCCGGGAAGACATCCGTACGCAAAAGCTTGAGCAAATACTGCTGCAAGTTTGCTTCCACCGTCGCGGGAATCACATGACCGCTTTCGCGCAACCAGGTGAAGGCAAGCGCGGTGTAGGCACTGAGATAGGGACTCACGAACTCCGGCTTCGGCGTCCAGTAGGTCATTCCACCGTCGGGCGCTTGAAAATTCACTGCATCGGCGAGCAACTGCTTCACCTGCGCGTCGGCTTCGGGCCAAGTGAGCGCATCGGGCAAATGCGCACGCAAATTCAAATAATGCGCCGCCATCACGCCCTTCGTCAGACGCTGCTCCCAGCACGGATACGGATAATCGCGCATGTACTCGAACGCACCGTCGACACCGCCCAGCACCGTCGGACTCAACATCACACTCACGCGCCCGACATCGGTGCGCAGGTTCTCCGGAAATTGAATTGTCTCTTCGACACTGCCTTGTGTCGTGCTTGCATAATTCGCACTCGCTTCGAGCGCTTGGGCAGGATTGACCACGAGCGGAAGCTCCAGTGCGTCGGCGTCGAGCGCATCGCCCGCGCGCACACGAATCTGCAGCTTGCCTTTCGCACCGGCCTCGATCGGCAGCCCCACCACGGCGCGCTTAAACGATTCGACCGTCACACTCTTCGCAAGCTTCGGCGCACCGACGACAGCTCCCGTGGCACTCGCCGTCACTTGAAGCGTGCGCGCCGTTTCGGCGCGATTCAAAATCGTAAAGCGCGCTTCGAAGCGATCGCCTTCCGTCACTTGATTGGGTAACGCAGGGCGAATCTCTGTTCGCGTGTTGACGGCAAAACTTGCGTGCCCCAGCCCAAGCCGATCTTCCGGCGTCACCGCGAGCACGAGCACACGCCATCCCGTCAGATTGTCCGGCACTTCGAATTCAATCTTCGCGCGCCCCTTTGCATCCGGCCGCAGCGACGGATTCCAGTAGCTCACGAACTTGAACAGAGTGCGCATTCGCGGGTTCAAACCGCCGTCGCCGCCGGGGCTTGCCCCTTTCTTCTCGAACTTCTGCAGCCCGATCAACTGCTTGATCAAATTGAGATTGCGCACATCGAGTGACTCAAAACTGTTTAGTCCCTTGTGCGGATCGAACGTGTCCACGCCTTGCAACAAAAGATCCAGCACGGCTTCATCGAGTACCGCCACCGCCAGCTCAAGATCTTCGGGAACTTTTCCTTGTTTTGTTTTTACAGAAATCTCGACCGACACTTTTTCGCGTGGCTTCACACTCTTTTTTTGCGGCAGAACGCTCACATCGAGCTGCTTATACAAATCCTCGACACGAATTTGTGCATAACCCATGCGAAAAGCCGGCTTGCCAAGATCCACTTGCCCTGCTTCGGGCGGCGTTTGCACGCGTGGCGACATCACCACCACCGACGCATAAAAGCCCGGCAAAAAATTGGTCTCCACCGGAAACTCGATCACTTCGAGGTTGAAGCGCAGCGTCGTCGTCCAGCTTTTGATCACGCCGTAGCGCTCAATCGTGACAAGCGCCTTTGCGCCAGGAAATGGATTTTTCACAAAAAGGCGCACCGTATCGCCGACGCGAAGCGAATCTTCTTCCACGCGAATCGGCAACAAATCGCCGGGCGATTCTTCCCAGAGCACGCGACCCTTGCCGAGCGCATAACTCGAAATCTCGGATGACACTTCTTTGTTTTGCGTGTCTTGAATTTTTGCGCGCAATCGATATTCGCCCGCACGATCCGGTGTAAAGCGGCACGCCACCGCCTCGACTTCCGAAACCAGCGCACACGTCGCCACCGGCTTCCATTCGTGAATGTATTTCGTCAGATACGCATTTCCCGCACTCTTCACGCGCGACGCCTTCACTTCGTCGCGCTCGACCATCACTTCGATCGCAACCCCGGCAACCGGCTTTCCCGCCACATCGACCGCCACTGCGAGCACTTCTTCCGCGCGCCCACTTTGCATCAACCACACATCTTGGCGTAGGCCAACAAAACGATCTCGCGCAGCAAAATCAGCGCTCGTTCGCCCTGCAATGTATTTTCCGCGATCATCGCGTACCGCCGCCTCGACTTGCAGCGTTCCATACAGAATTTTTTCCGAATGAATGGCGAACTGACTTTCGAGTTTTCCATCGGTGTCGAGCATCGCCTCCGATTGATGCAGCATTTCGGGCTCATCCCACGGCCCCACATCAAAGACAAAACCCTTGGCGCGCGGGTCGGGCGAAGTGAAGGTCTTGTGCGCTAACGTCGCCGTCACGCGTGCAGGCGCCTCGGTGTAGGGCCCGCCCGCATGCAGCGCCGCACTCGTCGAAACTCGCGCCGTCTCTCCGTCGCGAAAGAGCTTGCCTTCGAGATCCGCCTTCACTCGAAACGGCGACGGCGTAAAATCGCTCACGAGAACACGAATTGGTGTTAGCTCATAGTGCTCGGGCAAGAACGGCGCTCTCACCTCGAAACGATACCACCCCACCGCGCCCGCCTTTGGCACCGCACATTCGCCGTGATAGGACCCAACATAGTTTAGTGTTAGATTCTTCACCTCGCAGACCACTTCGTTCTTGGGGTCATACACCGCAAGGTCATAACCGCTTTGCGGAGCGCGGCTTAAGCGATCGTTCGCGTTGTTTCGCAAATAGAACTTGTATTGAATCGTGTCGCCCGCGCGATAAATGCCTTGCGCCGTCGTGCCCCACGCGACGAGATGACCATTCTTCGGGTTGGGATAATTCGAGATGTAATCCCCTGCACGCTCTTTCGCATCCACTTCAAAATTTTCGCGAACGGGCAAAAGCGCCAGCTCACCGTCTTTTTCGACGCGCACAAAAAGACCATCCGGACCAAACGTCGACCAATATCCCTCGCGCATCTTATCGAGCTTTGGGTCGATCACGTCGGTGCCCGGCAAAAGCGCAATGCCTTCTTTGTTCGTGCGCACTTCGGGGTCGAGCACCGAAAGCGCCGCCAAGTTCAACGCGTCCCCCGAAAGAAAGCGAACCTTGGCGTCCGCCACCGGCTTGCCCGTCTTAAAATCGGTAACCCAAACCAGTGTATTGTAATGACCAATCTTCGCATGAACACTATATGGTGTTACGATCGACAGAAAGGACTGATTTTCGAATACTTCCTTTCCCACGTACGCATCGACGCGCCCGCTCACGATACCCGACTTTCCCTGCAACCATTCGCGCACTTTCAGCGGATGAAAAAACGCTATGTCTTGCACCTGCGGAAGCTTCTCGCTGACATTCGATTCTTCCACACCCGACCCCATCAGCTTCGTGTAGCTCACGCGAAGCGAATCGAGATTCGTCAGCACCACCGGCAGATGACTTTCGACTTGCGCTTCGAGCACCGACGAAAAATTTGGCATCACGATCTGTGGCCGGCGGTGCGATGTGCGAAAGCGAAAGTCGATGGCCTCCGCAAGCGGACGGCCAAATACATCCTTCGGTGTACCCTGCTGCGGATTGTGTAGTGCATCGCGCTGCGCGGCATATTGCGCGTCGTGCTGTGCGCCGCGCGACGCATCGCGCTGCGGATTCGCGGCCGCCGTGATGCGATATTCCCACTTCGCCTTGAGCCCGTGCGGCAGCGCGAGCGCATACGCCTTGCGGCCGGCATCAAGCTCCACCCAATGCGCCGCATCGGCAATATCTTGCCAAGGGTCTTCGTCGGTGCCGAGCCCCGCAAGCTTGGGCTCAAAGTTCAATTTCTCGACCACCTCGCTTTTGGCAAACGGAGCACTAAACAAAAGCGCCGTCCTCTCAAGAGGATCACATTCTTGTGTCGAATCTTGGCCCACCTCGAGCACGATCGTTTTGTCAGCAAGCGTGGTGCACTGCACGCCAAGCAAACGAAACTGCGCAAGCGTGTCGAACTCAACGAGAACGCGCTTTTCGACGCCACGGCGCGGCCCTGCGAGTGCGATCGTGCCCGGCTGCACGCGAAGCAAAACATGCGTGCCGTGCGCAAGCTCACGCTGCGGACGCAAAGAAAAAAAGTCGTTACTCGGCGATTGATCTTTCATCCAGTCGGGAACAAAGAATTCCACCGGCACTCGCTCGCCACTTGGAAGCACAAAAGCGAGCGACTTTGCAAGCGACGTCGCCTCGACGGGTTGATTGGTCGTGAGCCGAAACTCGGGCAACCCCGGCGAAGCCCAGTCGTCGAACCAAACTTGTGTCACCACCGGGCGCGGCGTGCTAAAGCGCGCTTCGAAGTTTTGCGCCAGCGTCGCGCCGTCCTCTGCGCGAACTCCGGGACGCATCGTGACTCGATAAAGTGTCGCATGCGCAAACGCCGCCGCCTCACCAAGTTGGCACGCGAGTGCAGAGGTATCGAGCCAGCGCCATTCGCAATCGAGCGGCGGCGTAATCGTAACCGGGATTTCGCTGCTCTTGCGCGCCATCTCGCCGATCGGCACCACGGGCCGGTTGAACTGAAACACGATCTGACGCTCGCTTGCGACATCGACACCGCTTGGTGTCATACGCAACACACTGAGCGGCTGCACCGACGCACGCGCATCGGCCGCCAGCGCGGTCTGCCCCGGCGCGGCCCACGCCACCACAAGCCAAACCCCAACCCAAATCCAAATCAAAGCCCGCGTCCGCACCGCTCGCGCTCGAATCGAAAAGCCAGCCACGCACCCCTCCCCCGCCCCCTCCGCGCAGTGGGGCGCCTCTTCGTATCTATCCGTGTTTCTGAGCGCACTATCATGGCGCAACACCAAATCGCGCAGAGAAAAATTTTTTGCGTTGCGCCAAGAATACGCAACGCTTGCCGCAGTTTTGCCGGCGCAAGCGTCAGTCGCTCCACAGCGTCGAGAGCGGCACAGCCCAAAGCCGTTCGCCGAGAGGCAGCGTCTCGCTTCCGTCATACAGCACGATGCCCGCGACAAATTTCTTGCCCGCAAGCGTGGCGAGCCGGCTCAGACCCGCCAGATCGCGCGCGCCAACACTCGCCGCCGCCTTCACCTCCACGCCCACGACTCGCCCCGCACCGTCCTCGATCACGAAGTCGACCTCGAGTTGATCCTTGTCACGATAGGTGTAAAACGCACAATCGCGCTTTGCCCAGGTGCTCTGCTTAAACAATTCTGCGTAGACATAACTTTCGAGCACTCGCCCAAACAATGTGCGCTCGTCCGCAACATTGCCTTCATTCAAATCCAGCAATGCGCTCAACAAACCGGAATCAAGAAACTGCAACTTGGGCGCCTTCACGATGCGGCTCAAACGATTGCTCGACCACGGCTGCACGCGGCGCAAAAGAAACATCTGCTCGAACACAGCGACATACTTGCTCACCGTCTTGCTATCGAACCCGAGCTGCCCGCCAAGCTGCGCAAAGTTGCAAAGCTGACCTGCCATTTGCGCAAGCGCCTTGAGCAAGCGCGGCAACTGATCGAGTTTTTCAATATTGGCGATCTCACGCACGTCACGCTGCAATAACGCGGAGACATACTGTTTCGCCCACGCTTCACGCCGTCGCGCATCCACACGCGCAAGCGCCTCCGGATAACCGCCGCGCACCACACGCGACACCAATTTGCGACCCACTTCCGGAGATTGCGTGACGGGAGCGTGCCCGGCATACACAGAATCGATCCAGTTCCCCGCACTCGACTGCAACTCGCAGCCGGCAAGCGGAAGCAAAAAAAGCGTTTCCATGCGCCCGGCAAGCGAATCCGCCACCGTCGGAAGCGACATCAAATTCGCCGAACCCGTCAACAGAAAACGGCCAGGGCGGCGATCTTCATCGACGGACTTTTTGATCGCCAACAGCAATTCGGGAGCGCGTTGCACTTCGTCGATCACGGCCCCATCGAGTTCGCGAATCAACCCGACCGGATCGCGCCGCGCCGCAAGCAACGTCGCCGCATCATCGAGCGTGATGAACTTGCGCTGCGCCGACACGAACTGTCGAATGAGCGTGGTTTTACCGGCTTGGCGTGGCCCACTCAACAACACCACCGGCGTATCGTCGAGCGCCGCCACGATTCGCGGTTGAATGTACCGCGGATAAATCCGCTCTCCGCGCGCCTTGACACGCCCCGTCTTTGCGCTGGTACGAACGCGTTTTCTCATCGCCGCCATCATCCGTCTCCTTTATGTGTCACTCCGTGACACAATCTGGAAAACAATCAAAAATTACGACCGTCCATTTTGGAATATAATACCGTCTAAAATGGAATTTACGAGCGTCCAATTTGGAATATATGAGCGTCCAAAATGGAAGTCCTCGAACCCCTCCGGCGGAAAGAAGCGCAGTGCTTCGCGACGAAAGGGAGCCACCGGCATTGCGCACCCCTCGCCCGCCTCGCAAAGGCACGAAATTCCGTGCGCGGCGTGCGCGGATATCGCAAAGATCGGGTGTGCCTTGAACGTCGGTGCCTCGATGCCCCAGGCTCGGCACGCCTCAATGACACGATTGGTGCCACGGCCCCAGACCTCGATGGCGCCCGTGCGATGGAAGGCCTCGGCGATGAGCGGGTTCCGTCGGACCGACAGGTGATCGCGCGGTCGGCTACCGGCGTTTCCCAATGGAGTGTTTCAATCCGCACCCGGTCCGCAGACCGGGTGACACGGGTAGGATTCAGGTGCGAAAGTACGAAGCGAAAGTTTCAATCCGCACCCGGTCCGCAGACCGGGTGACACCACGAATGAGTTTGCCAAGAGTTCAGGCCAGATCGGTTTCAATCCGCACCCGGTCCGCAGACCGGGTGACACTCGCCGATAGAGTCGCGAGATTTCCTTCGACGTGTGTTTCAATCCGCACCCGGTCCGCAGACCGGGTGACACTCGCAGCTCTTCAATCCGCGCAGCGAGGCGCATAGTTTCAATCCGCACCCGGTCCGCAGACCGGGTGACACGTCGTCGGTGTCGTGCTTCGGCAGTGCTACCTCGGGTTTCAATCCGCACCCGGTCCGCAGACCGGGTGACACGCGTCACCTGTTCCGTTCCTTCG
>CAYRID010000062.1:0-14409 GCA_964424225.1 uncultured Geobacter sp.
AATGCTGTCCCAGCCGCAGCTGTCGGCGGTGCGAGCAATGTCGAGATGCTCAGACGGCTCGACCATGAACAAGTGAAATCCAAACCGCATGGCATTCTCCTTTTGCAATTTTTCGAAGCGTGAAGTGCGTTGAAGGGGTTTCAGATATAGGCCATCCGAGGGAGAAAGTGCAAGGATGTTGACGCGCTCGCGTGGTTTCTCGCTTCGGCGGCGTGGAGATGCTTGCGCAATTTTGCATTCGGTGCGGCTTCGGTGAAGCGAAGCGGTTGTCCAAATTCCGGTGAAGGCGTACCGTAGCGAACGCGCAGTTTTCGGGGGAAGATGGCTTTGCACAAGTTTTTGTGCAGACCGACGAGTCGCGCAAAACCACAAGACAGAAACGAGACCGAATCAGAGGAGAGAACTTCGTGAGCACGCAGTTTGAGCACCTTTTCTCACCGCTCCAAGTGGGGCCGATGCGAGTTCCCAATCGCATTTGTGAAACCACCAACACCATCAACTCGTCGATGATTCCGGGCGAGATCGACGATCACTTCCGCGCGCACCACGGCGCGAAGGCGCGCGGGGGCACGGGGTGGATCGGCAGCGAAACCTGGCTGCTCAATTTTCCGTTTCCGCCGGAGACGCCGGATGAGATCGGTCTCGCAGTTGGTTTCGCATCACACTATTCCGTGTATCAAAGTCCAGCCTTCATCGAGGGAATGAAAAAATTTGTCGATGAAGTGCACGCAGCCGGTTCGGTAGCCGTTGTGCAGCTGACACATCTTAGTGCCGTGTGGGCACCTTCGCCGGTCGTGGTCGTCGGTGCGCAGGATTACACGCCGCATGTGCTCGGCGAAGAAGAGATCGAGTTTTGCATCAATACCTATGCCGATGCCGCGGAGGTGGCAAAAAACCTGGGCGCCGACGGAATTCAAATTCACTGTGCGCACGAGACCTTGTGTTACAGCTTTTTGTCGCCGGTAACAAACAAGCGCACCGATCGCTGGGGCGGCGGCCCACAAGAGCGCACGCGTTTCGTGATTGAAGTTTTGAAGCGCGTTCGCGCGCGCGTCGGGGATAGCGTTGCGGTTGGCATTCGCATGGCGGGAATGGAGTTTCGCACCGGCGGTGCGGAGCATCTCGAAATGCGCGAGATCGCCTATCACATCGCCGAGAGCGGGCTCATCGACTTCCTCGACATCGACGTGGGGCACTGCTGGGGTGCGCCGTCGTATGTGCCGTCTTCGTACTACGCGAATGCGGCCTACAAAGAAGTAGGTAAGGCCGCGCGGACGGATCTCGATCCCAAGGTCAAGGTTTTGTTCTCGGGCCGCATCAACGACGTGGGTTTGGCGGAAACCTTGCTTAAAGAAGGTTACTGCGATCTCGTTGGTATGGTGCGCGCGGGCATTGCCGACGAGCAGTTTGCCAACAAAGCACGCGAAGGTCGCTTGATGGAGATCCGCCGCTGCATCGCGTGCACGCGCTGCATCGATGAAGCCTCCGAGCCGCGCACCTTCCCCTACGCACCAACGTGTTCCATCAATCCGCTGGTGGGTCACGAACTGGAGTGGAAAGAAAAGTTTCATCCCACGAAGACACCAAAGAGTGTTGTCGTTGTCGGCGGTGGTCTTGCGGGTTGCGAAGCGGCGCGCATTGCAGCACTGCGCGGGCACAAGGTGACATTGCTCGAACAAGGTTCGCGTCTTGGCGGGCAGCTCTTGATTTCCTCGAAGGCGCCGGGCCGCAATGATTTCGAAGATCAGATTTACTTCGAAGAAAACGAGATGAAACGCGCCGGTGTTACGGTGAAGCTCAATACGAAGGCCGACGCCGCTGCGATCAAGGCGCTTTCGCCGAATGCCGTGGTGATTGCAACCGGGTCACTTCCGCGTGTACCGAGCGACGTGCCAGGGATCGATCGGCCGAACGTGGTGCAAGGTTGGGATGTGATGCAAGGCAAGGCCACCGTCGGAAAACGCGTCGCCGTGATCTCGCAGGAAGATTATTACGAGACGCCTTGCGTGGCCGAATTTTTGGCTGCACAAGGCAAGGAGGTCGAGATCTTCCACAAGTCGGTGCACCTCGGTGTCGAGATTGCGCGCTACTCGATTGGCATGGTTCTTCGCCGCATGGAAGAGTGCAACATCAAGATCCATACGAACTTGGTGTTAAAGGCTGTGCATCCGGATGCGATCGAACTGGTTTCATTTTGGGGCACGCGCACCTATCGCGAGACAGGCTTCGATAGCATCGTTTTGGTGTATGGGTCGGTGCCGCAGCCGGGCTTGTACGATCAGCTGAAAGCCGAGAAGAGCATTGCGGAGCTTTACCTCGCAGGTTCGGCGTGGCTGCCGCGCTTCATGGCCGAGGCGACACAACACGGTGCCAAGATCGGGCTTGCAATTTAAAAACTGAAAACGAGGAGATTAAGATGGCAGCACAAAATCGCGACAAAATGGTAAAGCCGGATTTTTTGGACGATGCAGCGTGGGAGCTACTCAAGCAGCAGACGGCGACGCTGGATCGTATTCGCAGTGATGCAAAGGCAGACGTAGAAGCGTACTTGGCGAATCCGAAGGGTCGTTCAACCGGCGGCGGCGCTTCGTGGGGGTTGCCGACGTTGCTTTTGACGACGATTGGTCGCAAATCGGGTGAGCCGCGCACGACGGCACTTGTCTTTTTGCAGGATGGAGACAACGTGGTGATCGTCGGTTCGCTCGCAGGTTACGAGTCGCACCCCGCTTGGTATCTCAATTTGCAAGCCAATTGGAATTGTTGGATCCAGCTCGACGAGAAAAAGTCGAAAGCCGTTGGGCGCGATGCTACAGCGCAAGAACGCGAAGCGCTTTGGCCTCGACTCAATAAAGTGTTTCCCGCCTGGGGCTACTTCCAGAGCCAAGCCGAGCGCCCGTTCCCGATCGTGATCATTTCTCCGACGGGCCCGGCCTAACTCGGCACCGCAAGCTCAGCGTTACGCGTACGCGCCCGGTAGACACCCATTAGTGTTTATCGGGTGCTTTGCTTTTGTGTTGGAAAAAATCACAGATCCGCGAGATAAGCCGGGCCGCCGAGTTGGCGAACGGCGTGTTCAATTTCGGCAGCGCGGCGGCGCACATAGCGCGACGGTCGCGACACATGCATGCGTTTTGGGTTGGGTAGCACGGAAGTGAGTAGCGCGGCTTCGCGCGCGGTGAGTTGGCGCGCGGGCTTTCCGAAGAATTGGCGGCTTGCCGCCTCGGCGCCAAAAACCTGTGGCCCGAATTGCGCGATGTTCAAATACACTTCCAAGATGCGACGCTTGGGCCAAAGCGTTTCGATGAGCACAGTGAAATAGGCTTCCATTCCTTTGCGCACGAAGCTACGGCCGGGCCAGAGGAAGAGATTCTTTGCGACTTGTTGCGAGATCGTGCTCGCACCGCGCGGTCGTTTTGAATTTTCCTTCATGGCGTCGGTAATCGAGTCGATGTCGAAACCATAATGTGTCGGAAACTTTTGATCCTCGGCAGCGACGACCGAGATCGCGAGCCACGGCGAAATTTTTTCATACGCAACCCATTCGTAGGCGATCGCGCGCGACTGCGATTGCAAGCGCATTTGTTCCATGAACGATGTCGTCGGTGGCGCAAACCAGCGCCATGGCAAGACGAGCAAGATGCTCAGCGCGAAAGCGGCGGCGATGCCAAACGCCACCCCAAGGCTGACCTGCCAGAGCCTGTGCTTCGCTGTGCGCAAGTGGCCGCGCGCCGCCTGCGGTTTTTTATCTATTTCTTGCAAACGAAATTTCCCATCACTTATCCCATCTCTTATCGCATTTTTCATCGCATTTGTGAACGCAGCTCGCCCGAAGAGTTCCGCGATTTCAATTTTGTGTCGGATCGCTACCCTCCGCGCGGTCCGACGCTGCGGCTTGCCGCAGTGTCGTCGTGGATTTTCGCCATGTTGCGCCACTTCGGCAAGGTGCCTTCAAAAACTCAGCGGTGCAAACGCCCTCACGCTCACCTCTCTTGAAGCGCATTTGTTCGAGTATTTCCAGATTTTCAAATCACTGGAAAGTGTTTGCAGGTGACGTTTTTTTGTGTTACATAAATTTTGCCTTTCAACCCAAGAGCGAAGATCCCCAGCAAATGACGAGCAGCAAGTGATAAATGACAAATAGGCAAATGAATAAATGAAAAAATAAAAACATGGAAATGTGAAATGAGGGAATGTGAAAAAGGGGCAATCAATGCAGATTCAAAAAAGTACAGCACGAACAAAAGGAGACCATTGGCTTCGATGGGCGGCGGGCCTACTTTTGGTTTTTTGCGTCAGTTGTTTTGGAGCGTCATGGCCGTTCAACTTGTCGCAACCGGTATTTGTCCGCGGGACTTATCAAGAAGGGCACGATGCGACGGAGCCGCGTCCGGCGGAAAGCCGTTATTTCAAAACGGAGATTGCTGGTTTTGCGATCGTCAACGGCGTGGCGGGATATCGGGCGTTCATCGATGTCATCACTCCTCCATCGCAGCGAATTTATACCCGTGCGATTTTGGAGAACCCTGTAAACTCGAACACGCCGATTGTGTATGAGCACTACATAGATCCCGAGACGGGTTCAACGGAAGTGACACATTTTCCAGTCATTGGATTAAGAATTTACAATAACTACACAATTACCTTGATCGCTTATGAAGATGAGGCACGCACGGTCGAGATCGACCGTTTGAAGCAGGAGGTTCGCTCCTATATCGACACCACCGCTGATCCAATTTCGATCTATTCCAATATACCGATGTAGTATTGAGTGCACCCTACTAAAACAAAAAGCGCCTTTCGAGATTTCGACTCGAAAGGCGCTTTTTGTTTTTCCGTGAGTGAAGAAACTATTTCTTCAAGATCACCGCAGTGGCGTTGCCGCCAAGACCGAGTGTTTGGCCCAGGCCGATCTTTGCGTTCGGGACTTGGCGACCACCGGCTTCACCGCGCAACTGCCAGGTCAGTTCGCAAACTTGGAACACGCCCATCGCGGTGGTGGCTTCGCCAAACGAAATGAAACCACCTGACGGATTGATCGGCATTTTTCCCGTCGGTAGTGTCTCACCTTTTTCGACGAGGCGTTCCGCTTCGCCGGGTTTGCAAATTCCCCATTCTTCGGGGAAGGCGAGTTCGTAGTACACGGTGTTGTCTTGCAGCTCGGTGAGACTCACGTCGCTTGGCCCCACGCCCGCGCGTTCGAACGCCTTGCGCACGGCATCTCGCGCTTCGCTGTGTAGGGTGGCGCCGCTCGGCATCACGCTCGCAAGGCCGCGCGGGAGACCATCGTCGAAGTGCATCGTTGCGACGGTGCTCGAGGCGACGGTCACGGCTTTGCCGGAGAATTTCTTCGCGCGCTCTTTCGAGCAGAGCACCACCGCCGCGGCACCGTTCGACACCGGGCAGATTTCAAAGAGGCGCAGCGGATCGCTCACGTACGGCGACTTGAGCACGTCTTCGACGGTGATTTCACTTTGGAAGCGTGCATACGGGTTGTGCACCGAGCACTTGCGCGCCTTCACGGCAACCTTGGCGAATTGTTCTTCGGTCGTGCCATACTCAAACATGCGTCGGCGCGCGAGCAGCGACCAGAACGAAGGTCCCGGCATACCGACGCAGCGTTGGCGCAAGAACTCGGGGTCGGTGACTTCTTCGACGCCCGAGGTTTGGATGAAGCCCTTCGGCATCACTTCGCCACCGACGACGAGCACGATATCGTGCTGGCCGCTTGCGACGAGCGTGTAGCCGATGTTGAAGGCGTTGCCGCCCGCCGCACAGCCGGCCGAAAGGTTGTACACCGGAATGCCCGATGAGCCCATTTCTTCGACGACGTCGTTGCCGTTGAGGCCCCAGCCTTTGCCGCCCGAAAAGCGCGAGCTTGCGGCGGAGACCGCCTGAATGTCGCGCCAGTGCACGCCGGCATCTTTGAGTGCCGCGTCCACGGCCGTGCGACAAAGTTCTGTGACGGATTTTGTGCCCACGACTTTGTCGCCAGTCTTACCGAACGCGTGCAGGCCAACGCCGATGACTTGTACTTCTTGCATCTTTGGATTCTCCTGAAACTTCGAGGTTGGAATTTTCCTTGATCGCGTTCGACATTTTTTTGTGTCGAATGCACTTTGCGTTTTTACGCGATCGGCTTGAACTTCCAGCTCGTATATTCTTTGTCGTTTTCGTGGTAGAGCGCATCGATCACGAGTTCGACGTCGCCGCCGATCTTGATCGCGTCGAAGTTCTCGACCTGCATCTGGCCCATCAGGCGCAAACCGCAATCGGCAAAATCGACCACACCGAGGGCATAGATTTTGTACGGTTGGTCGAACTTGTGCGGCGGCGGCGGCGGAAAGTTTTGCACCGAGTAGCTCCAAAGTTTGCCGCGCCCGCCAAAGCGGAACTCTTCGATTTCGGAGTGATCGCATTTCGGGTTGTGGCAAACCCCGGCGCGCGGGAAATAAGCCGTTTTGCAAGTTGCGCAGCGCGAACCGATCAGCTCGGCTTTGCCATTTTTTTCCGTGAACAGTCCTTCGACTGCGGGAACGCGTTCCATTGTTTTCTCCTTTACTTCTTTTGAGCCGCTTTGATCAGCTCGGGCAAAATTTCGAGACAATCACCGACGATGCCGTACTTCGCATAGCGAAAGATCGCCGCGTCGGGGTCTTTGTTGATGGCGACGATCATCTTCGCGGCGGAGCAGCCGGCCATGTGTTGGCTTGCGCCGGAGATTCCGGCAGCCAAGTACAAGTTCGGGCGCGTGAGCTTGCCGGTGAGACCGACTTGGCGCGACGAATCGATCCAACCTTCGTCGACGATCGGCCGCGACGCGCCGTGCATTCCGCCTAGCACTGCAGCGAGTTCTTGAATGAGTTTGTAGTTGCCAGCGTTTTGAAGTCCGCGTCCGCCGGAGACGATGATCTCGGCGTCTTCGAGGCGCGGGCCTTCCGCTTTCGGGCGCTCGATCACGCGCACGCGTTCGCTCACATTGCCGAGATTGACGGAGATCGCGCGCGTTTCGGGCGACGTCGCTGCGTCGGCGGCTTGTGCGAGCAGGCCAATCGCCATCACACCGACGACAACGGGGTTTGAGGCCACCTCATACACCACACGTGTGTCACCGCCAAACGCCGAGGCCGTGATCTTGAGCGGCGCACCGGCTTCAATGGCGACGGCATTCATCGCAACGCCTGCACCGATGCGCGCCGCGAGCCGCGGCGCCACGAGGCGCGAAGCGGGAGTCTGACTAAACAAAATGACCTGAGGCTTTTGCGTAGCACAATATTGTGTCAAGATTTCGACCACGATATCGGCTCCAAAGCCATCGAGTTTGGCATCCTCGATATGATCGATGGAGGCCACGCCTTGTGCAGCGGCGATCGCAGAGACTTCGCTGCGCAGAGCGCCGAGGGTGACCCAACGAAGTGTCAGGCCTTGGGCTTTGGCGAGCGAGCGAGCCAGTGTCAGCACTTCGGCTGCACCGTCGATCAAATCTTCGCCCCATGTGCATAGAACTACGGAAGACATGAGAGACTCCTCTTTAGGAAATCACGCTTTCGGCGCGAAGTTTTTGAATGAGGGTTTGTGCGAGTTCTGCCGGCGAAGCGCCTTGCAAAATTTCGCATTGACCTTGAATTTGCGGCACGAATTGGCGCACGAGTTTTACTTTGGGTGCCAGTTTTGCTGCATCGATTCCGAGGGAGGCCACGCTTACTTCGGTCGGCTTTTGCTTGCGGGCCTTGATCTTGTTTGCCGCCGTCGGAAAGCGCGGTTCGCCGAGTTCGTTGCTGATCGTCACCACGGCCGCACCGTCGCACTCGACGATCTCGTCACCGTTTGGTGTCACGCGCGTCACGCGCAGCGTTTGGCCTTGCACGGCCAGCGCTTTGGCAACGGGAATTACCGGCATATTCAAAATTTCGCCGATCAATGCGGGCACGACAGCCTGATCGTCGTCGGAAGCTTGGCGGCCGCAGAGCACGAGCCCTGCACCGCCGCTCGAGCGAATGTAGGCGGCGAGAATCTCCGCGACCGCGTGCGTGTCGAGCGCATTGGGATCGTGAGCGATTTCGACGATTTCGTCGGCACCGAGCGCGGCAGCATGCTTCAAGAGAGCCTTCACGTCGCTACCGATCGACACCACCGTAATTTGCACGTCGACGCCCGCATCGCGGAGCAAGAGCGCAGCCTCGATCGCTTGCTCGTCAAAACCGTTAATCAAGCGCGGAATCGTTGTTTGTGTGAGGCTTTTGCCGTCACTTCCAATTTCGAGTCGACCGGCCAACGCATAATTGTTTACGGCGTCCGGATCGAAAACTTCCTTGGCACAGATCACCACTCGCATCGCATTTCTCCATTCTTCTTTGTGAATTCGTGCGCTTTCGCGCGCGGGGTTTTTAGCAGAACCCGTCCGTTAGTTCGATCCATGGCCCGCCGGTCTGCGGGAGATCGGATCTTCTACGAGAAAAATATTTCCCGCTTCGCACCACACGGCCTCGCTTGGAAACTGCGGCGGCTTTACGGTGAGATCCGTCATGAGATACCAGCGCGACGGAGGATTTCCCTCTTCGACGTATTCGCCCGTGAGGCGGCCGCGAAAATCTTGGCGCCCGGCAAAGCGCGTGCCTTCGATTGGACCGCCGCCGTCGCATTCCGCGAGCCGGCCCGCGAGATCTTCGTCGAAGCGAATTTGTAATTCGGTTCCGCGTTTTTTCGTTTCGTCGGACACGTCCATCCCTATTTTGATTGCTCAATTTCTATTTTTAATTTGAGCGATTGGTACTTTTCGCGGCACTTCGATTTGCGTTTTGGATTTACGCTTCAAGAAATTCCGCAGTTTTCGTCATGCGGTTTTTCCAAGGCGCGCCCTGTGCGAGCACGCGCGAAAAAGCCTACTGTTTGCGCGCGTTGACGCAACCGGATGGCTGGGATAAAGAAACTCCGCACGCCGGTGAGCGGCGAGTTTGCGCGGGTTCTCGAAGCGGCACGCCGCAGAACCAAAACGAATCGAATTCATCACAGAAACGCAAAAATCATCAATCGATCATCAAAACGGGACGGGACTTTTTCGCGATGGCCATCGAGATCAAAGAACAATTTGAAGTGGAAGCCCCGATCGCCAAGGTGTGGGATTTTCTGCTGAATGCGGAGAATGTGGCGGCCTGCATGCCGGGTGCGTCGCTCGACGAAGTGATCGATGCGAAGAACTACGTCGGTAGCATCAAGCTTCGCGTCGGTGCGGTGACGGCGAGCTACAAAGGCAAGATCGAATTTACGAAGGTCGATCCTGCGAATTACTGCGTCGAGATGATTGCCGAAGGCAAGGACGCAAGCGGCGGCACCGCGAAGGGCACGATCACGAATCGCTTGCGTGCGATTTCGGCGACGCGCACCGAGGTGCAAACGGATTCGAACATCGAGATTGCGGGCCGCATCATGCAAGTCGGCCGCGGCATGATCGAGGGCGTCTCGAAGCAGCTTTTTCAGAAATTCGTGAAGTCCGTGCAAGCGCGCCTCGAAACCGCAGCACCGACGGTGACGGATGCGGGTGCTTCCGCGAACGGCGGGGCGGGCGCGGTCAGTGCACCGACGGCGGCTGCGGCACCCGTCGACGAAAAAGAACTTCGCGTGATCCCGCTCTTGCTCGCTACGCTCTGGGCCGCGATCCGGGGTTTCTTCCAAAAACTTTTCAAGTGAAGCGAGGCTTGCCATGAGTGTCGCCCTCGAAGATGTCGTCGTTCTCGATCTCACGACCGAGTTTTGGTCGTCGCTGAGTGCTGCGTTTCTTGGCGATTTCGGCGCGAACGTGATTCGGCTCGAAACCTTGCCAGCGCCGCCCAAGCAATGTCATCGCGATGATTCCGACGCTTCCGATGCAGCGTGGAACTACAACGCCGAGTTGATTCATCGCAACAAACGCAGCGTGAGTTTGAATTTGAATCAAGAACTCGGCCGCAAGCTTTTGCGCGAACTTATCGCGAAGGCCGACGTGATCGTGACGGACTGGCCGCTTGCGTTCTTGTCTGAACACCAGCTCGACTACGCAAGCGTGGTGACACAGAAAGCGGACATCGTGTATGCGCGGGCTTCGGGCTTTGGTCCCAAAGGGCCGGACAAAGATTTGCCTGCGATCGACGAACTTGCCGCCGCACGCACGGGAATGATGCCGATCTTGCCGCAGCCGGGACAACCTCCGGTGTATACCGGCTCGGGCGAGATGCACACGATGGTGATGCTTGCGTTTGGGGTCGTGACGGCGCTTTTGCACCGCCAAGCAACGGGCGAAGGCCAACAAGTCGATGTGTCACTCTTTGCCGGCAATATGTACGGCGCGTCGCTCGACATGCAGGCGTTTCTTGCGATGGGCGGTGAGCGCTTCTTGCATCCCGTGTCGCGGCTCGACGGTGGCAACCCGATGAGCGGCATCCTTTATCCAAGTGCTGATGGGCGCTGGGTGACGCTGACGATGCCCGACACCGATCGGTGGTGGCCGGCGCTCGCCGAATCGGTGGGCCTTGATCCGAACGACGAGCGTTTCAACACGCACGAAAAACGTTGCGGAGAAAGTCGCATCGAACTCATGCATCTCTTCGAAGAGCTTTTTCAGAAACATCCGGGCAGCCACTGGCGCCAAGTGTTCATGGAAAAACAGATGTCGGCCGACGTGATCGAGCGTTTCGATTATCCCGCAAACGATCCGCAGGTTTTGCGCAATCGCTACATCCTCGAGCTCGAACACCCAAGCTATGGCGCGATCAAGACACTTGGTTTTCCAGTCTTCATGAGCGAGAGCCCGGCGCGGCTCGATCGCATGGCACCGTGCCGCGGTCAACACTCGGAAGAAATTTTGAACGATCTCCTCGGCTACACCGAAGACGAGATCGAACGCTTTGCCGTGCAAGGCGCATTCGCACGGCGCTAAGCGTGCGGCATACACACGGAGGTTTCACACGTGGCAGGTGCACTCGACGGAATTCGCGTCATCGATCTCACGGTTTGGTTTCAAGGCCCGGTGTCGGCGCAGTATCTCGCTGATTTCGGCGCGGAGGTAATCAAGGTCGAGCGTCCGCAAGGCGGCGATCAAGGCCGCGGCGTGCGCAGCATCAAGGCGCTTCCCGTCGGAGACTGGAATCAATACTTCCTCGTGATCAATCGCAATAAGAAAAGTGTCGCCCTCGACTTGAAGAAACCCGAAGGTCAAGAAGTGATGTACCGCATGGTGAAAGAGGCCGACGTGTTTCTTTCAAATCTCGGCACGTCCTTGCTCGAAAGTTGGAATCTCTCGTACGAGAAGTTGAGCGCGATCAATCCCAAATTAGTGTATGCGACCAACACCGGATACGGTTACTTCGGCGATGTGGTGAAGCCGTCGTTCGATATGACGGTGCAGGCGCTCACGGGCATCATGGCGCGAATGGGCGAGCCGGGGCAGCCGCCGATTTACCTCGGCATGGGTTCGGGCGATGCCTACGGCGGAATCATGTCGGCGATGGGCATCGTGATGGCGCTTTATCAACGCAATCGCACCGGGCAGGGGCAAAAGCTCGATGCGTCGCTGTACGGCGCGCAACTCTTTCTCGCTGCACCGGCGCTGCAAGCGTATCTCGCGACGAAGAGCACCAAGTATTCGCATCAACGCTCGCGCAAAGACGTGAAAAATCCGCTTTGGAATCTGTATCCAGTGAAAGACCCCGCAAAAGAAAAGTGGGTGTATGTCTGCATGGCGAACGACGATGCGAACTGGCAAAAGCTCACGCAGGCGCTCGGCGATGCCGCGCTTGCGAGCGATGCGCGCTTTGCGACGGTGACACAACGCAGAGACAACGCGCGCGCGCTGATCGATGTGCTCGATGCGAAGTTTGCGACGCGCACCGCCGAAGAATGGATGCAGCGCCTGACCGACTTTGGTGTCACGGCGAGCCCGATCTGCACGTTGCAAGATTGTGCAAACGATGCGGGCGCTTGGGAGAATCAATACTTCCTCAATGCCTACTGCGAAGAAGTGAAGCGCGAAGTGAAGGTGCGCGGGCTTCCGGTGACGCTGAGCAAAACGCCGGGCAAGGTCGAGTCGCTTGGGCCGGAGCTTGGGCAAGACACCGAAATTTTCTTGATGACTACGCTGGGTTATAGCTGGGAAGAAATCGAAGAGTTGAAAGCCAAGGGCGCGATTCCGTAATTAAAGCTTCGCTTCAGACACAATTTTGCGTTGAAAACCCAATCGATCTTCGAGCGAAATTTCTTCAAAATTTGAAATGAGATGTAAATGACGAAAGCGAAAGAACAATTTTCCGCCGGACCGCTCGTGGGCCTGCGCGTGCTCGACATCGCGACCATGCTCGCGGGGCCGTACGGGGCGACACTTCTTGGTGATCTCGGCGCCGACGTAATCAAGCTCGAATCGCACTACGGCGACGAGAGCCGTCACTTGGGCCCGCAGCGCGACGGCGAGCGCTCGCCGTTCTTGAGCCTCAATCGCAGCAAGCGCGACATTGTGCTCGATCTGCGCCGCGAAAAAGCGCAAGCCGCATTCGCGCGCTTGGTGAAGACGACGGATATTTTGATCACGAACGTGCGCGAGCCCGCGCTCTCGAAGCTTGGCCTCAACTACGAACAAGTGCGCGCGCATCGCCCCGACATCATTTGGATCGGTGTCACGGCCTTTGGCCCCGACGGACCGTATGCGGGCCGGCCTGGCATCGACTTTCTTGCGCAAGGTTACGCGGGGTTGCTCGCTTTGAACGGTGATCCCAAAGGCGAGCCGGTGCGGCTCACCGTGCCGCTGATCGACGTGATGACGTCGCTGCTTGTGAGCACCGCGGCGCTTGCGGCGCTGCGCGTGCGCGAAGCCACCGGCGAAGGCCAACGCATCGAAGTGTCGCTGCTCGACGCGCTGGTGCACGCGCAAGCAAGTGGCCTCGGTTGCTATCTCACGGCCGGCGAAGTGACGCCGCGCACGGGCAATCGCAGCCTGTATTTCGCGCCGTCCGGCATCTATCCCACGAAAGACGGCCGCAAAGTCGTGATCACCACACCGTCGGAAAAATTCTTCGTGAAACTTTGCCGCGCGCTCGAGGTCGAGTGGGACAAAGACCCGCGCTTTGAAAACATTCCGAAGAGACAAGCCAACGAAGACGAACTCGATCGCATCATTGCCGAGCGCACACGCGCCTTCGCACGCGATGAATTGATCGCGAAGCTGATCGCGGCCGACGTGCTCACGGCGCCGATCAACGCGATCGAAGAAGTCGTGCAAGACCCGCAGATCCGACACAACGAAATGATCGTCACCACCAAGCATCCCAAACTCGGCGACGTCGACGTCACCGGCGTTCCGATCAAGTTCTATTCCACGCCCGGCAAAGTGCAAATGCCTCCGCCGCTGCAAGGCCAACACACAAAAGAGTTACTCGAAGAACTCGGCTACAGCGAAGCCGAAATCGCCGACCTTCTCGCCGACGACTCCGCCGCCACCCTCGCCGAAATGGAAAAACACCGCGACAAGTGAAGCGCGCTAGCCGCCACATCGACACGCGAACTCCTACACAATTTTGCAACTGCGAACTCTCCGACACGCGCTACTGCTGGCTTTAGAACAGCAGCAGCTACCAAAACTTGCATCGTGACACCCAAAAGGGGAATTGGGTCACTCACGCGAGCGAACCCCAGTTGGCCCGTTTCGGACAAAACGATGTGTAGCCAGTCTCATCCACCCAAGTTGCTCGACCAACTGCGCCAGGCGCTGCGTTCGCGTCACTACAGCCCTAGGACGGAGCAGGTCTATTGCCATTGGGTCCGGCGTTACATTCATTTTCACAGTGTGCGACATCCCTCCGAGATGGCAGAGCCGGAAATGAACAGGTTTCTGACACACTTAGCGGTCAAAGAAAAAGTTTCTGCTTCGACTCAAAACCAGGCGCTCTCGGCGCTGCTGTTTCTCTATCGCCACGTTCTAGGTCGCAAAGTTGGCGACTTGGGCGAAGTCATCCGCGCGAAAAAACCAAAACACTTGCCTGTTGTGATGACTCGCGACGAAGTCAAGGCTGTGCTGTCCAACCTCGCTGGCGACAAATGGCTGATGGCTTCGCTCATGTACGGCGCAGGCTTGCGCCTCATGGAGTGCTTGCGCCTGCGTGTGCAAGACATCGACTTCTCTCGCAACGAAATCCTCGTCCGAGATGGGAAGGGCGCCAAGGACCGGATCACCATGCTGCCTGTGTCGATGAAGGTGCCGTTGCAAGAGCATCTGAAGGGAGTCAAGGCGATCCACGAGCGCGACTTGGCCGCCGGCTGGGGTGGTGTGTTGCTTCCCGGTGCTCTGGATCGCAAGTATCCAAACGCCCCGAAAGACTGGCGCTGGCAATGGGCTTTTCCGCAGGAGAATCGCTGGCGAAACACCAAGACCGGCGAAGAGGGCCGACATCA
>CAYRID010000063.1:0-452 GCA_964424225.1 uncultured Geobacter sp.
CGGCGCACCCGAAGTCGATGTTCGGTTTTCCGTCGTAACGATTGTGTCGTTTTTGTAAATCACGACTTGCACCACGCGATCGCCCTCTTCGTATTCATTCCACGGGCCATCTTTCCTACCCTGGACATACACACCTTTGCGATAGCGAGACGAGGTTTCATCCCATTCCGTCCATTCACCAGTGCGAAGACCGTCTACATAGGACCCTTCTTCTTTCAGCTTTCCTGACTCGTACCAAAATTTGGCGGGGCCTTGCAGATCGCCATAAACATACTCACCCTCGGCATAGCGGTGCCCGCTCGGGTAGTAGACTTTCCAAAGTCCATGCCGTTTGCCTGCCTCGACAAGCCCTTCCTCACTCACAAAACGCGGCTCGACTCCGGGTGCCGCAAGATGCATGCTGCGCCACGGTCCTTGCTCGAGATCATCGCGATACATCACAAAAATCTGTC
>CAYRID010000063.1:462-14101 GCA_964424225.1 uncultured Geobacter sp.
GAATCGGCTACATAAAAAACCCATTCGCCTTGGCGCTGGCCCTGAGCGTAAAAACCTTTCGACTCCGGCATCGCATTGGGATACCAAAAAAACCAAACGCCTTGGCGAAGTCCATCGCGATATTCGCCTTCGCTTTCTTTGATCTGTGAGCCAAACCAAGAGCGATACGGCCCATGCAGAATCTTTTGACCGTCCGCAGCCGTCTTGACACAGGACTGTTCGAGCCCCACCGGCGGAGACTCGCCTTGCGCCTGCGTACCTGCCGGACACACCCATTGGGCCGATCGCACTGTGTGCGAGGGATGCGGCGGCAAGATTTCGGGGCGCTTCGAAACATCCAGCTCGGGGCTTCCGCAATGCAACAGAAAGGCAGTGACGCAAAAAAATGTCGATCGCAAAATGCGCCGGGCACCCTCTTCGTACGACACTCTAAAGCGTTGCATTCGCCCTCCAGTTTTATTCTTGTACGTTCGGTGCCCTGTGCGCCCTGCGCTTTTTCTGCACTGCGACACGGCGCGACGCAGCACCGGCATCCCGTTTCGATTTTTCCGTCGCTGCGCGTTTCGGTTTTTCGGTTGAAGCCCGTAGCGATGCATACTGAAGCAAGCGACGACTTTCCGCCTTCGAGAGTTGACGTGCCCGGCCAAGACCAAGCCCCTTCAGTTCAATCGGTCCGATCCGCGTCCGCACCAAACGCACGACGGAATAATTCAATGCCTCGAGCATACGCCGGATCTGACGATTTTTACCTTCCCGAAGCACAAGAAAGAATTTCGTGGTGTCGCGTTGCTCATCGAAACTCACTTCCCCCAGGCGTGCCGGAGCCGTCTGTCCGTCTTCGAGCACAATGCCGCTCACCAATTTTTGGCAGGCCTCCGACGAAAGTCGACCGCGCACCGTCACACGATATTCCTTTTCGCTTTCGTACGACGGATGCAAAAGCACTTGCGCAATATCGCCTTGGTTCGTCAAGAGCACGAGGCCTTCGCTATCGCGATCAAGACGCCCGACCGGAAACAAGCGCTCGTGCACGTCCGGCAAAAGTTCGAGGATCGTCCTTCGCCCGCGCTCATCTTGAGTCGTCGTAATGACACCACGCGGTTTATGCAGAATCCAAAAACTCGGCGGCTCGGGCGCTGCGAGCAATTTTCCATCGACGAAAATTTGATCTCGATCTGGATCTGCCGAATCACCAACTTGCGCTACAACGCCATTCACGCGCACGCGCCCTGCATACAACAGCTCTTCGGCACTGCGACGCGAACAAAGCCCAGAAGCGGCTAAGATCTTTTGCAAGCGCGCGCGCACATCACCCTTTCCGAAGGCTTGTCCTTACTCTTAACGCACGACACTTTTATGCGTCGTAGCCCGAATCCTCATCGTCTTCGTCAAAGGATTTTTCGTCCGTCGGCTCTTCGTCCCAATTGTCATCCATGTCCTCTTGGGCAAACTGCGTTTCGCCGGCTCCATCCAAATCTTCCTCTCGCGAAGGCAGCGCGTGCGGCAACGCCTCGGACTGCGCCTGCGCTGCGTTGGCCGCCGCAACGCCACCCTCCCGCTCAAAATCACCTTCAGACTCCGCCGACGCATCTTGAGCGATCTCTGGCACGCGAGCGTTGACACTCAAATGCGTTACCGCAGCATCCGGGGCTTCTTGCGCAATCAACTCTTGAATATCGCGCAGCGTCGGAAGATCCTTGAGCGAAGCAAACCCGAAGAGTTCGAGAAATTCTTTCGTCGTGGCATACAACATCGGACGTCCCGGCACCTCGCGATGTCCGGCGGTCCGCAGCAGTCCGCGCTCGACGAGCGCTCGCACCGCAGCACCCACATCGACACCGCGAATATGCTCGATCTCGGCGCGTGTCAGCGGCTGCTTATAAGCAACAATCGCCAACGTTTCGAGTGCAGCCTTCGAAAGCCGCACCGGACGCACCGACTGCAATTGCAGGATGTAGCCCGCATACACCGGACGCGTGCGCATCTGAAAACCGCCCGCAACTTCCCAGATTTCAAAAGCGCGGCTCTGGGCTTCATATTCCGCATTCAGTTCCTCGACGAGCGTGCGGATCTGCACGGCTGTGCAATCGGGCACGATATCCGCAAGCTTCGTCGCTGCAATCGGTTCTTCCGACGCCACGATCAGCGCTTCGACGATCTTGCGCTGCCCTTCATCGACGATCTTGCGCTGTCCTTCGAGTTCCTCTCCCATCACGGTCATGTCTCCTCGCAGAAATTTTCCCACTCGGCCCCTTCGTAGGCCTCGTTGCGGCGAATTCGCAGCACACCCTCGGGATTGCCGAATTCGGTGATGTTTTGATAGATGCGCAGCGCGTCCATTTTGGTCAATTCAAGGATCGCCAAAAACGTCGCGACGATGAGCGATCGCGTCGGCAAACGTCCATCGCCCATCTTGAAAATTTCGTAAAACTCCGTCGGAGTTTGCGTATCGACGAGATTCATAATGCGAATCATCTGCTCGCGAACCGTCACCGGCTCGACCACAAGCTCGTGGGCTGCGCCCGAATGCACCGGCGCCATGAGCACACGCTTGAATGCCTCGACCAGTTCGAAAATGCCCACTTTGAGTTCGCGCTCCGAATCTGGAATCTCATCGGCGCACAAACTTTGCAGCACGAACACGTCGCGTCCCAGGCGCATTCGTTCGTCGAGCTGACCCGCCGCTTCTTTGAAGCGCTGATATTCGAGCAAACGCTCCATCAACTCGAGCCGCGGATCGACGCCGTCGTCTTCGTCTTGTTGGTCGTCATACGGAAGCAACATTCTCGACTTAATCCACGCTAACGTGGCTGCCATCAACAAATATTCCGCCGCCACGTCGATGTTGAGTTCGCGCATGAGTTCAAGATATTCGAGGTATTGATTGCTGATCGTCGCAATCGGAATGTCTGCGATATCGACCTCATTCACGCGAATCAGATGCAAAAGCAAATCGAGCGGGCCTTCGAAAACATCGAGTTTGACCGCGTATTTCGAATCGCCACCGTCGAGAAAAAACTCGGTGGAATCCATTGCATTGTCCGCCGCAAGGGTCGACATCTATTCTTCGGGTCCTATTGCTCGTCGATCGTTTTGGGCCAGAGGTGGCCCGGGATTTTTGCTTGGCGCCGCGTGAGCTGCGCTTTGCGGGGCGCGCAAGCAGCCCGCAGTATGAGCGATCCCGCAAAGTCGATCAATGCCCGAAATCGCCTTCGCCCCTCGGAAAAACCGAGTGTGCCGGTCTCCGGCAGCGCCGCCGCGTGCCTCGCTTCGACCGCGTGTTCACGCGCCCGGGCGACGACCACGGCCGCGCGGGTGACGCATCTCGACCGTTTCGCGCAGGCGTTGCCGACTCAAATGTGTGTAGATTTCCGTCGTCGCGAGATCTGCATGCCCGAGCATCGCCTGCACGGCTCGCAAGTCAGCACCGCCTTCAAGCAAATCCGTCGCAAACGCATGCCGAAGCACGTGCGGCGACACCGTCGAAGCCGGCACACCGGCGACAACTGCAATTTGGCGCAAACGCTCAAAGAAATTCTGTCGCGTCATCGGAGTGCCCCGGCGCGAAAGAAAAAGTGTACGACTCGATTTCTTGGCCGCCTTCGCAAGCCGTGGGCGGCTTTCGACGAGATAACATTCGATCCAGTCAAAGGCTGCGTCGCTGAGCGGCACGATCCGCTCTTTGTCGCCTTTGCCAACCACATAAATCAAACCTTCGCGACGGCGCGGCGAATCGAGCGGAAGTGCGATGAGTTCGCTCACGCGCAGGCCTGCGCCATAAAGGACTTCGAGCATCGCTCGGTCGCGCAGCCCCAGCGCCGTACTGCAATCCGGCGCACGCAGAAGTGCAATCACCTGATCCAGACGCAAAACTCGTGGCAGCGATTTTGCAAAACGCGGTGCGACAATATCTTGTGTCGGATCGCTTGCAAGAATTTTCTCGGAAAGCAAGAAGTGCATCCAACTGCGAATTGCCACAAGAGCGCGGGCGCGACTGCGCGCTCCAATCCCTTGCGCTTCCTGTGCCATCATAAACTCCGCAATGTGTTCACGACGAATGCGAATAGGCTCGGCAACACACTTTTGCACGAGAAATCTCGAAAAGACTGCAAGGTCACGCCCGTAAGCCTCAATGGTACGCGGCGATAAACCGCGATCGACTGCTGCATGGCGCAAAAAACGATCCAGCAATGGATCAAAGCACGAGATGGCATCACCTTGCGTTTTCGCGAGAGAATGCGTCCCCTGCGCGCGAGGCTTCTTGGCGGACGTCGAAGCACTGGTGCGCGGCGAAATTCGATCCGAGGATCGACTCATTTTTGTGTCCCTAAAAGATTAACGTCGCCACCAATTACGGCCATCAAGCGCGCACGCAATAATTCCATGCGTTCAGGATTCGACATCTTACGTCCATCCCGCTCCTTGAGATAAAAGGTATCGGTTACTTGATCAAGCGCAGTGGAAGCCTTCGAGATGTAAACTTCAAGTTCCAAATCGGCAATCGTACGCGTAAGGTCGTAGAGCAGTCCAATACGATCGTCGGCACGCACTTCGACGATCGTATAAAAATCCGACTCCTCGTTCAGGACCGTCACATCCGGCTTGTGACGCGAACTTGGACGCATCACCGGCCGACGCGACACCTTGCGCATCAATTCTTCGACGGAGACTGCGCCCGCGAGCACTGCGTGCAAAGCGTTATCGAGGCTCGACCAAAGCAAGCGGTGCTCGTCTTCTCCGCCGCGCGGTGTCGCCAAGCGATACACTTCCAGCGCAAGACCATCGCGCGAGCTGTATACGTTGGAAGCCAAAATGTTTAACCCCTTGATCGCAAGCACGCCTGCAACACGGGCATACACTTTTGGTTGATCGCGAGTGCAAAGAATAAACTCTGTCGAATCACCGCCAAGTGAGCGCACCGAAGTTGTCACGACCTGATCTTTGCGGAAAGCCAACACAACGAGGGCATGGCGCGCAATTTCGCGCGGCGTATGCGAAATAAAATAACGGCGTGGCATGCCATCTAAAAACGCTTCGATCTTTTCTTCTCCCACACCTGCACCACGCAGTTCTGCCCGTGTCGCATCGATCACGCGATCAATGCGATTTTCGGTTTGTTCGACTGCGCGCGCCGGATCACTCTCGCCGGTTTCGAGATATTCGCTCGTGCGCTCGTAAAGCTCGCGCAACAAATGCCCTTTCCAAGCGGTCCATGCCGTCGGTGACGAGGCACGAATATCGGCAAATGTGAGCAAATAAAGATGGCGCAGATTATCGCGATCTCCGACGATGCGTGCAAAATCTACAATCAAACGCGGATCGGATAAGTCTCGACGTTGCGCCAAGTGTGACATCACCAAGTGTTGTTCCACCAAAAAGATCACACGCTGCGTGCGCGCTTCATCATAACCAATGCGCGTCAGAAAAGTTTGCGCCAGAGCGGCGCCCTTAACCGAATGATCACCGCCCAGCCCCTTACCGATGTCATGCAGCAAGCAACCCAAGAACAAGAGCGCGACATCTTTGACGTGGTGGATCAACTCCGTCAAGTCGGGCACTTGACGGACATACTCGTTCTTCCCGAGACGGCGCAATTCTTCAATCAAAAAAATACTGTGCACATCGACGGTGTAGCTGTGGTACAGCACCTGTTGCCAAAGGCAAACGATATGCTCCCATTCCGGGATGTAGCGCGCGAGCAAACCAATTTCATTCATCGTCATCACCGTGCGCATCACGCGATTTTCTGCAGCCAAGATGCGCACGAAGGCCTCTCCTGCGCGTGGATCAGAGCGAAATCGCGCATCAATCAAATCCAAGTTCTCGCGTACGAGACGCTGTGCCGTGCGGGAAAGTCGAACATCGTGGCGCTGCGCTACTTCAAACACAGAAAAGAGTTGGACGGGATCTTCTCGCAACAAGGCAGCATCCAAAATTTCAAGTTGCCCGTCGACGATGCGCAAGCCATGCCCCACTGCGCGCACGGCTACTTCTTGCGCGCTCGCACGCACCTTGAGCTGACACTGGCCAATGAGCAAAAGTGCGTAGTTCGAAATCGCGCGTGCACTGCGGTAGTAATCGCCCATGAATTTCTCGACGGGCAGCTCTTCAGTGCCCACCACGAGATTGTCGTAACCGAAATTGGCAGCAACCTTCTCTTGCAAATTAAAACTCATGTCGTCGTTCTTGCGCTTCGCAATGAAATGCAGCTCATTGCGCGCGCGCCAGTGAAAATTGAGTGCCGCGCGCATCTCTTGCATCTCGCGCTCAGTCAAAAGCCCGAAGCGCATAAAATCGTCCAATTCACGCAGTGCCGGAAATGTGGCCCGCGCGATCCAGTAGGCATTGTGATAGTCGCGAAGCCCACCGGCGCCTTCCTTGAGGTTGGGTTGCAACAAATACAAAGACTCACCGTATTTTTGATGACGCAATTTTGCGTCATCTTTGCGCTGCTGAATGAAGCACGGCAAATCCGAAGCGATCTGCTGTTGCACGGCCTCGACGAGATTGTGAAACATCGCGTTATCACCGACGAGCAAGCGCGCGTCGAGTAGCGCCGTTGGCACCGTGGCTTCGGTCTTGGCAATTTCCAGTGTCTCGGCGAGAGTTCGAAGCGAACAACCGACGACGAACCCTGCATCCCAAAGTCGGTGTTGTATACGCTCGGCCACGTCCCGAATAAAATCAGCCAATGGCCCCGTATACAACAAGAGAAGGTCAACGTCGGAATAAATCGACATCTCGCGCCGGCCGTATCCACCGACGGCAATCACATTCATGCTTTTTTCGAGATGCAATCTCTGCGCAGGATAATCTCGACAAACATACTCAAAAATGCGTCGAATGAGAGCGTCGATCGCATCGGAATTCGCCGTATTGACATTTTCGCCTTGCGCTCCAGAACGATGCAAATCCAAAAGATAGGTACGCACCGCAGTCAAGTATTCGCGGATTTTGGCTACGAACAAAGCATCCGGCACAGGGCTTGCCTCACCGTACGCGAGCGGCAAGTACGCGTCGATAGCCGGTGCATTCACGATCGCTCTCCCGAGGCAACCACTTGCGTCTTTTCTCGGTAGAGCATTAGACCTGCAGCAATTTGCGACGCCGCCTCCGCGCGAAATTTTTCGTCGCGAAGCAATTTCGCATCCTCTTCGTTGGTCACGAAGCCGCATTCGAGCAAGATGGAAGGCATACTCGAAAGAAAGAGCACATAAAACGGCCCCTGCTTTACGCCGAGATCGACGATCTCGCGATAATTTTTTTGCAAACCGGACAACATCGAACGGTGTACGTTTTCCGCAAGGCGCCGCGAATGATCAGAAACTTCAGCAATCCTCAACTGAGCAATCGTGCGCTGCAAAGCATTCATGGCTCGCGGATCAATGCCGTTCTCGCGCGCTGCCACGCGGATGCTCTGCCATTCGGCCTTCTCGTCGAGATAGTAGGTTTCAATACCGCTCAGCGCCGAGCGCTTTGACGCATTGATGTGTAATGACACAAACAAATCACCGCCAAGACCTTCGGCCTTGGCCGTGCGTTCTTCGAGGCTTAAATAGCGATCATCCTCGCGCGTAAGCGCCACCTCGAAGCCTTGTGCTTCGAGCTCTTTGCGTAGTGCATGGGCAAGCAAGAGCGTCACTTCCTTCTCTTGCAGTTTTCCGACGCCAATCGCACCCGGATCTTTGCCTCCGTGCCCTGCGTCGAGGATCACTTTCCGAATCGGACGCATCGCCAGCGGCAATCGCGTACCATCCGGTGCTGTCGGTGCATTGGGGGCATTCGGCTCGGGACGATTCGCACCCGAACGCGCACGAAACAAATCGATCACCACGCGATCGGGCGAAGTCAGCTGCAACAGCCGATAACGCTCGTACGACTCAATATCAATCACGACACGAGAGGTTGTCAGCGTATTTTGGCCAATGCGCACCGCATGCAAGAGGCCATCCTTCACCGGAATCGGCTCCGGATAATCGCGACCCACCCAAATGCCTGGCAAATCGAGATACACGCGTTCTGGACGCTGATTCGTCGGATCCGGCGGAAGCTCGCGCAGTGACACATCAACAGGTCGGTTGGTCTCGACGACGACACGCGTGTAATCGGGATACGACCAGTGACGAATTTCAACGACGTCTCCAAGCCCGTCCGGACGTTCGACACCGAGTCCGAAGATCAGCACGAGTACCGCCAAAATTGCAATGGAGCTGCGCGATCGCACCCCTCTCATGACGACTCTCCTTGGCGCACACTACGCACGAGGCGATCAAGCAGCGAGAGCGCCGCAAGAGGTGTCATCTGCAAAGGGTCGACACTTCGAAGCGTCAATAGTGCATCGCGCTCCGCTTCGGAAAGCGGCTTCGTTTCTGAAAATAAACCAAGTTGGTGCACCGACTCCTTTTCGTGTAGAGCTGGTGGGATCATTGCAGCGTCTTGATTTTCAAAATCTTTGCTTTCGAGCGTATGCAAGATTTGCTTCGCGCGTTCGATCACCGCGCTCGGTAGTCCGGCCAGCTTCGCCACTTGAATCCCGTACGAACGATTTGCTCCGCCCTGCACGAGCCGGCGCAAAAAAATTACTTCTTCTCCCCATTCGCGCACTTCAAAGTGTGCATTGTCGACATGCGTCTTCGTGCGAGCAAGCTCCGTCAATTCGTGATAATGCGTCGCAAAAAGCGTGCGCGGGCACAAGCCGGGCGTGTCATGCAAATATTCTGCAACCGCCCACGCGATCGAAAGTCCATCGTATGTGCTCGTGCCGCGTCCGATTTCGTCGAGGATCACGAGGCTGCGCTGCGAAGCTTGTGCGAGAATATTCGACGCCTCGCGCATCTCAACCATGAAAGTCGATTCGCCGCGCGACAAACGATCGGAAGCTCCCACGCGCGTGAACACGCGATCTACCACACCGATGCGTGCATCCGCCGCCGGTACGAAACTTCCTACTTGCGCAAGAAGTACAATCAGCGCCACCTGACGCAAATATGTGCTCTTGCCGGACATGTTGGGCCCCGTGAGCACAAGCATCTGCACGCCTTGCGGTGCGAGATTTGTATCGTTGGGCACAAAACCTTCGGCGCCTTGACGCGCAAAACTTCTCTCCACGACGGGATGTCGTCCACCCATAATCTGCAACACACCCGATGCATCCACCGTCGGACGAACCCAACCTGCGCGGCGCGCCACATGTGCGAACGACGCCAAAGCGTCAAGATTCGCGACTGCTTCGCAAGCACAACGAATCGCCGCCGACTCGGCCAACACCGCCTGCCGCAGCGACTCAAAAATATCTCGTTCTAGCGCAGCCGAACGATCGCGAACACTAAGAAGTGTCGATTCCATTTCAAGCAATGTGCGCGTTGTAAAGCGTTCGACGTTGGCGAGCGTTTGCTTGCGTTCGTAATCTTCCGGCACGCGCTCCAGATTCGACTTCGTAATTTCGATGGCATACCCGTGCACGGGATGAAAGCGCACCTTGAGGTTGGCGATCCCCGTCCGTGCACGCTCTTGGGCCTCAAAGCCGAGTAACCACTCACTGCCCTTGCCGCGACTGGCGCGCAATGCATCGAGTTCGGCGCTGAAATTTTCGCGGATATAACCCGTCTCGTTCGCTCCGCGCGAACCCTTTGCAATCACCGGCGGATCGTCAATAAGCGCTTCTTCAAGAAGCTGCACCAATCGATCAAGAGGCTGCGGTGCAATCAATACCGATGAGCACGCAGACGCCGATGCATCAAGCAAATCATCAGCCCCACGCGAAAGCACCGCCACCACCGACGGCAGCGCTTGCAACGAACTACGGAGCGCACCGACATCACGCGGTGTCGCCGAAGGGCGCGCCACCTTGGCGAGCAAGCGTTCAAGATCGCGCACTTCACGCAATGCCGCGCGCAAACGCTCGCACATTCGATCGCGCTCGAACAAATAAGCCACTGCATCTTGTCGCTCATGAATCGCTGCTCGATCGAGCAAAGGATACGCCAGCCAGCGTGCCAAACGACGCGCACCGACGGGCGTTACTGTTTCGTCGATGCAGTCGATCAAGGTTCCTTGCCGTGAGTGGTCTTCACTGTTTTCGAAAAGCTCGAGATGGGCGCGCGTAGCCGCATCAAGCACCATTGCATCGGTTAATTTGTATTCCCGCAAACGCGCCAGCCGCTCAGTAGCAAAAGGCTGATTTTCTGCAACGAAAGCAATCACCGCAGCCGCCGCCCGCTGCGCACTACGACGACTGTGCGCTGAGAAGCCCTCCGGATCCAGCGCTCGCGAATCGGTTTCGTAATTTGTTGCGGCGATTCGCGTCCAGGCCACCGCCGGAAAAAAATCGCGCAAACGCGCAAGAAGTTCCTCGCTGACTTGCGCAGAAATCAAAACTTCGCGCGGGGCGATCCGACAGAGTTCATCGCAAAGTGCGCGCGAAAGCAGATCGTCACCCACATATTCGATCGCGGTCGCGCGAAAATCACCCGTTAGCGCATCGAGAACTGCCAGGCCGATTTCGCTCGTCTCCTCCGAAAAATCAAGCGCGGCCAGCGTAACTTCACTCTTGCTATCCATCGCACTGGGATCACCGACAAGGCCCGGTGTCACTACTTCGACGACTTCGCGGCGCACCAAGCGATTGCTGCCAAGCGTCTTAGGATCTTCGACTTGTTCGCAGATTGCCACGCGGTAGCCCAGCGCAGTCAAACGCTGAATGTGCTGATCCGCGGCATGCACCGGCACACCGCACATCGCCACGGCATCCGCTTTGCCTTTGTCACGCGTCGTGAGAGCAATGTCGAGAAGTGGCGCCGCAATCTCGGCATCACGCAAGAACATCTCGTAAAAATCGCCCATGCGATAAAACAAAATTGCGTCAGGCTGCTGCGCCTTGATCGCAAGGAACTGGCGCATCATCGGAGTTTCGAGCGCCGACTTCGTCACGCCCTGCTCCCCGACTCGATCTTTCGCACCTCGTCCATCGTCGTTCTTCCCATGGCTTGAAATCGGCTCGTCCACTTCACGCTGCTTTCCGATCCTTTTCGCAGCCCCCGGCGCTTGATGCACCGACGAAAAAGGAAGCATGCAAAATGCAGCTTCGCTCCGCCATTTTCTCCACATTCTCGAGCGTGCAGTCAAGCTTTGTGCGCAAATCGCACGCACCTCGCAAATTTTGCGTGAACGCAGAAAAACAGCGCGCGAATTCAAAAAAGAAATGTGCTGGAAACAGAGATTCGAAGCAGGACGATTTATTCGTCGTCGGAATCGTCATCCGAATCGCCCGGCGCAGCTTGCCACTCGCCGTCGACCTTTTCTTTCAATTCCTTGCCAACCTTGAAGAATGGCGTGCGCTTCGCCGGAATTTGCACTTCATCGCCCGTCTTTGGATTGCGGCCTTCGCGCGCCTCGCGCACCTTGACTTGAAAGCTGCCGAACCCGCGAATTTCGATGCGTTGGCCCGTACGCAAGGCTTCGGTCATGGCGTCGAAGATTGTGTTGACGACCACTTCCGTATCTTTTTTTGAAATGTGAGGGGTGCGCTCTGCGACCTTCTCGATCAATCCGCTCTTCGTCATGGATCTCCCCCGTCATATCGCCGCGTCATCACGTCATCACGTCATAACATTGCGTCATATCAAAATCGTGTGGCGCTATCGTTTGCGTGCCACACGCATCCAAAGCATGTAACCGCTCTCTCCTTCGGTTGTTCTTCGTGCCTACCTAAGTCCGAATTCGAGAACTCGAAGCAGGCCGACTCGTGCGTAGTTTTTTCAAATTCGCACGAGCCGACCTGCTCGTTTTACTGCTACTCGCCTTTTTCCTTCTTGGCGGCTCCGGCCTTGGCCAAAAGGTCGCCCAGCGTGCTGGTCTGGCTGCGGCTCTGCGACGCGAGTTGCTTGAGCGCCTCGCGCGCTTCGCGGTCCGTCACGGCACGAATCGAGAGAGAAATCTTCTGCTCGACCGGATCGACCTTCGTCACGAGCGCCGTCACGGTGTCGCCCGCTTTCACGACATCTCCGGGCTTTTGCACGGGCTCGGCCGACAACTCGGAGCTGTAAATCAAACCCTCGATCCCTTCTTCGAGTTTGATGAACGCACCGAAATCGGTCACGTTGCTGATCTCGCCCTTCACTTCCGAGCCGACCTTGTACTTCTTCACGAGATCGTCCCAGGGATTGGCTTCCATCTGCTTGATACCGAGGGAAAACTTCTCGTTTTCCTTGTCGATTTTGAGCACGATCGCTTCGACTTCGTGGCCCTTCTCGAACTTCTCGCTCGGATGCTTGATCTGCTCCGTCCAGGAAATGTCCGAAACGTGAATCAAACCATCGATACCTTCTTCAAGACCCACGAATACACCAAAGTTTGTCACATTGCGTACCGTGCCTTTAACGCGAGTTCCGATCGGGTATTTGGCTTCGATCACGCTCCACGGATTCGGCTCAATCTGCTTCATACCAAGCGAAATCTTGCGATTGCCCTCATCGACATCGAGCACAACCGCCTCGACGGTGTCGCCCACCGAAACCATCTTGGAAGGATGCTTGATGCGCTTCGTCCACGACATTTCCGACACATGAATGAGTCCCTCGATGCCGGCTTCAAGCTCTACGAACGCGCCGTAGTCGGTAAGCGAAACCACCTTGCCCTGCACGCGGCGCCCGAGCGGATAACGCATCGCTGCGTCGATCCACGGGTCGGGCTGGATTTGCTTCAAGCCCAGCGACACGCGTTCGGTTTCGGAATCGAACTTCAAAATTTTGACTTTGATTTCGTCGCCGACTTGGAAGAGTTCATTGGGGTGATTGATGCGGCCCCACGACATATCCGTCACATGCAACAAGCCGTCGATACCACCAAGATCGATGAACGCACCGTAGTCGGTCAGGTTTTTGATGACACCGTCGACGATTTGGCCTTCACTCAAGGTTTCGAGCGTCGTCGAGCGCATCTTCTGGCGCTCGGTCTCAAGCAACGCCCGGCGCGACAACACAATATTGCCACGTCGCTTGTTGAACTTGATGATTTTGAAGTCGTATTTCTCGCCGAGCATCTTTTCGAGATTGCGTACAGGTCGCAAATCCACTTGCGAACCGGGCAAGAAGGCCTTCACACCGATATCGACGGAAAGACCACCCTTTACGCGCGCGATGATCGTACCGACGACGGAGAGATTCGATTCATACGCATCGCTAATCTGATCCCAGATTTTCAAGCGATCGGCTTTCTCTTTCGAAAGCACAAGTTGACCATCTTCGTCTTCGACGTCTTCGATCAACACATCGACCTGATCGCCTTTTTTGACGAGCAACGTACCGTCTTCGGCCATGAACTCCCAAGCCGGAACACGTCCTTCCGATTTAAATCCGATATCAACCATCACATAGTCGGAATCAAAGGAAAGGACCGTGCCTTTCACGACCTCGCCTTCTTTGAGAGCTGCCGTCTGCGCTTCATAGAGGGCGGCAAAACTCTCGGGGTGGGTAGCAGTTTGATTACTCACTTTTGTTTCTTTCCTTTCTTGAGGAAGTACATAACATTGTTCACTATTTTTTGTTTACCATCTGCCAATCCTTTCATCTCGTTGAAGGAAGTTAGAGGATCTACTAAATCTGCTATCTTTTGTAGATCAACACCTTTGAACGTTCTTCTA
>CAYRID010000064.1:0-13588 GCA_964424225.1 uncultured Geobacter sp.
GCTTTTGCGGCGCTAAGGTCATGCGGCGCCGACGGCGACAACCAGCATCGACAACCGCCGTTTTCGTGCGTGATTGGCATCGTGGCTCCGTCATCGGCGTGCATTAAATTTTCCCTATCTTTGATTCCTGGACTCTCTCGGGGGTGCAAGTAATCCGCTTATCTTGCGGTTTTGCGCGATTTATCGGTGAGCCCTCTCACAGACCCTTGATTTTGCTCAAGAATCTGTCCTGCGTGGATCAAGTCCGGTAGGCTTCGGGCCGAAACCTTGCCCGAGTCTTGTGAAGCGGGTTGCTGCTCGGCGTGTGCAAGGTTTCGTCGACGTTCGATTCCAGTTGCTTTCCGGGTGCTTTGGATTTTGAATTTTTGGTTTTGAGCTTTTGGCGCGGCAGCGTGTTGAGGGCAAGTGAAAGCGAAGCTCCAAAACCACATGACTCATAAAAGTGTAATACGCTCTTGATGCCAAGCGAAACTCGCAGGCAAGTGGCGACCGCACGCACGAGGACGACGAGAGAGGGGGAAAGATGAATCCGGTATCGCAAACGGCTCCACGCCGTGCCGTGCCGCACGGTGCGACGATTGAAATCTTGGCGGGCTTTTATGAAGGGCTCACGGTTCCTCTTGATCGCGACTGGCTTGTGATTGGGCGCGGGCGCAGCGCAGATTTGATGCTTGCCGAGGCGACGATTTCGCGCGCGCATGCGGCGGTGGGCTTTGATGACGAGGGTTTTTTTATTCAAGATCTCGGCAGCACAAACGGCACCCTTGTAAACGGTGGTCGCGAAAAGCGCATCGCCCTCAAGACTGGCGATGAAATTCAAATCGGAAAACTTTTGCTGCGCTTTTCCAAGGCATCGTGAAAAGGTGAAAAGAATGAAACAGATTACGATTCTCCTTTTCAAAGATCGCGGTGCTCCGGTGGGTCGCTATCAAATTCCGGTTGCTTTGCTTGAGCGCTGGAAGAAGATCGCGATCGTCGTCGGTGTCGTGCTTGTGCTTGGTATCGTTGATTATGTGCACGCACGCCTGCGAACTTGGGAGCTCGATCAGCTACGCAAAGAAGCGTCGACCTACCAACAGTCGATCGAAGATTTGCAGGCCTCCATGAAGACGCTGAATGGTGAACTCGATCGTTTGCATGAACTTGAGCGAAAGATGCGTATCATTGCGAATGTTCCCGGGGCTCCCGTCGGCAAGTCGTCGGAGCGCGGGGTTGGAGGAGACGACGAAGAGGATGCGTCGCCTGCAGGGCTTGGAGAGGGAGCCAGCGAGGCTGTCACCGACGGAGAAAAATCATCCGAACGTTCTTTGCGAAGCCTGAAGCCGACGCCCAATGCGCCGATTCCGGATGCAGCGGGAATTCATGGCGACGCGACTTCCGACGTTGTGTTTGCGACACCGAGTCGGCTAAATCCATCGCTCGCTCCGTCACGACTTCTTGGGTTGCAACAGGAAACGCAGCGCTTGCATGCGCTCGCGGAGTCGCGTAGTGCTGCGTTCGCCGATTTGCTGGAGCAGTTGCATGCCCAAAGCGATCGCTTGGCATCGACACCTTCGATTTGGCCGACACACGGCTGGCTCACTTCGACTTTCGGAGGGCGCGTATCGCCGTTTACAGGGCAGTGGCAATCGCACGGTGCGCTCGACATCGCCGGACCAGTCGGCACGGATATCATTGCGCCGTCACGCGGTCGCGTCATCTTTGTTGGAGTAAAGCCACAGCTTGGCAATTGCTTGATCATTCAACATGGATATGGGATTCAAACGACCTACGGACATACTTCGCGACTCTTTGTGAAGGTGGGCGAGATGGTCGAGCGCGGTGATTTGATTGCCAAAGTTGGCAATTCCGGCCGGAGCACGGGCCCGCATCTTCATTACGCCATTGCAGTGAACGGCAAACCTGTCGATCCACTCGATTACATTCTCGACTGATCGGTGGAGTTTGTCGCAGCGTCGTGCGACCACCGGTTTTTAATTGCCCCTGCCGAGGTGCTTTCCTACAATGCGGCGTCATTTCTTTCCGCCGACGTATAGCCGGTAAAAGGTTTTCCTGTAGCGATGTGGCAAGACATGCTCCGCAAGTTCTTTGGCAGCCAAGGCGAGCGCGAACTCAAGCGCATTTCGCCGATCGTCGAGCGCATCAACGCCTTCGAATCGGATCTTCTCAAGCTATCCGACGCTGATTTGCGTAACAAGACGATTGTGTTTCGGGATCGTCTCGAAAAAGGTGAGACGCTGGATGCGCTTTTGCCCGAGGCGTTCGCCGTCGTGCGCGAGGGGGCAAAGCGCGTACTGGGTCAGCGACACTACGATGTGCAGATGATCGGCGGCATTGTGCTTCACGAAGGCAAGATTGCCGAGATGAAAACCGGCGAAGGCAAAACACTCGTCGCGACGCTGCCGTCGTACTTGAACGCCCTGACGGGTAAAGGTGTGCACGTTGTTACCGTGAATGACTATCTGGCGCGGCGCGATGCGGAATGGATGGGCTCGCTGCACCGCTTTCTTGGTCTTTCCGTCGGTGTAATCGTGCATGGACTCACCGACGAAGAACGCAAAGTTGCGTATGCCGCCGATGTCACCTACGGCACGAATAACGAATTCGGTTTCGATTATCTGCGCGACAACATGAAGTTCTCGCTCGAGCGCTTGTGTCAGCGCGATCTGTATTATGCGATCGTCGACGAAGTCGATTCGATCTTGATCGATGAAGCGCGCACGCCACTGATTATCTCGGGTCCGTCGGAGGACGATACGGGCAAGTACGCGATTGCGAATCGAGTGATTCCGCAGCTCAAGCAAGGCACGAAGGGTGAGCATCAAAAAGGTATTGAAGAAACGGGTGATTACTGGGCGGATGAAAAGGCGCATTCGGCAACGCTGACGGAGCAAGGTGTTCATCGTGTCGAGCGGATTTTGGGCGTGCCGAACCTTTATGATCCGAATATGCTGCCGTTGTTGCATGCAGTGAACCAAGCGTTGCTTGCGCATGCACTCAAGCGGCGCGATGTCGATTACATCGTGAAGTCGGGTGAAAGCGGCGAGAAGGAAGTCATCATCGTCGATGAGCATACAGGTCGCCTGATGCCGGGCCGTCGCTGGTCGGACGGCTTGCATCAAGCCGTGGAAGCCAAAGAAGGCATTACGGTGCAGAGCGAGAATCAAACGCTCGCTACGATTACATTCCAAAATTATTTTCGTATGTACGACAAGCTTTCCGGTATGACGGGTACGGCTGACACCGAGGCGCAAGAGTTCGCGAAAATTTACGATCTCGATGTCGTCGTGATTCCGACGAACCGGCCGATGGTGCGCAAAGATCATCCGGATGTGGTGTTTAAGTCGAAGCGCGAGAAGTTCAATGCGGTGCTCGAAGAAATTCGCAAAGCGCACCAGCGTGGTCAACCGGTGCTCGTCGGAACTATTTCGATTGAAACCTCGGAAGATCTTTCCAGCAAGCTGTCAAAGTTTGGTGTAACACATAATGTACTCAACGCAAAGGCGCATGAACGCGAAGCGGAGATCGTGAGTCAGGCCGGTCGCAGAGGTGCCGTAACGATTTCGACGAATATGGCGGGTCGAGGCACGGACATCGTGCTCGGTGGCAATGCCGAGATGATGGCGCTCGCCAAATGTCCGGGTGGAAAGAGTGATCCGAATTATGCTTCTCTCTTTGCCAAGTTTGAAGCGCAATGCGCCCGAGAACGCAAAGAAGTGTTGGAGCTTGGAGGTTTGTATATCGTCGGCACGGAGCGACATGAAAGTCGGCGTATCGATAATCAGCTGCGCGGTCGTGCTGGTCGCCAAGGCGACCCCGGCGCAAGCCGCTTCTTTCTTTCGCTCGAAGATGATCTCATGCGCATCTTTGGTTCGCAGCGTATCGTGCCCATCATGGAGCGCCTTGGCCTGGAAGAAGGGGAAGCGATCGAGCACCGCATGATTAGTCGTGCGATCGAGCGTGCGCAGGAAAAAGTCGAAGCGCGAAACTTCGAAAGCCGCGAATATATTTTGAAATATGACGACGTAATGAACAAGCAACGCACGTCGTTTTATTCGCGACGCCGATCTGTGTTGAAGGGCGCGTCGCTTCACGAAGATTTTCTTGAGATGGTCGACGTGTGCGTGGCGTCGATTCTCGATGCGCATTGGCCGGCCAAGGGTGAGCCGTCGGCCGAGGTGCTGGTAGAGCTAGCGAAGGCTTTTACGGCGCAATTTGGTGTTGCCTTCCATCCTGCGCAGCCGCCGTTCTCGGGCGACCGCTCGCTGCTCGAAGATCGCGATCGTCTGGGTGGTGCCGTGCTCGATCACTTGCTCGAATTTTTGCGCGCCAAAGAAAAGCATTGGAACGATATTGCAGAGAAATACGCAATTGTGCGTATGCCCAATTTCGCACAGCTCGAACGCGAAGTGTATTTGCGCGCCCTCGATCGACAGTGGAAAGAGCATTTGCTCTTGATGGACGGATTGAAGGAAAATATCTCACTGCGTGGCTATGCGCAGAAAGATCCGCAGATTGAATATCAGCGCGAGGGCTTTCAACTTTTCGAGCAGATGCTCGAGCGCATTGATTTTCAGACGACGAGCGAAGTATTTCGGGTGACCATCCAGGAATCTGCTCTGGAGGCCGCGGCCGTCGAAATGCGCGCGGCTCTTGCGCGTGCGCAAGCGGATCAAGCCGCCGAGGCGGCGAAGCTTGTGCCGCGCGCGCCGGGTTCGATTTTGCCGCGTGACACCGAAGTGCGTGGAACGGAGACGCGCAGTCTTGAGCGCGGTGTTGCGGCCTCGGCGGCGACCGTGCAGGCCGAAAAGCGCGCGGGACGCAACGATCCGTGTCCGTGTGGCAGTGGCAAGAAATACAAGAAGTGTCACGGCTCCTGATTTCACATTCAAAATTATTCTCGACGGTGCGCGAGAAGTGAGCGCCTCGCAAAGCATGGGGAAGCAACGATGAGCGATACCTCGGATTTGATTTTTTCGGTTCCCGGATTTCGTGCAGCAGGGATTCGTGTGGGGATCAAGCCCAAGAGCGCGAAGCGCGATCTTGCGTTGATCGTGAGTGACGTACCTACAGCGGTTGCCGGTGTATTTACGAAAACGACGGTGCCGGGTGCGCCGGTTGTGGTGTCACGCGAACGTGTCGGCGTGGGTTGTGCACGCGGTGTCGTGATTAACAGCGGTTGTTCCAATGTGGCTACGGGCGTGCGCGGAATTCGCGACGCAAAAAAGATGGCAGCCCTTGCAGCCAAGGCAGTGGGCTGCAATCCGGACGCTATGCTCGTGGCCTCTACGGGCGTGATTGGTGTGCTGCTGCCGATGCCGACGCTGGAACGAGGAATTCCGCTTGCGGCGCGCGAGTTGGCATCGGATGGGTTCGCGAAGGTTGCCGATGCCATTCTTACGACGGACACGGTGCGCAAAGTGGCCGTGCGTCGAATTCGCATTGCGGGACGTGATGTGACACTTGGAGGTGTCGCGAAAGGTTCTGGCATGATCGAGCCGAATATGGCGACGATGCTCGCTTTCCTCGTCACCGATGCAGCGATTGCACCGAATTATTTGCAACGCTTGCTGCGTGAAGCGGCTGCACAGAGTTTCAATCGAGTGAGTGTCGATGGCGAGGGTTCAACGAGCGACATGGCACTTCTTTTTGCAAACGGCGTTGCAGGAAACGCGCTCATCAAGAGTGATCGCGCACCGGGGGCGAAGGCCTTTGCGCAAGCACTGAATTCGCTGACGCGCGAACTTGCGCAAAGTATCGCGCGCGACGGCGAAGGAGCGACAAAGCTCGTGACGGTGCAAGTGACCGGTGCGGTTTCACAAGGCGAAGCCGAGCGCGCGGCAAGGCGAATTGCCAATTCGTTGCTCGTGAAGACGGCGGTCTTTGGCGGTGATCCAAACTGGGGTCGCATTTTGCAGACGGTAGGTGCCGAGGGGTTGAAGCTCGAACTCTCTCGTGCGGCGGTGCGTATTGGTGGCGTTGCTGTTTTTCAAACGGGGCGTCCGTGTGGGCCTGCTGCCGTGAAGCGCGCGGCGGAGAAGCTGCAAGAAAAGGAAGTCCTGCTTGCGGTGCATCTTGGCGTCGGCCAAGGCAGTGCGGAAGTTTGGACTTGCGATTTGTCGTACGACTATGTGCGGATCAACGCCGAGTACACCACCTAAGTACGCACTCGGGCGCAAAGTTCTTCGATTGCCCCTCGCCGGTTGTGGGCTCGTCTGCTAAACCCTTGCCAATTCACGCGTTCCGGATCGCCCCGGCGGTGCTTGATCTTGCGGTTGTTACCGCATTCGAAGGTCGAGTCTGGGGAATCAATCCACGGTGATCGCTCGTTATGCATGCACAAGCTGCACGCTGCAAGTTTTGCAGATGGCGGATTGCGCGTGCGAGTGCGGGTGACTGCGGATGCAGAGCATGGCTGCAAGTGCAGACCAAGTCTGTTGACGAACGGAGCGCAAGGCCCCAACCGCGAAGGAGAATCGCAAATGTCGCAAACGGTCGATGTGACCCCTGAAGCTAGTGCTACAACTCCAGATACCTCGAACATGGCAGCCGCCCTCGACACATCCGTGCGTAAGACGGAAGTGTCGATTCGTAGTTTGATCGAAGCCGGCGCGCACTTTGGGCACCAAACGCGCCGCTGGGATCCGCGCATGCGTCCCTTTATTTTCGGTGAGCGCAATGGCATCCATATTTTAAATTTGGATCAAACCTTGCCGCGTTTCCTGGAAGCGCTTGCATTTCTCAAAGATGTGACAGCGAGCGGTGGCAAGGTGCTCTTCGTCGGCACGAAACGTCAGATTCAACCGTGTGTACAGTTCGATGCGTCGCGCGCACGTCAGTATTACGTGAACAATCGCTGGCTCGGCGGCATGCTGACGAATTTTCGTACCGTGAAGAAGTCGATCGATCACTACAAAGAACTCGAAGCGACGCTCGCCAATCCAGAAAAAGTTGCAGGGCTTTCAAAGCAGGAAATCGCGCGGATCAATCGCGAAATTCAGCGCTATGAGAAGTCGCTTGGCGGCATCAAAAACATGGAATCGCTGCCGGATGCAATTTTTGTGATTGACGTGAGCAAGGAACACCTTGCGATTGCGGAAGCGAGCCGACTTGGTATTCCGATTGTGGCCATCGTCGATAGCAACTGCAATCCCGACGGAATCGACTTCATGATTCCGGCGAACGACGATGCGATTCGCGCCGTGCAACTTTATTGTGCTGCTGTCGCCGATGCGTGTCTCGACGGAGATGCGGTGTATCAGACTAAGCTGCAATCCGATCCGACAGTTCGTCAGCGCAAAGAAGAATCGAAGACGGCGAAGAGCGGTCGTCGCGTGGTCGACATCAAGCAGGCTGCGGGCGCAGGCGGCAAAGGGCGCGGCAAGCGACAAGCCGGAGGAACGGCTTCGGCGGGCGGCGCGCGCGGTGGCCGCAAGTGGGATGATCCCGAGGACGAGACGATCGTCGCCGGCGAAGAAGAAGCCGGTCCGGCGGGAACCGCAGAGTAATATTCGACGGCGGTGCAGTCTTGCAAAAGGTTGCGCCGCCGCACTTGTCCGTCGCTGGCCGAGCTGGCATCGGATGCAAAGCGCGAGAAACGGATCCAAGAACGCTTAGATAAGCTGGAGAGTACAGTGGCCGAAATTTCTGCAACGTTGGTGAAACAGCTTCGCGACAGCACGGGCGCGGGCATGATGGAATGCAAGAAGGCGCTTGCCGATGCAAACGGCGACATGGCGAAGGCAGCCGATTTGTTGCGTGAGCGCGGCAATGTCAAAGCGCAAAAGCGCGAAGGACGCTCGACACGCGAAGGTGTCATCAGTTTGTCGCTGCAAGGAACTGCGGGTGGCATCGTTGAACTTTCGTGCGAAACGGATTTTGTGGCGCGTACGGAAGGCTTCCTTGAGTTGGCCAACAAACTTTCGGCATTGGCCGCAGGGGATTCATCACTGGGCTCTGCTGTGGCGCTGGCACAAGCGAAGCTCGACGGCACACCGGTGGCTGAAGTCATTCAATCCACGATTGCAAAGACGGGAGAGAACATCGTCTTGCAACGCGCGACACATCTTGCTGTGAGCCAGGGGATTGTCGGTGGTTATGTGCACGCGGGAAGTAAGTTGGGTGTGCTCGTGGCGTTGGAGACAGCAGCGCAAGGTGGAGGCGTTGCCGAACTTGCCAAGGACATTGCGATGCATATTGCGGCGGTCGATCCCTCTCCGGTGGCGATCGATCGTAGTGGCGTCGATCAGACGATTGTCGACAAAGAGCGCGAATTTTATCGCAAGCAAGCCGAGCAAAGTGGCAAGCCCGAAAAAGTGATCGAGAAGATCATCGAGGGGCAGGTGAATAAGTTCTACGCACAAGTGTGTTTGATCGAGCAAGAATTCGTCAAAGATCCCGACCGCAGCATTGCGAAGGTGCTGGCGGATGCGAGCAAGCAATTGGGCGGTGAGATTCGCGTAACGGGCTACGTACGCTTCAAGCTTGGAGAGACACTCGCGTGAATCCCAAATATCGCCGCTTGCTATTGAAAGTTTCCGGTGAAAGTCTTGCTGGGGAGAGCGGCTTTGGGATTTGTCCGAGCGTGATCGGTCGCACAGCGGCGGAAATCCGCGATGTCCACGCGCTTGGTGTTGAACTCGGCATTGTGATTGGTGGCGGCAACATCATTCGCGGCATGACCGCTGCGGCGGCGGGCATGGATCGCACGTCGGCCGATTACATGGGCATGATGGCGAGTGTCATCAACGCGGTCGCGCTGCAAGATGCACTAGAAAAGTTGAATATTCCGACGCGCGTACTCTCGGCCCTCGAAATCAAACAAGTGGCCGAGATCTACATTCGCCGCCGCGCTGTACGCCATCTTGAAAAAGGTCGAGTGGTAATTTTTGCCGCAGGTACGGGCAATCCGTACTTCACGACCGACACAGCGGCGACGTTACGCGGCTCAGAAATTGGCGCAGAGATGGTACTCAAGGCGACGCGTGTCGACGGTGTGTACGATTCAGATCCCGAGAAGAATGCGGATGCAAAGCGCTTTGAATCGCTCAGCTATGACGAAGCCATTCGCCAGAATTTGCGTTTCATGGATCAAACCGCCGTGGCGCTATGTCGAGAAAACAAAATGCCGATCTTGGTTTTCGACATGACCGTGCCGGGCAATATCTACAAAGTGGTTTGCGGCGAGAAGATTGGCACCTTGGTGAGCGAGTAAGCGCGCCACCGACGGACGGCGACCGGCGCAACCGGCGACTTGATGGGGAGGGCAGATGGCGGACGAAAGCAACCTGGTCATTTCCGATGCGCGGGAATCGATGCAGAAAGTGATCGAGCATGTGAAGGCTGAATTGCACAAAGTGCGGACCGGCCGTGCAAGTACAGCGTTGCTCGATGGAATTTATGTGGATGCATACGGCTCATCAACGCCGCTAAAGCAGCTTGCAAATTTTGCGGTTCCCGACCCGCGCATGATCGTGATCTCGCCGTACGATCGCGGTGTGATCAGCAATATTGAGAAAGCCATTTTGGCGTCGGATATTGGCATTTCGCCGGCGAATGATGGCAAGGTGATTCGCCTCGCAGTGCCGCCGCTTACCGAAGAGCGCCGCAAAGATTTGGTGAAGAAGGTCAAAAAAATTGCAGAAGAGCACAAAGTGCGAATCCGTGAAGTGCGACGCGACGCGTTGGCGCTGATCAAAGAAATGGAGTCATCGGGCGATCTGCCGAAAGACGACCGACACCGATGTGAAAAACAAGTGCAAGACATCACAGACGAATTCAATGCCAAGATCGACGAGATCGCAGCGCAGAAAGAGAAAGAAGTTCTTCAGGTCTGACTCGCATGCAAGCAAAAAAGATTCGGCCAGATCGCTTACCCAAACATGTGGCGATCATCATGGATGGCAACGGACGTTGGGCTCAGTGGCAAGGGCGATCGCGTATCGAAGGCCATCGTCGCGGCGTGGAATCGGTGCGCACGATACTGCGTGCGTCGCATGAGCTGGGCATTTCAACGCTTACGCTTTACGCGTTTTCAGAAGAGAATTGGAACCGCCCCAAGCGCGAAGTGGGCGAACTGATGCGTTTGCTTGAACGCTATCTCAAGAGCGAAATTGATGAACTTGTTGAGCAGGGTATACGCTTGCGTGTGATGGGGCGAACGGAGCGTTTGCCGGAAGCCGTACGGCGAAATCTCGCACTCGCAATCGAGAGAACCGAAGCCAATCAATCCATGGAGCTTGTGTTTGCGCTGTCTTACGGTGGACGACAAGAGATTGTTGATGCGGTTCAAAAACTTGCACACGAAGTGCAAGATGGGCGCCTTGAACCCGACGCGATCGACGAGAAGGTTTTTCATTCCAAACTCTATCTGCCCGATTTATCGGACCCCGATCTTTTGATTCGCACCGGCGGAGAATCGCGTGTTTCGAATTTCTTACTTTGGCAGATTGCCTATGCCGAGCTACACACAACAGATGTCATGTGGCCTGATTTTCGGGAAGAACATTTGGTGGCGGCGATTCTCGATTATCAGGGTCGCGAACGGCGCTTTGGCATGACGGGCGATCAGATTCGTGACAAAGCCCAGTAGATGGTGAAGCGAATCAGCATCCTGGGTAGCACGGGAAGCATCGGCGAGCAGACGCTCGATGTCGTGGCTTCGTTTCCAGATCGTTATCAAATCGTGGCGTTGGGGGCCGGACGCAACGTCGAAAAACTTGCACAGCAAATCAAAAAGTTTCACCCGACGTTTGTTTGTGTTGCGGATGTAGATGCTGCAGCGCACCTGCGTGCACGCATCGTGGAGTCCGACGTGCGCATTGTGGTGGGTGACGCAGGATTGTGTGAAGTGGCGGCGTGCGGCGCGGATCTGGTCGTGTCGGCGTTGGTAGGCGCGGTGGGACTTGAACCGACACTTGCTGCGATTCGGGCCGGATCCGATATTGCGCTTGCCAACAAAGAAGTGTTGGTTATGGCGGGTGCGCTGGTTTTGCGCGAAGTGCAAAGGCATGGTGTGCGACTTTTGCCTGTGGACAGTGAACACAGTGCGGTGTTCCAAGCACTGATGGGGCAGCGCCGTGAGGATTTGCGGCGCATCGTGCTCACGGCTTCGGGCGGACCGTTTCGTGAATGGAGTGCGGTGCGCATGGCACAAGCCACGCTGCAGGAGGCTTTGCAGCATCCGCGCTGGAAGATGGGGCCCAAGATTACGATTGATTCGGCGACGCTCATGAACAAAGGGCTCGAAGTCATTGAGGCGCGCTGGCTCTTTGGGCTTGCGACGGAGCAAATCGAGGTGCTCGTGCATCCGCAGTCGGTGATCCATTCGCTCGTTGAATTCCAGGACCGCTCTGTGTTGGCGCAGCTTAGTCTCCCCGATATGCGCGGCCCGATTTCTCTTGCGCTGGCTTACCCCGAGCGGTTGCCACTGGAACTTCCGGCCCTAGATCTCGCGGCGATTGGCCGCCTTGATTTTGAAGCGCCAGACCCAGTGAGGTTTCCGTGTCTAGAGCTTGCCTATCGCGCGCTGGCGGGGGCGGAGGCAGCACCGGCGGTGCTCAATACAGCGAACGAAATGGCAGTGCAAGCATTTCTCGACGGTGCAGTGAATTTTTCTGCGATTTCGAATTCCAACGCCGCAGTACTCGAAGAGTTTTTGAGGCAGCATCCGGCACAGGATTTGCGCGATTTGCAGGATGTGCGCGACGTCGATGCCTGGGCGCGGGAGCGAGCGCGCACAATGTTGCAAGTGCTTGCCAAGTAACACAGAGGAGTGACGGATGAACGGATTGAACGGTGGGCTCAATGGACTGCTCGAAGGAGTGTGGAGTACGGGGCATTTTCTGTTTGCCTTCGTATTGCTTTTGAGTGTGCTGATCTTCGTGCATGAGTTTGGCCATTTCATTGTGGCCAAGTGGTGTGGCGTGCGCGTACTCAAGTTTTCAATTGGCTTTGGAGATCCAATTGGTTTTGGCAAGTGGCGACTCGCTTGGGAGCGCGACGGCACCGAGTACGTAATCGCTTGGTTTCCGCTCGGTGGGTTTGTGAAGATGCTTGGCGAAAATCCGGATGAGATCGAATCGCCCGAGGCGGCTGCCAATCCGGCGGAGTCGCTGAACAATAAAAATGTTTGGCAAAAACTCGCGATTGTGTTTGCGGGGCCGGTGGTGAATCTGATCCTACCCATTTTTTTGTATATGGGCATTTTCGCCGTCGGCATGCCGCGTCCCGTGGCAATCATTGGCTCTGTTGAAGCAGGCTCTCCGGGCGCGAGTGCAGGATTGCACGCGGGCGATCGCATCCTAGCCGTAAACGGCAAAAAAGTTGTGTGGTGGGATGAGTTCTTCGAGCACTATCGCGCCAAGTCGGGTGAAACCTTGCAGCTTTCCATCGAGCGCGCTGGTGCCAATCTCGATGTGACACTTCCGATTGTAGAGCGTGCGCGACTCGATGAATTTGGTGGAAAAGTGAATAGCGGCTGGCTCGGAGTGAATCACTATCGTCAGCGTGCCATGCTCGGCGTCCTTGCTCCCGATGCTCCTGCTGCGCAAGCGGGGCTTCATTCGGGCGATCTCGTCACAGCGGTGAACGATACGCCAGTTGAAGACTGGCGTGCCTTCGAGCAGCAATACGCTGCAGCGACGGGCAGCGAAGTGACACTGAAGATTGTACGGCCCACAGAGGGTGCGAAGGTTGATGCCAAAGGTCAACTCACGACGCGCGCGGTGGATGCTGTGCAGGAGATTTCGGTCATCGTCCCGGCGCTGCATGCAACGCAGTCGCTGGGTGTGATTCCTGCGACAGTGCTTGTGACGGCCGTGACGCCGGAGATGCCGGCAGCGCTAGCCGGTATTCAGGCGGGGGATTTGATCGTGGCAGTCGATGGTCTTCCAATTGGGAGCTTTGATTCGTTCGTCGAGCGTGTGCGTTTGAGCGAGGGCAAGGCGCTTGCGCTGAGCTATGCGCGCGGGGGCATCACGCAAACGGTTGCCGTGCAACCGAAGTTCGAAGAAATCAATAACGACATGGGTTTTCCCGAGCCGCGCTATCTCGTCGGAATTTTGTCGCAGTCCAGCACACTTCCTGGTGTCGCAGAAGAAGAAGTAATTCACAACCCGATCGCTTTGTTTGCGCGCTCTCTCGAAGAAACGAAAAGTTCGATGCAATTTTTCTTGAAGGGTTTCGGCAAGTTGATCTCGGGTGGCGTGTCGCACAAGCAACTTGCGGGACCAATTGGAATTGCAGAAATCGCGAACAAAGCACTGAGTGCAGGCTGGATTCCGTACCTGAGCATGATGATCTTGATTAGCATCAATCTCGGATTTTTGAATTTGATTCCGATCCCCGTGCTCGACGGTGGCCAAGCGGTGCTCTTCGTGGCGGAAGGCATCAAGGGCTCGCCGCTCTCGGTGCGCACGAAAGAGGCGCTGCAGACTGGCGGCTTTGCAATTTTGATGCTCATGATGGGGCTCGCATTTTGGAATGACATAGCGCGCAACTGGGTGCGTTTTGCGAGCTGGTTCAGAGGATCTTGATCGACGCCGTAGCGTAAGCGAATTTGGACTAGAGTCTCATTATGTCACTTGAG
>CAYRID010000065.1:0-13273 GCA_964424225.1 uncultured Geobacter sp.
AAATGCTCCCGCTCAATCTCCACCTCAAGTTTCAGCGAAAAATCCAAGTCCAAGTCAAAAACAAACGCGCACCGACGGAAACCTCCGCCGGTGCGCGCAGTTTACGAAAAACTCGTGCTCAAGCGCGACGACGCAGCACATTCAACGCCGAACCCGCCTTGAACCACTCGATCTGTTCTTGATTGAGCGAATGCGCCACTGCAAATTCATCGCGGCTTCCGTCGCTGTGTTGCAAAACAACTTTGAGATGCTTGCCCGGCGCGATCTCTGCGAGACCAAGAATCGAGATGCGATCCGTCTCTTGCACCTTCTCGTAATCGGCTCCGTTCACGAATGTCAGCGGCAACACGCCTTGCTTCTTGAGATTCGTTTCGGCGATCCGCGCGAAGCTGCGCACGATCACGGCCGCTGCGCCAAGAAAGCGCGGTGACATGGCTGCGTGTTCCCGGCTCGAACCTTCGCCGTAATTCTCGTCACCGACGACAACCCAGCGCAAACCCTTGGCTTTGTAAGCTCGCGCCACCTTCGGAAACGTCGCGCGCTCACCCGTAAGTTGATTCAGCCCTTCGCCCGCTTTGCCCGTAAAGAAATTCACAGCGCCGAGATACATATTGTCACTGATGTTATTGAGATGTCCACGGAAGCGAAGCCACGAACCCGCCGCCGAAATATGATCCGTCGTGCACTTGCCCTTTGCCTTCAGCAAAAGCGGCAAGGCTTCATAATCTTTTCCATCCCACGCCGCAAACGGTTCGAGAAGATGCAAGCGATCACTCGTCGGCGACACCGCAACCTGTATACCACCGCGCTCCGTCGGAGGATCGAAATAGCCATGGCGACTCGAGACGAAGCCCGCCTTCGGCACCTCGGGCGCAACCGGTGGAGGCGTAAGTTTGAAGCGCTTGCCGTTTTCGGCCACGATCTCGTCGGTAAGCGGATTGAACTCAAGGGTACCTGAAAGTGCGTAGGCTACACAAATTTCGGGACTACTAATGAAACTCAGCGTCTCGACATTGCCATCGTTGCGCGCACGAAAATTTCGGTTGTACGACGTAAGGATCGAATTTTTCGTGCCCTCTTGAATGTCGTCACGCTTCCATTGACCAATGCACGGACCGCAAGCATTCGCGAGCACCGTGCTGCCAATCGCCGCAAAGTCGGCGGCTTGGCCGTCGCGATCAATGGTCTGATGCACCTGCTCTGAGCCCGGCGTTACCCAAAGTGTCACCTTGCATTTCGCACCCTGCGCCTTCGCTTGGCGCGCAACGGCCGCCGCGCGCTCCATGTCTTCGTATGACGAATTCGTGCAGCTGCCAATGAGCGACGCCGTAAGCTGCGGATAGCCTTTCTCTTTCGCCTCTTGCGCCATTTGCGAAACCGGTCGTGCGAGATCGGGTGTATGCGGTCCGACGATATGCGGTTCAAGCGTCGAAAGATCGATCTCGATCACTTCATCAAAGAAGCGCTTCGGATCTTTTTCCACTTCGGGATCGGCAGTGAGCAATGCGTGCTTGGCGTTTGCAAGTTCGACGAGCGCCTTGCGGCCCGTCGCTTCGAGATACGTCGCCATTCGTTCGTCGTACGGAAAAATTGAAGTTGTTGCGCCAAGCTCGGCGCCCATATTCGTGATCGTCGCTTTGCCCGTGCAACTCAGCGACTTCGTGCCCGGACCAAAGTACTCGACCACGCGGTTCGTTCCGCCTTTCACGGTGAGGATCGACAAAACTTTGAGGATCACGTCCTTCGGTGCAGCCCAACCCGAAAGCTCCCCCGTGAGCCTTACACCAACGAGGTTCGGATGCAGCACTTCCCACGGAAAACCCGCCATCACATCGACGGCATCCGCACCACCGACGCCACATGCAAACATGCCCAGGCCGCCCGCATTCGGTGTATGCGAGTCGGTGCCAATCATCATTCCACCCGGAAACGCGTAGTGTTCGAGCACGATCTGATGAATGATACCCGCGCCCGGCCCCCAAAATCCGATGCCGTAACGCGCAGACGCCGTCTGCAAAAATTCGTAAACCTCGCGATTGGTTTCGTTTGCCGTCGCAAGATCCTTGCTCGCACCGACGCGTGCTTGAATCAAGTGATCGCAGTGCACGGTACTCGGCACCGCCGTTTCTTCGCGTCCAGAGGAAATAAATTGCAGAAGTGCCATCTGCGCCGTCGCATCTTGCATCGCCACGCGATCGGGACGCAGTGCGAGGTAAGCATTGCCGGAATCAAATTCTTGGCCTTCGGCATCATCGAGATGGCCAAACAAAACTTTCTCGGCGTAGGTCAAGGGACGATTCAAACGTCGACGCACGATTGCAAGATTGCGCTCAATCTTTTCGTAAGTCGCCTTGACCAATTCAGGAGTGGTGTCGATCGCTGTTCGTTTCGTTGCCATGGTCGCTTTCTCCTTTTCACGCTTCGCGATGATGATCGCGTACGCCTCTCGCTTTGCTCCGTCGCTTTGCACACAGCGTGCACAATCTCGCCGGTGCATTTCCTCCGCGCATCTTTCGTCGGTGTATTTTGCGCTTCACAATGCCGTCGAAGCGCGCGCCGAACGTAGCGCAAACGTCCCGACCAGCGCTTCGCAATTTTGCAAAACTGCTCTTTGCGCAAGATATCTTCGAAAAATCGCAGCTCTCAGGCCGACCTGCACGGGTGACCCCACGCGCGCGCAGACAAATTTTCTAATGCTTTTTCTTGGAATCATCCGCAGCCGATTGGCACTCGAGCAATGCCGGCAAGAAAATCAAATTGCAAATGAGCATCCAGAGAATCCCAATCGACAGCAAGCGACCCAGCGTCGCCATGCCCATATGATGCGCCGTCGCAAGGCTGCCAAAACCAGCAATCGTGGTCAGGCTGCTCCACAGCACCGCTTTCGTCGTTGAAGAACTCAGCAACTCGGCGCCGCGCAAACCCTCTGCGCGATAGCGCTGAACCAAGTGAATCCCCGTATCAACGCCAATTCCGAGCATCAGTGGCAACATCACAACGTTGGCGTAATTGAACGACAAGCCCATCAAAACCATGGTCGCACAGGTAAAAAGAGAGCCGAGCAAAAGCGGCAACATCACATACACGGTATCGAGAACACGCCGCCAGATGGCAAATACGACAAAAATCATCACCACCACCGCCGCCATACACGCTTCGCGAAAAGAACGCACAATCGTGTTACCGGATTCAATCATCTCCGGAACCATGCCCACCTCCGACGGAAGCACGGTTTTCACTTCATTGCGAAATTGCAGGAGCGCTTTATTGCTTCGCAAATTATCTCGGGGATACACTTCAATGCGATACTGGCCATCTGCAGTCACCATGCGGCGGCGCAATTCTTCGGGAATGTCCGCAAGTGTAATTTTTTCGGGAACGAGCCCCGCGTACAAACGATCTAGGAAAATCGGTACCGGCCGCGCGAGGCGATCGCGCAACATCGGAATCATCTGCGCGCGATCCTCGTCCACAGCAAGTCGTTGGTTCAGCTTACTCAAACTTGTGTAAAGCTGTCGCGTGCTTTCGAATTTTGGATCGCTCGTGTGTTCACGCAACACGGTTTCCAAATCTTGCGTCAATTGATGAATCGCCTCGGCATCCTCTTCCAATGTCGGTGCAGGGCGTCGCGTCGTTTCCGACGGAGGAGGCGGCATAAAAAGCATGATGTCTTCGAGAATGGCCAGTTTTTCATCTTGTTCTTCAGGCACCAAATCATAGATCGTAAATGCGTTCTTCACAGAATCGAGTTTTCGCAATTCCGCAGCTTTATCACGAGCGACTTCCGGACTTGGCTCGACACCACTCACGCTCCAAAGAACTCCGCCTTCTTCGTCAAGAAGTTCGAAAAACATGCGCACCGATTCAGCACGCTGATCGCGCAGGGCAGCCGGGTTGTAGTCAAAATACACTTTGGGGAGTAGCGCTGCGGAAAAAACGCCAAGCACGCCGAACGCCCAGCAAATCTTTCGAGCATGTCGAGAGGGGATCGACGCAATTTTGTGACGAAGTTTTGACTCGGTATGGGTGAGAGGCGGAAGACGCACAGGCCAAATCGTCAAAATCGCAGGAATGACCGTTACGCTACAAAAAAGGCAAATCAAAATTCCGGCGCCGCAGATCAATCCCAAATGCGCCACGCCCAAATAATCGGTCACCTGGAAGGACAAAAATCCAATGGCCGTCGTCATCGCACAGAGCAGCAACGGAATACCCAAATCTTCGCCGGTAGCCGCCAGCGCTTCGGTATGCCCCTTGCCTCCGTCGAGATGCTCCCAGTAGCGCATGCCAAAATGAATGCCGAAATCGACGCCAAGACCGATCACCAGTGCGCCGTAAGTCATGGAAACAATGTCGAATTCACCGACGACAAACACCGCGAACGCCGTCGTCAAAAGAAAACCCACGCCGAGCGAAGCGAGCACCGCACAGAACATCCGCCCTGAACGCATGGCGTACCAGACCATCGCCGCAACGAGAATGAACGAAAGCAAATTGGACTGCATGCCAGCGCCCAAAATCGCATTCACATCGTCGTGCAAAAGTGCGATTTCGCCCGTTAAACGTACGCGATAGCCGTTGCCCTCCGTGAGCCCGAGCGCTGCAGCCTCGCGATAAACCGTCTCGATCGCCGCCGTTGCGGGACGCATCAAATCGTGATCGAGCACAGGTTGCACAACGATGAACTGGCGGCGCTCCGCTTTTGTCGACGTCCTGCCCCCCAACAAATCATCCCAAGCCAGCACTTTGGGAGCATTCGCGACGACACCATCCACCACTTCATGCATGGCCGACAAAAGCGCGCTGAACTCTTTTTGCTCAAAAACTGCTGTGCCCCCTTCGCGAATCGTCAGATCCAAAACGTGAAGTACACCGCGAAGTGACGGATCTTGATTCAACTCACCCACGTAAGGCTGTACGCGAGCGAGGTGATCTGCGATTTCTTCAAGTTGATCTACCGACTGCGAGAGAAACGCGAGGCGATTCATGAACGGATCCGCGCCCGGCGCAAAAACCGTGTGGAACGTTTTTCCTTCGCTCTTACGTAGTTGCTGCGATAACTGCAGCGCCGCGACTTGCGCCAGCGTCGGTGTTGGAGCCTCCACGACGACGAGCATCGTGTCTTTCAACATCGGAAACTGTTGAAAAAATTCGCGTGTCACGACGCGCTGCGGCAAATCCTCGGGAAACATCGCCGACGCATCCACGTTAATCTTAAAACGCAATGCCGCATAACTGCCTGCACCAAGCGAGAACAGAACGATCGTCACCAAAACCCACACTGCGTTTTTGCGAACAAACTCTGTCCACCACGAAAAAAAATGTCGAACGATTTCTGATTTCGTGTTCAAGGGTTTTTCCTTGTTTGAGACGATGAAAGATTGCCCACCGCCAGCCGGAAACTCTCGACGACCTGCCTTCTGCATTATTCGGTGTGTTGCGTATTTTGCATCGGTGCCGGCAAAAACAGCAAGAGAATGTGCAGGGTCAAAATTTCAATGCAATTTCGTGAAGCAATCCTCGACGGGAGCGTCTATTTTCGTGCGAAACACGGAGGATTTCAATGAAGCGCACCCGACATAGTTTTGCGTTCTTTCTTTTTGTATTTCTGATCGCTCTCATCTCCAATGCCAAAGCCGAAACACCGACGGCATCGGCAACCATCGAACATTTTCATGCCGAGTTGCTCCACGTCATGAAAAATGCCGAGGAGCTTGGCTACTCCGGCCGCAAAGCGCAAATGGAGCAAATCGTACCTGCAACCTTGGATCTACAATTCATGTCCGAAAAATCGATCGGCTCGCGCTGGAAGACGCTCACGTCCGCCGAACAAGCCGATCTCCACGCAGCCATGCGCGAACTCGCAATTTGCCGCTATGCCAGTCGATTCAACGGCTACACGGGCGAATCGTTTCAATTGCTTGGGGAAGATGCAGAGCCAAACGGCCTTGTGCTCGTACGTACACAGATCACAAAATCCAATGGCGAAGTCGTGGCCATTAACTATCGAATGCATCAGATCGACGGACGCTGGTCCGTCATCGACGTACTTTTAAACGGCAACGTGAGCGAACTCGCCATGCGCCGCTCGGAGTTTTCAACGGTTCTGAAACAAGAAGGTGTCAAGGCATTGCTGACGTCGATCCAAAAGAGCATCACTGAAATCGAAGCCGAGCCAAACAAGCCGCAAGGCAAGGCATCGTAAATATTGCAAGCAAGACTATTCCCCAAAATACAACTCTGCTTCGAGTTCTTCCTCGGTAAGTTCTGCACCGCCACGTAACTGACTTGCTCGGTGCATGAGATAAAGGCTGCGGATCAACGCATATTCATCGACAGCATTGGTGCGCAGTGCATCGAGAGAATCCTGCACGGATTCAAGTGTCGTAAGCCCTTGTCCGCCGATCAAAATCATCGTCACACTCGGCGTAAGCAAATAAGTGTCGGGTCGAAAAAGAAAATCCATGAGAAACCCAGCACTGTCGCGCACCGTCGTTGGCCCCAAGAGCGGCACGACCATATACGGACCACTGCGCAGTCCGTAGACGTACAAAGTCTGGCCAAAGTCTGCGCTCTGTTTCACAAGTCCCATTTTCTGGGCAGGATCAAAAAGCCCGACAATCCCCAGTGTCGAATTGACCACGAAGCGCCCCGTTGCAACTCCCGCCGCAAGCGGTTCGCCTTGCAAAAATTTATTGATTGCTACCGACGGTGTACCGAGATTTTCGAAACCGTTCTGTGCGCCCTTTTGCATCACTTCGGGCACTGCCCAACCATAGAAATCAATCACAGGATCAATAAAAATTTTTTCGAATCCGCGATTGAACTTGAACGTACGACGATTCAAGGCTTCAAAAGGATCCCTATTCCGAAGAGGAACCTCTGACACAATTTCGTGATCTAGCGATGCATCGACACGTTGCGTGCTCTCCACTGCAATCGCTTGCACATCATCTGCTTCCGCTGGATCTGCGGCTTCCGAAGTCGCCGGCATCTCCGCCCTGCACAGCGCAGCCTCTTGCACCGCCGATTCGTCGAGTTTCGCGGCGGCACTGCGATCCGCCTGCCGCTCGGGCGAGGCGCATATGGCCAATGCGGCAATTTCTTGGGGACTCGATTCCAAGTCGCGCGCCAGCTCACGACTAACTGCAGGCGTTACTTGCGGCAATGCACCGTCGGAAAAGGCTGGAGCAAAGGGCAAGACGCAACCGATCATCGCGAAAAACAAAACTCGAAGAATGCAGAATTTCAGAAACACCTCCTCGATTCGGCACCGTCTACACTGGTCCACACTGATCTGCGCAAAAATCGGACTAAATTCGCCGAAAGGTTTGCCCATTGAGTTTCTTTTGCTTCGGGCTCCATCACAATCGTGTTGAGAATCTTCTTCAGCACTGCGACGCTTTTTCCGATGCTCCTCACAAGAAGGGTCACGATGCCGATTTCAAAAAAAACTCTTGGCGTTGCCGCCTTCGCCCAAGAATTCGAAGCCCGCGGAATTCGCCCACAAGAAGCCTTCACGCTCGCGTCAAAACTACTCGTACTGCATCCGATTCGTTCTCGAAAAATGCTCGACAAACTCGTGAGCGATTTCACACGCCGCGGCATCACCGCGCAAGAGGCCAACACTCTCGCTTGGTCCATCCTGGCCTATCAACAACTCGCTAGCGGCACGTCATTTGGAGAACTCGTGCAGCACCTACAAAGCGAAGGATTAAGTTATGCACAAGCCATCGAGGCATCGCTGACGGGCAGCAAACTTGAACGACGACTCAAATCTCTCGATGAAAGTGAAGAGGAATACGAGACCATTGAAATTCCAATTGAACTCCTCTTCGCAGCGCTCACGACCATGAGTATCCTGGCCATGATTCTCGCTTTACTCTGACACAAGACACATTCGCACGAAACACAAAATAAATTTTTATCTACTCAATTTTGTGACAGTCCTAGCAAAGTTGTGTACGGAACGCCTCCAAGGCACTGCGTTGGAAGATTGCACTCACTGGCACACTCGGCGGCAGCTTGCTCGCGATTGCCGCTAGGCCACCCTCTTCGCGATCGACGAGCACCACGACTTGCACGATTTCAAGCCGCTCCTCTTGGGCGCGCTCGATAGCTTGAATCACGGATTTTCCGCTCGTCGCCACATCGTCAACGATCGCCACGCGCGTGCCAGGTTCTGCGTGCCCCTCGATCCAGCGACAAGTGCCGTGATCTTTGCGCGCCTTGCGCACGCTGAAGGATTGTACGATCGGTCGATAAATCAAAGATGTGTAGGCCACAGCCAAGGCAATCGGGTCGGCGCCGCGCGTAAGTCCTCCGACGGATTCAGGTTGCACACCCTGACGGCGAAATTCATCGAGAAAAGCTTTACCAATATGCGGCATCGCTTCCGTTCGCGCCGTCGTAAATTGACAATCGAAATAAAAACGACTGCGCTTTCCCGAAGTGAGCACAAAGTAATCTTCTTCGCGCTGCGCTTCGAGGTAAGACCAGCGAATCAACATTTCCGCCAATTCGCGGTTGTGTTCAATCGAATCAAAATTCGGCATGGCGTACTCCTCGTTGCAAATCGAAAGCGGGCGGAGATTAGCGCCTCGCTGCAAAGACGTGAAATCTCAAATTAACGCAAGCAGCAATAAACCTCTCAACAATGAACACCTGTACTTTAGGCTGCGCCTTCCGGCGTCGGAGTATCGTGCTCGTCTTCAATCTCTCCTACGAATTCTTCGAGAACATCTTCGAGCGTCACGATGCCGAGTATTGGACCTTGATCTTTGCGCACGATGGCCATGTGACTGCGCCGTCCTCGAAAAAGGCGCAGGGCATCGACCAGCGGAAGCTCCGGCAAAAAAAAGAGTGGATCACGCATTGCTTCAATCACTCGGACTTCGCCGCGTTCAATGGCGCGTACAAGTAAATCTTTTGTGTGTAAGATGCCTACGATCTGATCGAGATCATGGCGATATACAGGCATACGCGTAAACGCATTCTCTCGAACTTGTTGCATGAGTGCAGCATATTCAATCGACTCCGGTACCGCATAGACTTGTTTGCGTGGCACCATCACATCCTTCACGCAAGTGCGTGAAATGCGAAATACATTGCCAAGAATGCGACCGGTGTCAGCCCGAATCATTCCGGCTTCGGAAGCCTCGGAGACCATCAAACTCAACTCCGACGGTGACGGTACATGCGTTGCGTGCGCTGCAGGACGAATTCCAAAAAGATGCACCAAACCCATTCCCGTGCGATTCATCGCAAACAACAAAGGACGAAAGATACGTACAAAAACCAAGAGAGGCCCTGCGACCAAGAGCGCAACTTCACCCGGGCGATCCAGCGCCACCGATTTCGGTGCAAGCTCGCCTGCCACAACGTGTACAAACGTAATCAGCGAAAATGCAAGAACCGTCGCTATCGAATGCACGACGACAGCCTCTTCGATACCGATCGCTCCCAAAACGGGATACAGAAGACTCGCCAGCGAACGCTCCCCCACCCAGCCCAGAGCAATACTCATCAGGGTGATCCCAAGTTGTGTCGCTGCAATGGCACCGTCGAGATCTTCAATGGCTTTGGCTACGAATTGCGCACCGCGCCGGCCTTCGCGCAACCAAAGTTTTACCTGGCTGCGACGCACGGCGACGAGCGCAAACTCCGTCGCAACAAAGTAAGCATTGCCCGCAACGAGCACTGCGCAGAACAAAAGCCCAATTGCACTGAGCAGATTTGTTACAAGATTCGTCATTCCTTTTCCTCGATTCCGTTACGCAAAAACGACTTGATTTTCTTCGTTTTACACGCCGCACCGTCGCAATCGTTCATCGCTTGACCGAGTTTTTTGTCGTAGAACGTTCGAGCAAAACGCGTCCAGCAAACTGCGCCACGAATTGTTTGGCCGTGCGACCGGAACGATTGGAGCGATCCAATGCCCAGCGCAACGCTTCTTCGCGTAGCACATCGTCGTGTATGTCAATCCCTGCGCGCTCTGCATAGCGCGCCACGATTCGCAAATAGGTTTCTTGATCAAAACCATAGAATCCGATGGCTAAGCCAAAGCGATCTGCAAGCGCAAGTTTTTCATCGACGGATTCTCCCAAACGCAACTCGCCGCGCGCATCGACATGCGCACTGCGTAATTCCGCGCGATATTCTGGAAGCAAATGCCGTCGATTGCTCGTTGCAATCAAACAGACATTTTCTGGTGTCGCCTCAACACCGCCATCGAGAATCGCTTTTAATTCGCGATAATCTTCCTGGCCTTCTGCAAAGGAAAGATCATCCACAAAAACAAGAAAGCGAAACGGGAAAGGACGCAACTGCTCAAGAATCTCCGGCAAGAAGAAAAGGTCCTTCTTGCTGACTTCCACCAAACGCAAGCCCAAACTCGAAAAGCGGCCCAGCAATGCCTTCACCAGAGAAGACTTGCCCGTACCCCTCTCGCCATACAGCAAAACATGATTAAACGGAAAACCACGGACGAATTGCTCCGTGTTCTGGCAAAGCTTGTCGATTGCCGTATCGATGCCAAGCAAATTTTGAAATTCATCCACCTGAACGCGTTGCACCGGCACGAGCGCACTGAGGTCGCCGCGCTGCCGCCATCGAAACGCCAAAGTGTCGGAAAAAAACTCGGGCGAAAGCGAAACTCCACGCAAACGACACAGCGCCTCTTCGGCAAGTTCGAGCACGCGTTCGAAGCGAAGGAAGATCCGCTGCAAACGGCTGCGCTGCTCTCCATCTTCTTGGGTTTGCGAAGTCACGACTCTTTATTCTCTTGCGCACCCGCCTGACTCCTGAGGATGCACTGAACAGACACAAGTTTGTTTTGTCGAATCAACACTTCTTTGAGTCACCTCATGCAAACTCTACGGTTTGCATCTTGCCTATTTCCACGAAAGACTGGGAATTTTTCGCCCCGTCAACCCGAGCATCAAATCCAGAAACCGATAAGTGAGCCCCCAAAGCACGGGCTCGTCCGGACCAAGCAACTCCACCGCCGGCATTGGCACGGGCTGGCCTTCGTACACGAATGGATGCGTCGAATGTCGCTTCGTATCGAGAATCGTTTCGAAGGGTACCCAAAACGCGCGCGCCACTTCGTGATTGATCGTGCATTCACTTTCCGACGCTGCGCAATACACGAATCCCGAAATCACAAGCCCTGAATTGGGACGACCGCAAAGATCGTCGAGTCGGCCCAAATACGCCGCCCGCGTCAAGTCGATCCCAACTTCTTCGAATGTTTCGCGCTCCACTGCCGAACGCGGATTTGCGTCGCGCTCATCAATGCGGCCTCCCGGAAAAGCGAGATGCCCCGACCAAGGATCATGGGTCTGCTTTGCGCGCTCCATAATAAGAACTTCCGTGTCGCGGCCCATCGGCCTCAGCACCATGGCGACTGCTGCGTGCTGCTTGCCTGCGACGGAAACCAAACTTGGACGATGCGTCATCAATGCACTCTGAATTTCTTCGATCGGAACCATCCTTGCAACCTTCTGCGAATCTGCTCATTCTATCGTTTCTTTTCGCACACACTGCGGGTATCACGATGTCACTGGAAACACCCTCGAAAAAAACTCAGGATCTTTTGAGTCTGGCGCGCCACGATCGCGCACAGGCGCGGGCACAGATGCGCAATCTCTCGCACGAAGAACAACTCGCACGAGTTTGCGACGCTCCCCTCTCGCGACGTGCTGAGATTCTCGATTTGAGTCCTTCGCCCGAACTCTTGATCCCCGAGCTTCCCGAGGCCGAACTTTGCTTCATCGTAAAACAAGTCGGACTCGCTGACGCAGCATGGATCCTCGCCCACGCGACGCGCGAACAAATCATCGCCTGCCTCGATCTCGACATTTGGCAAAAATATTCGCTCGAACCCGCGCGGGTCGAAACATGGCTCGCTGCACTCGCTGAAGCGGGCGATGAAGTCTTGTTCATGACTGCGCAAGCAATGGATCTCGAAACGCTCACCTTGTTTTTGCGAGATCGGATCATCGTTGAACTCAAAGCCAATGACGACGACTGGCAAGCACCGCCGGGCAGCGAAACGCTTGAGGGACAATTTTATTTCCGCGCACGGCACGATCACGACGATCTCGCCACAATCAAACAACTTCTGCACGCACTCTTTCAAGGCGATTACTGGTTGTACTTTCGTACTATGCAAGCCGTAATGCATGAATTACCGACGGAAACCGAAGAATGGGCTCTACGCTGGAGAAGTGGTCGCTTGCAAGATCTTGGCTTCGTGCCGCGCGAGGAAGCCATTCGCATCTATGCGTATCTTCCGCTTGCTCTGCGCACGCAACAAGACGACATGCCTCTTGAAACCAGTGAGTGGACGCTACCCATTTGGATGCCGCGCTTTCCAGAAACCACAGCGACGGAACCTTTGATCTTTCGCGCTGCTGCACATCTTGATGCGGAAGCGCGTCGCGGATTTTTCTTTCAGTTCTTGAATCTCGCCAACAAAGTCGCTGTCGCAGACGATCTTGCCCTAAGCGATGCCGAAACAATTTCGAAAACACTCGCGAAGGCCGCTGAACTTTCGAGTGCAGGACTTGAATGGTTGAGTGTCGAATGCAATCGCGCACCCGGTGAATTGCTACGCGAAGTTTCTCTCGAAAAACTTTTTCGCATCGGTGTTAGCAACGAACGCGATCGCAAACACACAAAGCTTTCCGAAACAGATTGAGTACGACGCACCACTAAAAATTGTAAAAACAACGAAAACGGGCTCAAAACCATAGTTTTGAGCCCGTTTGCATTGACGTGCAAAAGCACTGTTGCGCTTAAAGATCTTGCGGCTTCAATGTCTTGCGCTTGTTAGCTACTGCGCGCGCCTCTGCGCTTGCAATCAAACCGCGAACCGCAGTATCCAGCGCCGGGTAGAAATCGCTACCTACATTGCAGGATTTCGTTGCTGCTTTCGTGCGCGACTTCGAAATGATCAATTCTCCAGTGGATTTCTTTGCGCTGCTACCAGCCTTCTTGCTTGCGGCCTTCTTCTTGCGTGCTGCCATGATTTTCTCCATTTCCATTGGCGCCATTTAAAGGGCGAATAATAAAACAAACGCACGAACATTTGCAGAATGCAGACTGTCCAAATGCGCCGCGAATCTTAGATGTTCGTTCGTCGGATGGGAATAGAAAAACACGCTTCTTTTGACTCGTTATAGCTTTTTCTCGCGATTTTTCTGATCACACTTCTGCAAATTCTAAAAAATACATTCGATCAAGAAATGCGAAGATCGCAAAAAACAAA
>CAYRID010000066.1:0-12914 GCA_964424225.1 uncultured Geobacter sp.
ATACGCTTGCTGCGTTGCAGTCGGTGCCGGAAGTGGATGCGCTCGTGCCGGTGATTGCGGCGTCGGATCTCGCGCACTATGCGCGGTTGCAGAGCGAATTTGCCGACGACTGGTCGCGACTCACGAAGTTGCGTGCGCCGGTTGTGGGCGGTGCGGAACGTCAAGACTCTGTGCGGGCCGGGCTTGCGAGCCTTGATCGCAATGTGTCGATCGTGCTCGTGCACGACGCAGCGCGACCGCTCGTGCGGCCGGGCGATGTCTCGAAGTTGATTGCGACGGTGCGCGAACAAGGAGCTGCGATTTTAGCAACACCGCTTCGCGATACGGTGAAACGCGTGCAGGGCACTTCGATCATCGAGACACCGTCGCGCGCCGAGTTGTATGCTGCGCAAACTCCGCAAGGTTTTCAGCGGGCACTTTTTGATGAAGCCATGATGCAAGCAGAGCGGGAAAGTTTTCTTGGGACCGACGATGCGCAGCTCGTCGAGCGACTTGCGGCCAAGTCGGGTGTCGCGGTGCAAATCGTTGAAGGCTCACCGGAGAATATCAAAATTACACTTTCGAGTGATCTTGAATTTGCGGCGCTCTGTTTGCGACGCCGTGCAAGAAAGGAATTGCAGTGACGAGTGGAATCAAAAATTCGTTTCGCATCGGGCAAGGGTTCGATACGCATCGCTTGGTTGCGGGGCGCCCGTTGAAACTTGGTGGTGTTACGATTCCTTTTGAGCAAGGGCTCGAAGGTCACTCCGACGGAGATGTGCTCTTGCATGCGATCGCCCGCGCGCGTCTCTGCGCGCTCGCGCTTGGCGATTTGGGCACGCATTTCCCATCGTCGGATCCCGCGTTTCGGGATGTTGATAGTCGCGCACTGCTCGAGCACGTGCTGGGAATGGTGCGCGCCCACGGCTTTGAGATTGCAAATCTGGATTCGACGTTGATCGCCCAGGTGCCCCGACTTGCTCCGCATCGTGCAGCGATTGCTGAGAATGTGGCGGGTCTGCTGGGAGCAATGCAAAATTGTGTCAGCGTGAAGGTGACGAGCACCGACGGAGTGGGTGCGCTTGGGCGCTGCGAGGGCATCGCGGCGCTCGTTGTCGTTTTGTTGATCAAAATGGGAAACGAAGGGTAGTGGCAATGCAGGGGTTGGTGATTTATAACACACGAACGCGTAAGAAGGAATTACTCACTTCGATCGAGCCGGGGCATTTGCGCATTTACACTTGCGGACCGACGGTGTATGCGCCGCAACATCTGGGCAATTTGCGCTCGCAACTCTTTGCGGATCTCTTGAAGCGTGCATGCCTTGCAGAAGGTTTTCGGGTTACACACGTCATCAATATTACGGATGTCGGCCACCTCACCGACGATGCCGATGCGGGTGAGGATAAAATGGAGGCTGCGGCCAAGCGAAGTGGACGTCGTGCCGAAGAGATTGCGGCGCAGTACACCGAACAGTGGCTGCAAGATCGCGCGCGCGTCGGATGCTTGGCTCCGGAAATCCTCTGTAAGGCCACGGAGCATATCGCAGAGCAGATCGAGCTTGCGCAACGCCTCGAAGAGCGCGGATACACCTATCGTCTTGCCGACGGAATTTACTTCGACACTGCAAAGTTTACGCGATATGCCGAGTTTGCGCGGCTTGATCTTGAAGCGCAGGCTCCGGGTGCACGCATCGGCAAAGTGGAAGGCAAGCGCAATGCGGCTGACTTTGCGCTTTGGAAATTTGCGGAGCCCGACAGCAAGCGACAACAAGAATGGGATTCGCCGTGGGGCCGCGGGTTTCCGGGTTGGCACCTCGAATGTTCGGCGATGAGTGCGAAATATCTCGGCACGAAGTTCGATATTCACACCGGCGGCATTGATCACATCGCCGTGCATCATACCAATGAAATTGCGCAAAGCGAGTGCGGTTATGACGCGCATCCGTCGGCCAATTTTTGGATGCACAACGAGTTTCTTTCCTTTGGCAAGGACGAGGATATACACGAAAAAATGTCGAAGTCGAAGGGCAATGTACTCTTGCTTGATGACTTGACGACGCAAGGTATCGCACCGCTTGCGTTTCGTTACTTTTTTCTACAGGCGCATTACCGCCAACAGCAGGCGTGTAGTCAGGAAGCGCTCATGGCGGCAGATACCGGCTATCGACGGCTCTTGGCCCAGGCGATCAAAGTGCGTGCGTCCGTCGGAGACTGCAATGCCGCGCATTTGGCGCCGTTTCGAGCGCGCTTTCGAGAAGCCATTCGCGACGATTTGAATGCGCCGCGCGCGCTTGCTGTCGCGTGGGATGTCGTGCACGACTCAACGCTTTCTAGTGTCGAGCGCAAAACGCTGCTCTGCGAATTCGACTGCGTGCTCGGGCTCGATTTGGCGACGGCCGTGCTCGAAGAAAAGCCGCAAGAGCACAACCCGCGCATCGACGAATTGGTGCAGGCGCGCGAAGCAGCGCGCAAAGCGAAAAACTGGGCGGAAGCCGATCGTATTCGCGATGCGTTGTTGCGTGATGGAATTGAAATTGTGGATACGCCGGAAGGACCGCGTTGGAAAAGGCAGTGACAGGCCGCTTTAAGCTCGTCAGTGAGTTCTCGCCGATGGGCGATCAACCCAAGGCCATCGAACAACTGGTTACCGGCATCGAAGCCGGTCATCGCCACCAAACACTTCTTGGTGTTACAGGGAGCGGGAAGTCCTTTACGATGGCTTGTGTCATCGAGCGTTTGAATCGCCCGGCGCTCGTGATGGCACCCAACAAAACGCTGGCTGCGCAGCTCTATACCGAGTTTAAGGCGCTTTTTCCGGAAAATGCCGTCGAGTATTTCGTCTCTTACTACGATTACTATCAACCGGAAGCCTATATTCCGTCGACGGATACCTTCATTGACAAAGATTCGGCGGTGAACGACGAAATCGACAAGCTTCGTCACTCCGCCACGCATTCGCTGCTTACGCGCAGTGACGTGCTCGTCGTTGCAAGCGTTTCGTGCATCTATGGTTTGGGCGCGCCGGAAACCTATGGTTCGATGCATGTTTATGTCGAAAAGGGCGACATGCTTCCACGTGACTCTTTTTTGCGTCGTTTGGTGGATATGCTTTACGAGCGCAATGATTACGATTTTCACCGTGGCACGTTTCGTGTACGCGGCGATGTCGTAGAAGTTTTTCCGCAGTATGAAACCGAACGCGCGTTGCGCATTGAATTTTTTGGCGACGAAGTCGATGCGATTGCGGAGATCGATCCTTTGCGCGGCCAAGTTCTTGCGCGCCCAAAGCGCGCGCTGATTTTTCCAGCAAGTCATTATGTTGCGAGTGCCGAAATTTTGCGCGAAGCCATCGAAGGCATTCGCGAAGAATTGCGTGAACGTATTGTTTATTTCAAAGCGCAAGACAAACTTCTCGAAGCGCAGCGGATCGAGCAGCGCACGATGCTCGATATCGAAATGCTTGAACAAATGGGTTTTTGCCATGGCGTCGAAAACTACTCTCGCTTTTTCGATCGCCGTGCGCCGGGCGAATCGCCGTATACACTTTATGATTATTTCCCCGACGACTTTTTGCTTTTTATCGACGAAAGTCATGTCACCGTGCCACAAATTGGTGGAATGTCGCGCGGCGATCGCGCGCGCAAAGAAACGCTCGTCGAGTTTGGTTTTCGCTTGCCTTCGGCGCTCGATAATCGTCCGCTGCGCTTTGAAGAATGGGAGGAACGAGTTCCGCAAGCGATTTTTGTTTCGGCGACACCGGCGGACTACGAGATCGAGAAATCTTGCGGTCAAATCGCGGAACAAATCATTCGTCCGACGGGACTGATGGATCCGACGGTGGAGATACGCCCCGCGCAAGGGCAAGTTGACGATCTACTCGAAGCGATTCGCGAACGTGTACGCGCAGGTGAGCGCATTTTGGTGACGACCTTAACCAAGCGCATGGCAGAAGAATTGACCGAATATTACAGCGAGCTTGGAATTCGCGTGCGTTATTTGCATAGCGACATTCAAACGCTCGAACGCACCGAGATTATTCGCGAGCTACGCGAAGGTGTGTTCGATGTGCTCGTCGGCATCAACCTATTGCGCGAGGGACTCGATATTCCGGAGGTGTCACTTGTGGCGATTCTCGATGCCGACAAAGAAGGATTTTTGCGCTCGACGCGCTCTTTGATTCAGATGATTGGGCGTGCCGCACGCAATATCAATGGACACGTTATTTTGTATGCAGATCAAGAAACAGCTTCGATTCGTGCAACACGCGAAGAAACCGAGCGTCGTCGCATCAAACAGCGTCGCTACAACGAAGAAAACAAGATCACACCGAAGTCGATTCAAAAGCGCATTGCAAGTTTGCAGGATTCGATTTGGGAAGCGGATTACGTGACGGTACAAAAAAACGAGCAATCTCCGACGAGCGGAATTCCATTGCACGAAATTCCGGCCATTTTGACGGCACTCCGGGATGAGATGAAAGAAGCTGCGCGCGCACTCGAATTCGAGCGTGCTGCCGAACTTCGCGATCAAATCCATGCACTCGAAGAAGAGAGGCTGCGATGCACGTAGGCGATGCCTTGCCGGAAAAACTTTCCGAAGCCTTGGCGCGTTTACCGCTCGACGCCGGTGTGTACTTGTTCAAAGATTTGCACGGCAAAGTGCTTTACGTCGGAAAAGCCAAGAGTTTGCGTGCGCGCGTGCGTTCGTATTTTCGCGGAGCCGACACGCGGTATCAAATTCCGACTCTACTTAAATATGTGTCGAACGTAGAAGTGCTCGCTACAGCGACGGTGAAAGATGCGTTGCTTCTCGAAAACGAGCTGATTAAAAAATATCGTCCACGTTTTAACCTTCGTCTTTGCGACGATAAACAATACTTGGCGCTGCGACTGGATCTTCGCGAAGAGTGGCCGCACCTCACGATGGTGCGTAAGTTTCGCGACGATGGCGCAGAGTATTTCGGTCCGTACACATCGAGCAATGAAATGCGTGGCGTGCTTGCCGACTTGCAGCGAATTTTTCCGTTGCGTCCGTGTGCAGACGCGGTATTTCGCGACTACGCGCGACGCAAGCGACCTTGCATCAAGTATGAAATGAAACGCTGCTCGGCTCCGTGTTGCAATTTGGTGTCACGCGAGCGTTACGCCGGAGATGTACAGGGCGCTTTGCGTTTTTTGCGTGGTGATAGCGCTGCGCTGATTGCGCAGCTTCAACGCGAAATGCAGGCTGCCGCCGATGCAGAGCAGTTTGAAGAGGCCGCACGGTTGCGAAATCGCATTGCCGCAATCGATGCCATGTTGCAGCGTCAGCAAATCATTCTCGACGAGGCTTGCGATCGCGATGTGTTTGGACTTGCACGCGAAGGAGGCGAAGCGCAAGTGCAGGCGCTCTTTGTGCGAGAAGGGCGCCTCGTCGGTGCGAGCGACTATGCCTTCTCGAATGTCGAGATGGACGACGGTGCGCTCATGAGCTCGTTTCTCGATCAATACTATGCGAGCGATGCGGAACGAATTTTGCCGCAAGAGGTGCTCACACCCGTTGAGCTTGATGACGACGGTGCGCTGCAAGATTGGCTCAGCGAGCGTGCGGAGCAAAAAGTGAAAGTGCGCAGTCCCAAACGCGGTGCGGACCGAGAAGCCGTCGAAATGGCCGAGCGCAATGCAACTCTGCGTCTTACGGCGCGCATTGAAACACAAATTAGTGTTGATTGTGCATTGGAAGAGATTCGCGAGCGGCTCTCGCTTGCAAAACTACCGCGCCATATTGAGTGTTATGACGTGTCAAACCTGCAAGGCAGCTTTAGCGTGGCAAGCCGCGTGGTGTTTCGAAATGGGCAGCCCGCAAAAGGCGACTATCGCAAATATCAAATCCGCGAAGCCGAGGGTGGCGATGACGTTGCCTGCCTGCGCGAAGTTTTGCAGCGTCGGCTTGCGCGAATCGCAAGCGAACCGTTGCCCGATTTGTGGCTGATCGACGGTGGCAAGGGGCAACTTGGCGTTGCGCTGGCCGTGCTTCGCGATGCGCGAATCGAGCTCAATGCCATCGGCCTGGCCAAAGAGCGCGATGAAGAAGTCGTCGGTGCGCGCGGGGCATTTTCCAAAGCCAAAAGGCCTGCACGCGTAAAGCGCAGTGGTGGCCTCAAGGCAGAGCGAATCTTCATTCCGGGGCGCAAGGATTCGATTCAACTTCCGCCTAGTTCGCGCGGCCTTTTGCTCTTGCAACGCATTCGGGACGAATCGCATCGCTTCGCCATTGAGTACCAGCGCGCACTTCGCCAGCGCATGGGCATGACGTCGATCCTTGAAATTCTGCCTGGCATCGGGCCAAAGAAGCGACGCGCACTCTTGCGAGAATTGGGTTCGCTGCGTGCCGTGCGAGAAGCAAGCTTCGAGCAACTTTGCGCGGTAAAGGGTGTTTCGGCAAACGATGCGCGGCTTTTGCAAAAGTTCTTTTCCGCTGCCGATTCGCCCACCGTGTCACCGACGGATCGAGCACGCAAAGCGACATTTTGCGCACCGGAAAAATCGAAAGAAAATTTGCCGAACGAAAGCGACTCGTGAAATATAGAAGTGTGATGTCTTGGCGCACTTCGCGCGCCACCCGAGGAGAGTGCAAAAGTGCGTGCCTATTTTTTGTCTTTGAGTCTAGTGCTCGTACTGAGTTGGAGCCTTACGGCCTCGGCAAAAATTTATAAATGGATCGATCAAAGCGGCAGCGTGCACTACACCGAAGATTTGTCGCAAGTGCCGCCGGAGCAGCGGCTTTTGGTCGAGCAACAAGCAGCCGACGAAGCGAAGAGGCGAAATCCCGTGCAAAAGATGGATGCTGCGGCCGCGCCGCGCGCTCCTTCGGCGACGGCGAATTCGAGCACATCGTCGGGTGGCACGCATCGAATTCGCGTGGCCGGCGCTGCGAGTGCCATGTACGTCAAGACGCAGATCAATAATTCTGTGGACATCGCCATGCACGTTGACACCGGAGCGAGTTATGTCGTGATCGGTCGCCCGACGGCGCGTGCGCTAGGGATAAAAATTGATTCGAGCACTCCGACGATTATGCTTTCGACAGCCAATGGTGTAGTGCGTCAACCCATCGTAATGCTCGATTCGATCCAAGTGGGTACGGCCCGCGTCGAAAATGTCCAAGCCGTCGTGAGCGATTCCTTTGGCGACGATGGTTTGCTTGGGTTGTCGTTTTTCAATTACTTCAATTACAGCATTGATTCTGCGCAAGGCATCATCACGCTCAAAGAAAACAAACTCGGCACGCAGGGTGCGCTGCGTGGCGGCCGCACGCAGACACAGTGGAGTGACGAGTTTCGTTTGCGCCAAGAGCAACTGAATTATATCGACGAGAATGCGCAGAGCAGCGATCCGCGCTGGGGGATCGCGAAGCGAAAGCTCGAACGCGAACTCGAAGAACTCAACTCGCAGGCCGATCAAGCTGGCGTTCCCGATAGCTGGCGCTATTGAGCACGCGTCGCAAAATAACCTATTTTTGCGTATAGCGAAGCGTGTCGATGCGTTGGCAATGCGCTCGGTCGAGCGTGAACTTTCCTTCACGCTTCGGTGTCGCACTCTTTCTTAGTCGTGCATCCGAGTTTCTTGCCACCGTCGTGAACGCGCTGTTTCTCGCTCTTTTTGGTGTGTTGCATCGCGTTGGCATTGCCTTTGCTTTTTGAGGATACGGCGCGGGCAGGTCGCGCCACGGATTTCCAATTTGTCTCTTGACCATGCGAGTTCGGGCGCCAGCCGCCGAGCGCGAAATCGCATCGCGAGTGTTTTGCCATGCTGGCTTTCCTTTTGACGGCTTACGTAGCCGGAATCCTCAGTGCAGAATTCCTGCCGCAGACTCAATTTGCGCTTGCGTTGGAATGGGCGCCGGAGGCAGCGCTCGCTTTGGCCGTGCTGGGCTTTGCGCTGCACCGCCGCATGGCGTGGCTGTCTTTTGTGACGGCTCTTGGAGTTACGTTTCTCGCCGGTACGCTCGCACTCGGCGCACGCATTGAGGCGGCGGCCCAAGATGCGCGCCGGCTTGCCGATGCGGATGCAGTGCCCGTGATCGTGCAAGGCCGTGTCGCGGAGATCGCGTTCTTCGAAGATGGCGATCAAGTTTTGCTCGAAAACGTGGCGGCCGTCGGTGCAGCGAAAGCACCGAGTCGTATTTTGCTTTTTCGAGATCGCGAAGATGGGCTCTTACGCTCAAATGAGTTGCCCGCATGGCTTCCTGGCGACCGGGTGCGTGCGTCGGTGAAGGTGAAGGCGCCGTCGCCCGCCCGCAACCCGGGCGGAGTGGATCGTGCGCGAGTGCTTGCGCGTCGAGGCATCGGTGCGGAGGCGAAGCTCAGCGATCCGATGTTGCAAGTTTTGTTGGATGCTTCCGATCATTTCGAGCCGTTTCGTGGGGTCTGGCGTTTTCGTGAAATGTTGATGGCACCGCTGCGCGAGTCAAAGCCTGGCTATGGACTATTACGCGCTTTGGTGTTTGGTGATCGTTCCGGACTTTCGGATGCAGTGCGTGCTGCTTTTGCGCGCTTTGGGCTTGCTCATCTCTTAGCGGTTTCGGGACTACATCTCGTTTGTGTCGCCGCGCCGTGTTATCGAATCTTATGTTTCCTCTTCGTGCGTCGGACGCCGCTTGCGCGCACGCGCGATCCACGCCGCTTGGCGCTCGTGGGAACGCTTCTCATCGCGCTCTTGTATGGATTTCTTGCCGGTTGGGGCGTGCCGATCCGACGCGCGATGATTTTCCTGAGCATTCTCGCGATTGGATTTTTGCGTGAGCGACCATCGTCCAAACGCGATCTCTTTTGTTTTGCGGCGCTGCTCGTTTTGCTTCTCGATCCGTCGGCCTTGTTTTCTCCGGGAGCACAGCTCTCTTTTGCTGCGACGGGGGCTTTGATGTTCGCCGCACCGCGAGTTCGCGAATGCAGCGTGGAGCAAGGTGTCGCTTCGAGGTTGTGCTCGATGCTCGCTGCCTCGCTTCGCACGAGCACGACGGTGCTCTTTTTGACGGCGCCGATTACGGCTTGGTACTTCGGAAATCTTGGCGCTTGGGGAATTCTGGCCAACATCGTTGCCGTGCCGTGGACGGCTTTTGTGCTTTTGCCGTCGTCACTGATTGGTGTCATCTCGCTTTGGCTTCCGGGGGGCATTTGGATTTTGCGTGCATGTCTTGCTTTGGCGCACGCAAGCGAAGAGGTGATCTTGCGCTGCGATACATTCGTCTCCAATGGGATGCTCGTTCAAGGCGCAGCCCCAGCACTTTGGGTGTGCAGCGTAGGTTTTGTGCTGGGTTGTCTTTGCTTGCGAATTCCCAGCACACGAATGCGCCTTCTTGCCTGCGTTGTCTTGGGAGTGTGCTTTACGTTGGCACCACGACACAATTTATTGTCGAAGCAAGCGCAAGCCGTGTTTTTTGACGTCGGGCAAGGCGACGCCATTCTCGTGCAAGGCGCGCCCGACGCCGACGGAAAGGCGTCGAACGTGCTGGTCGACGCCGGCACGGCGATTCCGGGCGGTTTTGATGCCGGACGAAGTGTCGTTGTGCCGGCGCTGTATGCCCTGGGCGTTCGCGAACTCGATCTTTTGATTGTGACGCACGCAGATCTCGACCATCGCGGCGGTGTGCCCAGCGTGCTCGATCGTGTGCGCGTGAAAGAAATTTGGATTCCGCGCGGGCGCAGTAGCGCTGCAGCGCCGACAGCACTGGCGACACCGACGGAGTGCGCCGAGGCTTTGCGGACGCAGCGCGCGATGCAAGCAGAGGCAATTGTGTCGCAGAATGGTGTCGTGCAATGTGACGAGCCGGAGGATGGCTTCGAGGATCTTCGCGCAAAAGCCGCTCGGCGAAAAATTCCGTTGTACGAGCGTGGCCTTGGCGATCTTGTGCAAAACTTGGGTGGATTGCAGGTCGATCCGCTTTGGCCACCGTCGGAAAATGCTGCGCAATTCGAAGATAACGACGCTTCGCTCGTCGTGCGCATTGCCGGGCCCGATTTTTCGCTTTTGCTCCCTGGCGATCTCGAACACGCGGGTGAACGTGCATGGCTCGATGCCGTGCCGACACAAAAAGCGGACATCCTCAAGCTTGGCCATCACGGCAGTCGCAGTTCTTCGACGCGCGAATTTTTAGAGAAAACCGATGCGACGCTTGGCATTGTGTCTGCGCCGTGTCACGGAAGGTTTGGCATGCCACATCGCGAGGTGGTCGAGCGAAGTCGCGCACAGGCACTTTCGCTTTGGTGGACGGGGCGCGACGGCGCCGTCGTGGTTTCACTAGAAAAACCGCTTTGGGTGCGTGGTTGGCTCCGCGACCCGCTGCGCTGTCCCTAGCGTTGCGTGCGGGGCGCTGTCCCTTAGAGCTGCGACTCTGCGCGGCTTAGCGTTGCGTGCATTGAGCTGTCCTTCGCGCTGCGCCGGGTTGTGCGTGACAGGGCGCGCAGGGCGCGCGCCGCTAACCTTTTTTTGTGTCACGCTTTGCTGCTTCGACGAGGCCAAGAATGATGTCGCGAATGCTGTTGTCGAATTGCTCTTCGCGCCAATACTGACCGAGTTCGGGTGCGCATTCGACGATGTTGGGGAAGGTGCGCGCCTCTTCGGAGTTGTAGCGCGAGAACGAATTCTCGATCCAACGCTCGGAATCGCGCTGCTCCGACGGAGTTTCGTGCCCCCGCGTGACGGCTTCGATCGCGCAGTAGCCGGCCGTGTACTTGAGAAGTGTATAGAAGCCTTGCACGGCAAGTTCGTTGCTGAGTTTGCCACGGTTGCGAAAGCAGTCGAGCACGGATTCCATCACCATCACGGCGGCGGGGCCAATCGCGCCCCAGCTCCCGATCAGTGCCACGGCCGCAGGGTGTTTGCGAAATCCCGCGCGAAAGCGTTGAAACGTCACAACCATCCATTCTTGCCAGTCTTCCTCGGTGTGATTGCACGGATCGAATTCGCCCACCACCAGATCGAGGAAGCGATCCACGATTTCCTGCTTGCTGCGAAAATAGTGATATACAGCCATATGTGTCACATTGAGTTCGCTCGCGAGCTTACGGATCGAGAGCGCGTCGATGCCCTCGCGATCCGCGAGTTCGAGCGCTTTCTGCAAAATCAAGTCGGGCGAGAGCGGCGCACGCTCGTCCGTTTGAGTGCCACTGGCTTGATCCGATGTTTGTTCCGTCGTCATATACGTTCCATCCTATTGCTTGCGTGCATCGTTTCGTTTTGCGCACGATCTGGCTTTTTGTTTTTGCGTTTGGGCCGGCTTTGCGCAGAGGCACCGCGCTCTGGCGGCGAAGTGCGAAAGTAAACAAAAACGCGCACAAGCACAAAACCCAAGCCCGCGTTTTTAGCCCGCGCACATGTTTCGAGACCGCAGCGCATTCGTCTTGTCCTTTGCTCACGATTTGCTCTGGCGTTACGGCACCGCATCTCCGAGGCGAGTCCGGCCAACCGTTGTGCGAATGAGCTTGTGCGCCTCTTGCACCGGGTGCACGGGTTGCGCTCGGTTGACACCTTGGCCACAGCTCAATCGCAAGTGCACAGATTGCAATGCACGCTGGTGCAGCGGCGATTGAGCGAAGCGTGTGAGTCATCCTGCGCAACAATTCTACACTGAACAGCGTTCATCTTCAAAAGTGAAAAAAATTCTTGCTTTATGGGATCCATCGCCGTTATTTGTGTGCCGGGCTGAATCTCGATTCTTGAGATTCGAAAGGGCGAGAGGGGGCGGGGGACATGGCGACAGATATGGAAGCGGGTGCGGCGGCGGTGTCGTGTCGGAGTTCTCGAAGCGTTGCATCTCGTAAGTTATCCAACATTTTTTTGTGTCTCCTTGTTTTTTCGCGCCTTGCATTTTGCAGCACGGATGCCGCAGCGCTGACGTCGAACGTGGCGCGCAACAATGCAATCGTCTGGCTTGAGCAACACCAGAACCTCGATGGTTCGTGGGGCACGGAGCCGACGAAAGGGCTCGTGACCGCCGAAGCACTGCATGCGCTTGCGCGCGCCGGCCGCGGTGACACACCGGTTGCACGCAAAGCCAAGGCCTGGCTCATCAATCAAGAGTTTTCGAGTGTCGATTTTCGAGCGCGCGCCGTGCGCGCCTTGGCGGCGGCCGGTGCGGATGTTTCGGTTCAAAAGCAGGCGCTTTGGAATTTGGCGATCGGCACCAGCGGTTGGCGCACGATGTATATCGCTGGCTCGAATGTCGGCGTGCCCACTTCGTATGACACCGCACTCGGTTTGGCGGCCTTGTATTCGTCGCCCGGTCTTCCCGCTGGTGCGAGTGCGACCACTGCATTGCAAACAGTGCAAAAAGCGAAGCGTGCAGACGGGGGTTGGTCCGGTGATGGTGTTCCGTCGTCGGTGCAAGAGCCAAGCGATCTCGTGGTGACGGCGGAAGTCTTGCGCGCGATCACCGTCGTTCCTGGAAGCACAGCGGCCGTCGGTACTTCTTCGTCGCTGCTGCTGCCCGCTGTTTCGAGTCAGACCTCGACTTTCGAACTGGCCGCGCGCGTTGCAGCGCTGTTCGAGCTGAAGCGAACTTTGCTACCGACACTCAATGTTGTTGCGCTTCGGGATGAACTTTTGAATGACGCGCGCTTTGTGGGCGGTGTGTGGAGTGCGACGGATCCCTTCGTGAACGCCATGGGGGTTTTGGCGATCACGCTCGATGCTTCGGTGACGTTCACGGATCCCGCAGCGATTGCGGACTTGGATAACGATGGCGTTCCCGATTCGATCGACCCGGATGTTGACGGTGACGGTGTTCTCAACGCTGCGGACGCCTTCCCGCTCGATTCCACGGAAGCCTACGATCGTGACGGGGATACCGTCGGTGACAATCTCGATACCGACGACGACGGCGATGGTGTGTCAGACACCGAAGAGGTGGCGCAAGGCACCAATCCGACGGATGTCGACAGCGACGGTGATAATG
>CAYRID010000067.1:0-12489 GCA_964424225.1 uncultured Geobacter sp.
TTGCACCCACATCGCCTTGCGGACCTTGTGCACCCGTTGCACCCGTCGGACCTACATCACCTTGGTCACCCTTCGCGCCCGTCGGACCCGTTGCACCCACATCGCCTTGCGGACCTTGTGCACCCGTTGCACCCGTCGGACCCGTAGGCCCTGTCGGGCCCATTGGGCCAACTCCAACCGCCTCGCAGGTCACTGTTCCATCTACTGCAATCGATTTAATGGCGAATCCAGCCCCGCACGATCCAAGAACCCGGCGCTGATAATTGCTCGCAGCAAGCCCGCCAAGGCGGTCTGCATTGGTTGCGCGAAGCGCATACGGTGCGGCGGTGAGGGGTTGTCGCGGAGACAGCGTTTCACCGTTCACTTCGACGGAGAGATACAGCGTGTCGTTGTTATCAAAAAGATTTGAAGGAAATGCGTTCGAGGAACCAAGAGAGAGCGTAAAAACGCCATTCACGAGTGCAGTGCTGTTCCAGGTTTCCCACCAAAGCAACGTGCCGCCCGTTGGATGATCAAAAATGCCCACAACGATGTTAACAGGGCCCGCTTCCGGGTTACCTGCGACGTCTGCGATGTAGCCTTGATAATTTAAGGTGCTCGGCGGTGCCGACTGCGCCGGCAGCGCAATCAAAACGAGCAATCCGCAGACAAACAAAAATTGTCGAATTTGGGCGTTCATAAAATCTCCACACGAATCATCACTGCGACACTCTCCCCCACGAGGTGAAGCTTCCCGTAAATTATCGGGGTTCATTTGCGTGTGGTTAGGCCCTTTTCGGCAAATTCAAGCTACCGGCGGAACAGTTGCCCCGCGGAAGCGCAACCTACACGCAACGAAGCGGCAACTTTCACCAAATCTAAATTTACTCAGAACTCTGCATTCGCAACCGCTTCGCGAGCTACCCACTGCAATGCAACCGCGGCCTCTATCGCTACACAGAAGAGAGTCCTCGCATAAAATCAAGAAGGCTTACTAAAAAAATTCGTTTTAAAACCAGCATGCTTATCGTGGTTATTGCCGATTTTTAAAAATTATATCTAACATTTATTTGTGTCATTTTGTCTTTGTTTCGTTTTGCGAATGCTCCTTCTTCAGAGCCATCGCAAACGAGATTTGAGAAAAAAGTTTTTGGAGAATTTTCTTCAGCGCTCTCGAAAAAGCTCCGAGACGGCGAGTAAGATTATTAGGAATAACGTATGCGGGGAGACATGCGGCATACACGAGGGCCTGGGTTATGCAAAAACAGATGGTGAAGAAAGCGGTACGAAGCATTGTTCTTGGAGCAGCGCTGGTGCTTGCGTTCGTAACGCCTTCCCAAAGCGCAGAGACCATGACCAGCACTCACTATATGCTGCGCAATGCAACGCTGAGTTCGGCAGGCGTTTCTGGCGCAACGATAACCACCGGAAGTATTGGCTACACCGTCGCAGAGACGGTTGCGATTGGCTTTAGTGCCGAATTCGTGAATGGCGTCTCTGACCATGCCGGATTTTGGCCGTCAGCGCGCGACGCAGAGATCTGCACACGCCTGATGGGCGACTGGAACTGCGATGGGCACGTCGATGACGCCGATTGGACGATTTGGGCTGATAATTATGGTCGAAACGACGGCGCATGGAAGCACGGCGATGGCAATGGTGACCACATCGTCAATGATGTCGACTGGACACTTTGGGCTGACAATTACGGCGCATCGCGCTAAACAGGCACTTCTTATACGGGGAACGCCATGAACAAAATGCAAATTCAACGCAGGGTGTGGGAAGTAGTCGCCTTACTTTTTTTGGTGTTGGCTTTCACTCCCACCGCAAAGGCTGCACCGTTTATTTATGCGAATCTCATTACGGATACGGGTCTCACCGAGAATGGCAACCCAATTTATGCTTTTGAGCTTTGGGTCAATGCCAACGACGGCAAAAATCTGTCGATGGCTATGAATCTAGATCTGACAAATTCGACGAACATCTATCAAACGAAAGCCTTCGGTTCCACAAATGTTCTAACGGAAACCAATGCCAACACTTTTAACGGTATGGGTGGATATTTGAAAGCGAATGACTCTTGGTTTGATGATCAAAATCATGGGCTCGGCAGCGGAGGCTACCAGTGGTCCCCCAGCGTTACGGGAGTCAACGAAGGACCACCCTATCACATGCATATCGCGAGTGGGGGGGGAAGCCATCTTGACAACGTATTCTTCGCGCAGGTGCTTTCTTCGAGCGATCTCGTGATCAATGGTACGATTGCGCGAAACGCAGTCATGTACACTCTCACAAATGTTATTATTCCAATTCCGGTCCCTGAGCCGACCTCCGCTCTCTTGCTCGGTGTCGGTTTACTTGGGCTTGTGCTCCGACGGAATGCAGCGAACAAATCGTAAGAATATTGAACAAACGAAAACGCCGCTTGGACCTGACACCAAGCGGCGTTTTCGTTTTACGGCGCCACGCTCTCAGCAGCAAGCGCGCACGCCATCGCTATTCAATCGGCAGCCGCATGCATAGCGACACAATATCGAGTCACTATTTACGGCGCGCACTCTGAATCGTAACTGGCGTAAGCGGCACGTCGCTGTGATGACCCGCGCGTCCCGTCGGCACATCGGCGATCTGATCCACCACATCCATTCCATCCACCACTTCCGCAAACACGGCGTAACCAAAATCGCGCGCGCCGTGATCCAAAAACACATTGTCTGCGACATTGACAAAGAATTGTGACGTAGCGCTGTGGATATCGTTCGTGCGGGCCATCGAAAGTGTGCCACGTTTGTTCTTGAGCCCATTGTTCGCTTCGTTCTGGATCGGCGGACGACCCGGCTTTTGTTGCATATCTGGCGTGAAGCCTCCGCCTTGAATCATGAAGCCGGGAATAACGCGATGAAAAATGAGTCCATCAAAAAAACCGTCATCGACGTAGCGAAGAAAATTTTCGACGGTGATCGGCGCCTCGCCCGAAAAAAGTTTCACGGTGAACTCGCCTAGCGATGTCTTAAAAACCACCATCTCAAAGAACCTCCCGTCCAAAACGAGATTGAAACTCGTTGAACAAAATCAAATCCAAATACAAAGAACACTCGCAAGGAAAAACTCGCGTGCGCCGCAGTATGCGAAATTTTGCGTGGCGCGTCACGCGCACGAAGCGGCGCACTTCATCACCCGTTAGCGAGCGAGCCGCTTCCAGAGATCCGACTCCGTCGAAAGGCCGAGCACCTGCTGCGCGCAGCGAATGCCTGAGAGCACGACACCGTAAACACCGCCGCCGGGTTCTGTCCAATGTCCGGCGAAATACAAACCGGCGAGTGGCGATTTCACATTCATCCGCGACGGCCCGACTTGATCGGGCGAAACATTCCAGCCATATACCGCACCGTGCGAATTGCGGGTGTAGCGTTCCATCGTACGAGGCGACGCCGATTCCACAAAGCGCAAGCTCGCACGCAGACCCGGAAAATACTGCTCGGCTTCTTGCAAGAGCGCAGCCTGATATTCGCTTTTTGCTTCGCGCCACGAACGGCCAATATCGGACGCCATCAAGGTCGTCAAAATCATCAAATGCTCACCGACGGGCGCTAGCGATGAATCCACGAGCGTTGGAATCGTCGCACTAAACCACACGATCTTCCCCTGACAAGTATTGGTGTAGTTTTGATCGTGATCAAAACTGCGATAGAAAAAGGTCTCGTGTCCGTACGGCCCTTCATGCAGCGGCAAGTCGGTGGCGAGATACACGACGAATGCCGAAAGCGAAGCTTCCATTTTTTCGATTCGCTTTGCATGCGACGCAGAAAAGTGTTGCGTGCCCACCAATTCTTCGATTGTTTGCATCGCGTCGACATTCGAAATCACGATGGGTGCGAAAATTTTTTGTCCATTTTCGAGAAGCACTCCGCACGCGCGCCCGTCTTGCACAACGATACGACGAACAGGAGTCTTCAAAAGGATCTCGCCACCATCACGACGAATCGCCTTGCCCAGTGCATTCGCGAAGTTTTGAAAACTGCCGCGACAATAGAAAGCTCCGTCGGTGACAAAGCCCGCAAGCATGGTGGACCAATACAAGAACGAAATTTTCGAGGGAGGCAATCCGAGATAAGGCCAAAGCGTGGCAAACACCGCCTTGAGTTTTGCGTCGTGCAAAAATTCATCCATCACTTCGGCCAGCGTTGCACGCCGATAACGAAACAGCGTCGGAAGCTCTTTTTGAATGCGCAGCCCATCGCCTGTTATCAGCACATCTTGCGCACGCGCTACTTCATCGCGGATGCGACGACAAACATCGAAAAGCGCATCGATGCCTTCTTCGTTTGGAAACTTCTCACGCAAACTTTTGCAAAACGCTTCCGCACCGACGGGAGCAGAAAGATGCAGGCCCGGAAATACCGCATCGCAAAACGGATCTACACGCAAAAATTCGCATTGATCGCGCACGCCGACGGCTTCAAGCACACGATGAATCGCAGCACCGCCCGCATACGCCACCGGTTCGCAACCACTCGTCAGATGCACCGACGAATCGAAGTGATACGGCGGACGCCGAAAACTATGCGCGTAGCCACCCAACCGATCGTGCCGTTCGATCACAAGCACATTCTTGCCCGCACGCGCAAGCAGTGCAGCCACCGTGAGACCGCCCAAACCACTGCCAATCACCACGACATCGTAATGTTCTTTTTTTGATTCACGGTGCAAATTCATTTTGATTCCACGCTGCATCACGCCGCATCAGGGACGTGCATCAAGCATCGCACTCCGCATCCATCGCGCTGCTCTTCGAGCACAATTTGGCTGCGCCTTACTCATTCATCCAGACTCATTCATCCAAGCGCCACAGTAAGTTACGGTGTGTCGCCAATCAATGCAGGAATTCTGCACGGAGAACTTGTAGAACACGCACACGAATTGCTATCACGTGGAGCCATCATGGCGAAAATTTCTCTCGAACAATTGACCGCGCAACTTTTCGATTTTCTGTCCAAAGATCTGCTTGCTGGCAGCACCGACTTCACGCCGCAAAAAAATCTCGTCGCTGCGGGCCTCGATTCGCTTGCCCTCACGCAACTTCTGCTGCATATCGAAGAAACCACTGGCGTGTGGATCGATGAAAGCGCACTCACGCCCGAAAATTTAGCCAGCACCGAGGCGCTGGCGCGGTGCGTCCATGCCGAACTCGAGTAAGCCGGCGCCGCGCCCAATCCTTCGCATTCCACTCACTGGCGCCGATTGTTTCTTGCGCGCCTTCGATGCCGAAACACGTCGGCGAAATCACGCGAGCCACCTCTCGCAACTCGTACTGCGCCTGGGACCCGATTTTGACATCGAAACGCTGCGTCTCTGGCTGACACAAGCGACCGAGGCAAATCCAATCTTGCGCGCACCGATCGCGCGGCGCTTTGGCATTGGCGCCCCGCTCTATTTCACGGATCGCGCAAGTCGCTGCATCGCTCCACGCCTCGAAGTTCATGAAGGTAAGCTTGCCGTCTTCAGTCAACACAAAGAAGATATACACCAATTTGAGTCGAACACCCATGCATCCATTTCGCATCTACCAAAAAATGCGAGCGAGCGGCGCCTCCAACGAAGCGATCCTCTGCCGGAGCTTTTTTTCGAACGTCTAAACGAAGTGCGCAATGCGCGCCGCGGTGAGTTTTTGCGTATCGACGCCGTGCGCTACGACGAAGGCCGCGCGGGCACCGATCTCGCCTTCACATGGATTCACATGCTCTTCGACGGCTCGGGCAGCGAAAACTTTATTCGTTATCTCGATGCATGCTTTCGTGGCACGCGTAGCGTCATGCAGCTTCCAAGTGATGATGTTCCGACGGAACAAGAGGGTAGTTTGGTGGGCATGAAAGGACGCGGTTTGCAAGCCAAAGCTTGGGGCGACCATCTCGACACACTCGCTGCAACTCCTCCCCGTTCGCTAGCCGGCCCAGCACGAAACGTTGCGCAAAATCTGCGCTTCGATCTCATTACGCTCACGCCAGAAGAAACGACGGCCGTCATGAAACTCGCTGCGCAACGCGCAGGCTTCTTGACACCGATGCTCTTCTACCTGGCTGCGAGCATCCGCGCCCATCATGCAATCTTTGAAAAGCGCGGGATCGATCCCGGCAGTTACGTTGTGCCTTTGCCCGTCAATATGCGGCCCAAAGGCGGCGAAGGCGCAATGTTTCGCACACGCGTTTCGATGCTTTGGTTTCAAGTCCGAAAAGATCGTGTGCATTCGATGGATGAGCTCATCGGCGATCTCAAAGAACAGCGAAAAAACTTGATTAAAAGCGGTGCGATCACCAACGGAATGGTGGCGATGGATTTTGCGCGTTTCATTCCTAAGCGCATTTACGCCAAAATGGCGCATCACACTTTTGCAGGCGAGCTTTGTTCGTTTTTCTTTGCCTACACCGATCAGTTTCTAGCTGGCCTGGATTCATTTCTCGGAGCTGAAATTATAAACGGTTTTCATTCTCCCTCGGTACCCGCATCGCCAGGCAGTAGCGCCGTATTCAGCATTCGAAATGGACGCCTCAATTTCACACATGTCCATCAAAGCGGAGTCTTTATGGCCGACGACCTTACCATTTTTCGCGCTCGCTTGCTCGCTGATCTCGGCGTCGCCTCGCACTCATCATCAAAGTAAAGCATGTTGAATCGTAACTCCTCAGTCGCCGAAAAAACAAAATACGATGTCGCGGTCGTCGGTGCGGGTGCTGCCGGCATCGCGGCAGCGCTCAGTGCTGCCGCAACAGGAGCCGACACGGTTCTGATCGAGGCCAGAGCGCGAATCGGTGGCAATATCACCAACGCACTCGTGCATACGATCTGCGGGTTGTATCACCCTCTAGCGGACTTCGAGTCCATTGCAGATTTGCGCTATGCCAACACAGGCTTGCCGCGCCGCCTCGCCGAAGCTCTGCTTGTGGCCAACATTGCGAAGCCCGCGCAGCACGCGGGTCGCGTCGCTTTTTTGCCGATCGACCCTCTCGGCTTTGCAGAATTCTCAACACAACTTTGCGTACAATCTCCAAATCTCGATCTCCAAACACAAAGTTCGTTGCAGAAAGTAGTGTTATCGACACAAAAAAGAGTCGAAAATAAACTCCACCTCGCACATTCAACGCTCGCTGCCAAAGTCGTACTCGACACCAGCGGTGACGCCGTACTCGCGGCACTCGGCGGTGCGGAGTCGATGACTGCCGATGCGAGCGAGTTGCAAACCACTTCGTACACGGTCGAAATCGCCAATATCGACTGCGAAACCCTTTTCGCTCGGCCTCTTGGCACGCTCAAACTCAGCGCAGCCATCGCGCACGCCGCAAAGCACGGGCAGCTTCCTGCTGAAGCCGAATCCGTACACTTTCGACGCGCGAACAATCCACACTCGCTATATCTCAGCGTAAATTTGCCACGCGCCCTCACGCATCCGACGCTGTGTGCGCCTTATGACGATACGCCGAATTTGCAAGTCGTTGCGCAGCGCAACACGGCTCTGCTCTCACGCGCGCAAGCACTCACGGCATGCGTGCTTCAATTCTTGCAGCAAGAAGAAATAGCATTCGCAAAAAGCTATCTCGCCACGCAACCAACACAAATTGGTGTTCGCGAAACACGTCGCTTGTGTGGCCTTGAAACTCTCAATGCCGATGATCTACTCGACGGTGCGCGTCGAAGCGACGAGGTCGCGCTCTCGACATGGCCAATCGAGCTTTGGCAAGATCACCGGCGCGCAAGCTTTCGCCATCCACGCGGTGCGTGTTCGATTCCGCTTGGCGCACTCGTTAGCCGCAGCCATCCACTGCTTGGCATGGCCGGACGTTGCATGTCGGCGACGCACGACGCCCTCGGCGCAGTGCGTGTCATCGGCACTGCGCTCGCTACCGGCGAAGCCATTGGCATCGCGGCTGCGCTGGCTGCAAAAAACGATCTCTTCCTCGCTGAGATTGATCCAGCGAAAATTCGTGCGCATATTGAACAACGTGCTCAGGAGGCGCTGTCGTCATGAACGTGATTGATTGTATTCGCACACACGCAATGGCCATGCCCGACCATCCGGCCATTTGCACCGACGGAGAAAATCAACAACTCGATGCTTGCATTTCGTATCGCGAACTCGTCGCGCGCTTCGAAGTGATCGCCGAACGCTTGCGCAAAGCCGGTGTCCAACCCGGCGAGCGCTGCGGCCTGCTGGCGAAGCAAGGCGCAGGCTTCATCGAAGCGGCACTCGGCATTTTAGCGGCCGACCTTTGCTTCGTACCCATCCCCGACGGCACGCAAGGCGCATCCCTCAAGCAAGCCATTGCCGACGCCAACCTGCACCATCTCTTGCAAGAAACCTCGGCAAACGAATCTGCTTCTACGCAAGCAGCTACTTTCGACTTGCAACACTTTCGTGATGTCGACTCCGTCGATGGACAGGCCGACGCACTCTTTCGTTCGCTGACGCCGGCGTATCTGCGTTTCACCTCCGGCACGACCCATCAGCGCAAAGGCGTCATCCTTGGACATGATCGCATTCTCGAACGTCTCGAAAACGCGAACCACGGCCTCGCCATCGCGCCCCGAGACCGCATCCTCTGGCTCTTGCCTATGGCGCATCACTTTATTGTGTCGATTCTTTTATACCTGCGCTTTGGTGCAACGATTTTGCTACCCGCGAGTTCGCTCGCTCGCGCGGTGCTCGAATTTGCCAACCGCGCTGGCGCAACGGTCTTCTATGCCTCTCCGTATCACTACGGGCTCCTCGCGAAGGATGCCTCCGATCTAACTCTGAAAAGTGTACGGCTCGCAGTTTCGACCACCGATGGCCTACGCAGCGAAATCGCCGAACGCTTCGCAACACGTTTCGCACTCCCCCTTACGCAAGCGCTTGGAATCATCGAAGTGGGTTTGCCTGTGATCAATCTCAAAAACGCGCGTGCGCAACCTACCGTGCTCGGCCAAGTGCAACCGGGCTACGAAATCTGGCTTCGCGACGAGGACGGACAACCGATCTGTGGCCCAAGCTCACCGGAACGGACCGGAGAGATTTGCATTCGCGGCGGCGGCATGTTTTCAGCTTACCTCAAGCCTTGGACCCTTGCGCAAGACCTACTCACCCCCGATGGATTTCGCACCGGCGACCAAGGCTGGTTCGACTCCGACGGAAATTTGCATCTCGCAGGCCGACGGAAAAATCGAATCAACATGGCAGGGATGAAGTTCTTTGCCGAAGAAGTTGAAGCTGTGCTCAACGAAAATCCCGAAGTAGCGCTAAGTCGCGTCTCGGCAAAAATGCATCCTCACCTCGGAGAAATTCCGGTCGCAGAAATCGTGGCAAAATATCCCGCCGCGCCACCGGATCGCACCGCTCTCGCACAATATTGTCGCGAGCGGCTTGCCGCTTACAAAATCCCGCGCCAATTTACGATTGTTGACTCTCTGCCGATGACCGCAACCGGAAAATTGCAGCGCTGGACAGATGACACAAATTAGGATCAGTGGATCATGCGCTTCACGCTTCGCCCGCAACACGGCCTGATGGCTCTCGCAATTGGCTTTTTAGTTTTTGGTTATCCGTTTCTCACGGAGATGGCGCTGACACGTTGGTCCACACGAAACGTCGCGCTCGCCTTCGCTGCGTTTACCCTGCTTGGCATTGCTGTACGTTGGCTTCTGCAACGCAAAAATTATGCACTCTGGCTCTTCCCTGGGATCAGCACCCTGAGCCTACTCGCGCTGGCCGCGGCGTACGACGACTCGCGCTATTTATTACTCTTCCCGGCTTTTATGAATTTCTTGCTCTTTGCGCTCTGTGCGCATTCGCTCTTTGGCGAACGTGTTTCTCTCGTCGAAAAAATGGCCCGCGCCATTCAGCCCTACCTGCCCGACTTCACGCAAAACTATTGCCGCAAGATCACGGCGATGTGGTCTTTTTTCTTTTTGCTCAATACCGGAATTATCACTGTACTCGCTCTGCATTCAACATCATCCGACACTTTTTTGTGGAAGATCTACACGCAGCGAATTTACTTTGGGATTGTAGCCCTAATTAACATTGTCGAATTTTTCTTTCGAAAAGTCTGGTTTCGGCATTACAACCAAAGCCCGATCGACCGTTGGCTCGACCGCATTTTTCCGTCGGAAAACACCGAGCGCGGCCGACGTTCACGCGCCTATGTACGGCACATGCACAGTCTTGGTTATGGACCAAAGAAAAAACAAGGCTAGGAAACAGCGCTACTCATTGCGCTTGCAAGATCTCGGTACGATATCCGCAGCGATCGTTCTCGATCCGTACCGTTTTGGGATTTCCGAAAAGCAGCGTAATCGTTTTGGCGTCACCCGTCGCACGCTCAAAAATGCGCTTCGTTAGACGACCTTCATACCAGACTTCGCGTATACGCTCACGGTTGTGTAGGGCAACGCGCTCTGTCTCATTTTCCGTCGGTGGCGTCGCCGCAGTCTCCAGAAAATGAACACGATGAAAATCACGCAGCACATTCATCGGACGCACAGGCGGCCGGCCCCAATACGTTTGGATCGAAACCCGTTCGCCAGTCTGTACAATCCTAAAAGCCTTCTGCCCCATTCGATGTAGTCCAACAAGCACAAGTTTATCGCCGCGTTTTTCGGCAACGATCTCAATCATGATTTCACGACCGCGCGATGCAATGCGCTGCCGCTCGCGCAAAGTGAAATCTCCTGGCACCGACGACATGGAAACGATTTCTCCAGCGCAATTTGCTGTTGCTCCACTGCGATGAAAAGCCCAAGTCCAGGCACAGCCCGTCATCGCAACACAAATAAGGGTCATTAGTGAACATATGACCGAGTTACGAAATTTACGGCGACGATTTCTCATTGCAGCTTATCTCGCTCCTCCTGCGAAGGAACGCCTACGAGAACCAAGGCAATCGGCGATAAAAGGAAAGCCAACAGCACGCCAAGCCCTGCCGTTAAACCAAGCGCCTGCAAGACCGGATGCGAAGAAAGACTTAGCATGCCAAAAACGAAAACCGTCGTAAGACAAGCGAGCAATAAACTTAAGAGAGTCGTACTCAGCTCTCGATGGTCACGCGTACTATCCACGATGAAAATTGCATAATCGACACCCATACCCATCACGAGCGTAAGCCCTACGAGATGCATGAGATTCGTTTTGACGTGAAAAAGCGCGGCGAATCCAGCAAGCACAAACCCAACGAGAAGCGATGGCAAGAAGGCTGCGAAGGCCGGACGAAGTTTCCGATAACGCACAAAGAGCAAAGCAAAGACCGTGACACAACCAGCCAGCACGACCTCAAGCGTTCGCATGCGATAGTTACGATACACACCGTCGAAAAATTCTTTTTGATCGAAATACAGAGCGCCGGGAAGATCGCTCAGTGCAGCACGAATTTTTTCGGGATTTTGAAGTCCGCGCAAATAGGAAAGCACAACTGTTTCGCTGCCAAGATGCACCACCATGGAACGCGCAAGATCACCCAGTGGCGTTTCGCGCAACGTCTCAAGCGTAAGCACCGGAGGCGGAGTCGGCGCATCAAGTGCCATACGAAATGGCTCAAAGGCATTGGCTCCAAAGCCAACTTCGGAATACACTTTTTCGAGTCGAGGATATAAACTTGAATCTTCATGCAGCATTCGCCAGTTCTCGCGCTGCAACTCCGTCGACCAAAGCACAGAATGCAGAGACTGATAATGCTGCAGCACACCTTCATCGCGCAAAGCACTCAACCGTGCCGCAATGCGGTCATTGAGCACGAGCGCAGCCTGCTCATCGGGCGCCAGCGCAGCCACGAAGCGCACACTATCAAAATGCGACACACGATTACGTACAATTTTTTCTTCGTGCATCAGCGCAGGATCGGGCTCGGTCAGCATTGAAAGATCATCGACCCAGTGCAAGCGCGAATATCCCCATAGACCAAATAATACACATACTAAAATAACACCGAAAAGTGCTTTTCGGAAACGCGCCAACGTGCGCACGCTCTGCAAAAGCCAATTGGCCGTGCGTTGCGAAAACGGTACTGCGGGAATTTTCGGCAAAAGATCAGGCACAACAAAAAGCGTAACAAGCAATGCAACGCCAATGCCGACGCTCGCCATGACACCCATTTGATGAAAGCCTGGAAAATCCGTAAACGCCACACCCAGCAAACTCACGATCGTCGTAGTCGCCCCCATAAACAGCGACGGCATCAACGATCGCGCGACGCCCCGAGGCTTCTCTGCGCCATCACGCAAACAGTAATGATTGATCAAATGTGTAGGATAATCGATCGATACACCGACGAGCGAAACGCCAAACGCCACTGCAATCGCATTCAAACTACCAAAAATCCACAGCCCCACGGTCGTTGCAGCAATGGTTCCAACGAGGTGCGGCAATGTCGCAAGAAACAAGCTTGGCAGCGAGCGAAAGAAAATCCAAAAAATCAACAACACACCAACGCCGGAGAGCAAGGCGATGAAACGCATATCCGATTTAATGTTCTGCTCAACGCTCAC
>CAYRID010000068.1:0-12391 GCA_964424225.1 uncultured Geobacter sp.
AAGCTGTACATTCGGAATTTGACGTGCTGAAAAAGCTTGCCGGCGTAAGTCCAACAGCGAAGTAATCGACGGTGCGCTAGTGTTCAAGAACCGTTGTCACCGCAACAATCGAGCAATCCAATGCCGTCGAATCAAATCTGGCCACACACGAAAGAAAACGCCGCCCGCGCCGAGCACGGCTACTTATACGCACTACTCGACGAAATGCAGACCGCATTACAACTCGATGCAAACCGCGAGCAAGCGCACCGTGCTTTTGCTCATTTTGCCGAGGCGCTCACCGGACATCTCGATCGCGAAGAAAAAATCTATTTTCCTTCCTGGTCTGCGCAGCATCCCGAACACAGAGTCAATCTGCAGAATTTAGAAATCACACATGAACAACTGCGCGAGCAACTGAGCAAAATGCAAAGCGCCCTTCACGGCAGCGCGCACGCAAAAGCCATGTACGTCTTCGAACACCTCCGCGTACTCTTTCGCGCACATGAGCAAGAAGAAGAACGCTTGTTCCGCAAACTAACGCCTGACACACAAAGCCTCTGACGCAGGCTCGGAATCTTGATAGGATTTCGAAATGCCGCTGCAGTACACGACCATCGTCAACGGATCTTTTCAAGAAAACTGCTACCTCGTCTGGGATGACTCGACACTTCATGGTGTATTGATCGACCCCGGCGACGAGCCGCAGCGCATCCTCGCCGCAGTGCGTGCAAAGAACGTCGCCCTCGACGGGATTTTCAATACGCATGGCCATCTCGATCACGCCAGCGCCGTCGCTGCAATCGTGCACGAGCTCAAAGTGCCTTTTGCAATCCACCCGGGCGATCGACCCCTCATCGAAGGCATCCCTCAACAAGCGCGTTTCTTCGGCTTTCCCGACACCGAATCTCCTGCGATTGACCGCGAACTGGCCGACGGAGACCGCTTTGCGATCGGCCACTACACCGCCACCGTTTTGCACACTCCCGGGCACACCCCGGGCGGCTGCTGCTTCCACGTCGAAAATCTCCTATTCGTCGGTGACACTTTATTTTGTGGATCCGTCGGCCGCACCGACCTGCCCGGCGGATCCCATTCGGAACTGATTCGCTCCATTCGAACGCGCCTACTGCCTCTCGATCCCAGCACGAAAGTTTTAAGTGGCCACGGCCCCGCAACGACGATCGGATTCGAGTGCGAGCACAACCCATTCCTGACATAAACTACGCATTCATGTGTTGGATGCCTGCGCGCAATACGTACGCCAACCATGCACCAACCATGCGCCAAACGGGAGATGCCCATGATCAGCAAGTTTGACGAATACATGATCCATCAAACTTCCGAGCCCATCGCGCAACCCGCGCCAAGCGATCGAAACTTCTACGGGCGCTACTGGAACAACGGCTTTGACGCCGACGGAAACTGGGTTTTTGAAATTGGCTTTGGGCGCTACCCGAATCGACATGTCATGGATGGACACTTCAGTGTGTCGATCGGCGGCAAGCAATATTCTTTTCATGCTTCCCGGCGTGCGCCGTGCGACCCAAGCGAAACCACGATCGGTGCGCTCTCGCTCGAAATCCTCAAACCCCTGCGCAGTATCCGCTACCGCATCGCTCCCAACGACACCGGCATCGAATGCGACCTCACCTTTCGGGCACGCTCCATCGCCACGCAAGAACCCAAAAACCTGCTCTACGAAGGCACGCGCTGCATCATGAACACCTCGCGCTTCACGCAACTTGGCAGCTGGGAGGGGCACTTCATCGTCGGTGGCCAACGCATCGAATTCACACACGCGCAGTGCTACGGCACACGCGATCGCTCGTGGGGCGTGCGTCCCATCGGCGAGCCCGAAGCCGGCGCACCGGGACTTCTCAACAAAGAACCGTCGGTGTACTGGGCTTGGGCACCGCTTTTCTTTGACGACTTTTGCACACAGTTTCAAAGCTTCGAAGATCCGGATGGCACACCGACGCAACTCGAAGCTCTGCGCGTCCCGCTCTATCGCGACACCGCGCAGATTCCCGACGAAGGCGCGGAAACAGGTCTCGTCAAATTCGCACGCATCGAACACCGCATCGAATGGCTACGCGGAACGCGTTTTCCAGCGCGCGCCATTTTTGAGTTTGCGACACAGAACAACGACACCTATCACATCGAACTCACACCCAAAATTCGATTTCACATGATCGGAATCGGCTATCACCACAGCGAATGGGGACACGCGTTCTGGAAAGGCGAACTCGCACAGGCCCACGAAATGCTCGAACTCGACAAAGTGTCACCGCAAGATTATCGCTTCATTCATACGCATCACATTTGCCGCGCCCAGCTCGACGGGCCAGGCGGAAGGCAAAGCGGCATCGGCACCCTCGAAACAATCGCCTTTGGCCGCCATGCCCGCAGCGGCCTCTCGGGCATTCTCGACGGCGCACAGTAACACCAAACTGCGACAGTTAAGAAGATTTCGGTTTTCCGAAGGTGCCCACCTCGCGAAGCTTGTCAATCTTGGTTTGGTCGTAACCAAGCGTCGATTTCAAAACAACCTCAGTGTGTTCACCGACCGTCGGTGCCTTGGTCGGCGCCGGCAAGGTTTCGCCGACGAACTTCGCCGGGAACGGCAACATGTCAGCGCCATGCTTCTCATGCGGATAGAGCGGAAAGCGCTCTTGAAATTGCGGATCCTCAAGAATCGTCTGCGGCGAATTTACGGGAGCGATCGGTGTATTTTGCTTCACGCTAAAGTCAAGCCACTCCTTCGAAGTCTTCGTTTTGAAAATCTCGCGAAGCTCGGCCTGCAATTCACGATTTCCGCGCGCGTGATCCGCATACTTTGAACCCGGCCACTTCTCGAATAAATCTGTACGCCCCATTCCCTCGCAGAAGTTCTTCCAAAACTCTTGCTCGGAAGCCATGAACAAAACGTGCCCATCGGAAGATTCATACATTTGGTAGCGCACGCCCTCTTTCATTCCGGCCGTACCTGGTGCGCGACGCAAATAATTGTCGGCCTTGTTTCCCGTCACTTCGGATTCCGGGCGTTCGTACGCTTTCCAAGATTCGCTTCGATACCAATCCATGTACGCTGCACCGTCGGACTGCCCAATTTCGATCATGCAACCTTCGCCCGTCGCTCGCGCGCGAATCACACCCGCGAGCACCGAGAACGCACCAAAAAGCGGTCCCGCATGAATACCGATCGACGCATGTTCCGGGATGTAGCAAAAGCCGTCTTCGTCGTACGCGGGCTTCACGATACCGGCCCAAGTATCATACGCAATTCCGTGTGACGGCATTTCGCGGTACGGCCCCGTCATGCCATACCCCGAAATCGTGCAAAACACGATGCGTGGGTTGATCTTTTTCAAGTCTTCAAAACCAAGCCCGCGTCGCGCGAGCGCACCCGGACGCATGGCCTCGATCACCACGTCGGCACCTTTGACGAGCTCGCGATAAATCTCCACAGCTTCCGGGCTATTCAAATCCAGCACGAGGCTGCGCTTGCCGCGATTGAGATGCAGATGCATGAGCGACACGCCCTCGATGATGGGCCAAGTCATCTCGCGAATGTAGTCTCCCGACGGAGATTCCACCTTGATGACGTCCGCACCCAAATCTGCGAGATGCGTCGTAATAGCCGCGGGCCCAAGCAACGAACTTTCGATGACGCGCACTCCAGCAAGCGGGGCTTGATGACTACTCATCGCATGTCTCCTCTTGAAAAATTGGTCGCGCGAACCTTACCTTGCACATATCCCGCGCTCAAGCCGGATTTTGCAACCTGTATAGTGTGCGAAAAAACCACAGTCCCACCGCAAACCATCCGCTTCAAGACCGCAAGGAAGAAACCAAGCATGGCCAAGAAAGAAGTCTTCACGGAAATCGAAATCGATGCTGCGGCAAAACGCGTTTGGGAGATTCTGACAAACCTTTCGGATCTCTCGTGGAATCCATTTCTGCAACGCGTCGAAGGCCAATTCGCGCCCGACGAAAAACTGCGCATCGCACTCCAATTCCCCGACGGACAACGCATGAATGTTTCGGTGACACTTTCAAGAGTCATTGCGGGATCGGAGTTTGCATGGCTCGCCGGACCGCACCGCTGGATTCTTGAAAACGAGCATCGCTTTCAAGTCATTGCACTCTCCGACACACGTTCGCGTTTCGTGCAGGCCGAAACCTTTGAAGGACTACTCGGTGCACTGCTGTATCCACTCATGAACAAGAAAGTCGAAGCCGCCTTTCATGCCATGAACCAAGCGCTGAAAGAAACGGCGGAGAAAGCTTGACGCTCGATGTGGAACCGATTGTTCTCCAAGCGTGATCTGCTCCAAGACGCAACGCAGCAGCCCACGACGCATCCTGCCGCCTGTTATGCCGAAGAAGCGCTCCCCGAGATTGCGCGCTTTCCAACTCATTTGCCAGGAAGCTTTTGGGGCATCACCACATACTTCAACCCTGCCGGCTATAAAAACAAAACCACCAATCTTGAACGTTTTTGCGAAGCCGTGCGAGCGCAAGGCCTGAAACTGATGATCGTCGAGCTGACCTTTGAGGGTCAAACACCGGTCATTCGCGACGATCTCGCCGATCTCGTCGTTCGACGCCACTCGCGCAGCGTGATGTTCCTAAAGGAAAATCTCATCAACATTGGCGTAGCGGCACTTCCTGCCGACTGTGACAAAGTCGCTTGGCTCGACGGCGATGTCCTCTTTGAAAACGCAAATTGGGTGCAAGACACTGCAGCCAGGCTCGAGCGATACCATATCGTGCAGCCTTTTTCGGAAGCCTGTTGGTTACACCCCGGCCAAACTTGGGCCCCACGCGATTACTTTAAGTTCGGTCATCAAGAAGGACATTCGATGCACGGGCTCGGAGCCGGGCTTGCAACCGTGCCGCGGACCGAACACGCCGAGCGACTCACCCAGTTCATGCTGCACGGACATACCGGCTTTGGCTGGGCGGCGCGGCGCAAATCGATTGAGATGCACGGTCTCTACGCGCACCACATTCTCGGCCATGGCGACGTCGTATTTTCTCAAGCGCTCTTTGGTAATCACGAATATTGGCGCACGCATCGCTATGCCGGCGAAATGCCGGGCCCATTGAGCGAGCATCAAACACGCTGGAGTCGTGACTTTTTTGAAACCATACAAGGCAGTGTCAGCTTTACACCCGGGCGTGTATTTCACCTCTGGCACGGCACCATCCAAAACCGCCACTACGGCAGCCGCTTCCAGATGCTCGTCGACTACAGCTTTCACCCCGAACAAGATCTCGCCCTCGACGCCCAAGGCAACCTCGTCTGGAATACCTCAAAAACCGAATTGATTCGAAAAGTTGAAGCCTATTTCCGCGCCCGCAAAGAAGAAAGCTAACGAGTTGCCCAGTGCACAGCGAAGACCGCTACGCCCCCCCCCACCGGCAAACTCGGAACACAGTTTTGAGGAGTTCCGAAATGGAAGCTGCAAAAAGGCAAAAAAATTTTTCGGGGATCAGTCAATAAAAACTATTTTTTCATCAAACTTCCGATAAATTTGTAGGCCATTCCGGAAGGCGCAGTGCGGGGGGGCATTGATCGCGATCAAATCGCTGACGCGCACACACCAAAAAGAATGCACGAGAGTCACACTTAGAATGCACGGTCAATTCTGCGTTCCAAGTGAGTACCAACCCATGAACAAAGGAGCCTTGTATGACAAAAGAATTAGATCGAAGTGCGCTTGAAAAATGCCTTGGTCGTCAGGATGTGCCGGTGTTCGCTGCGGGGATCGATCATGCCCGCCGTGAGCGACTCACGCTGCACACCACTCGACGCAACGGTCACCAGTCGTTACAGAAAGCCGTGCAAGAAGAGCTACACAAACAAGGGTTGAACGTCGCTTGCAAAATCAAAGTGCATCCGACGGAAAAGCTTGAACGCGAACAAAGCGTCGAAAGCCTCGTACAACGCTTCGCGCACGACGAACTCGTCTATGATCCGACACAAAGCATCGGTCGTGCTGGCATCCTCGTACGCTGCGCTGCGAGCATTCGCGCACAACTCGGCGAACAGGTTGGAGGTGTTTACTTCTCGCCCGTACAGCGAACGGTGTATGTCGTGCTGCGCTGGGGCAAAGTGGCAAACAAAGACGGCGTCCACGTCGAACAAATGCGCACAATCGAAAATCGCCTTGCACAAGCGATTTTCGAGAGCATTCCGGCCGCGGATCGCTTCCTTGCGGCAGTGCGCATCGGCTTTACGTCACCCGGTGTTGCCCTCGTTCCGATCGACGAGATGGCCTATGACTTCGCTGCCAGCAAGAACACGCTGCGACGCATCATGAAGTCGGGTTCGGCCGTTGCGGCAGTGGCCGCAATGCTCGGCCTTGGTCTAACAACGCCGGCTTCCGCTTCGGATGAACCGGCCGTTTCTGGTTTCAACGGCAAACTCGGCGTGCGCGGCGGTTCTTGGAACTCAAATGGCCTGGAAGCCGTTGAAGGCAGTTTCACGGCTCCGATTAGCGATCTCTTCGGCGTGCAAATCGACGGACTCGCAGGCCAAACCCACGGCGATACGCTTTGGGGTGCCGGTGGCCACTTCTTCTGGCGAGATCCGGAAATTGCACTCGTGGGCGCAACCTATGCGCATTTGCGCAAGGGCAACACCGAAGTAAGTCGCACGGGCCTTGAAAGCGAAGTTTATCTCGGCGACTTCACTGTGGGCGCTCGCACGGGCTACCAATGGGGCGATGCACGACACAGTACCTACGTTGATCTCGATCTGCGCTGGTACCCGATCGACAATGTGATGCTCCAAGTCGGCTCGCAGATGGTTGCGGGCCAATATGCCGGCAGCGTCGACGTCGAGTACCAACCCGGGTTCGATGCGGTTCCTGGGCTCGCATTTTTCGGCGGTGGTGCATACGGCGAAGACATGGGCCACAAGTACGGAAGCGAGGACTATTCACGTATCGATGTGGGCGTTCGCTACTACTTCGGCTCGAACAAGAGCCTGAAGGATCGCCACCGCAAGGATGACCCGCAGAGCCTCTTCTCAAGCCTTGAGTTCCCGCTAAGCCAGAAGAAGGTGAAGCACCGTGGCTACGGCGGACCGAAATAGCTCGGGGCCTTCTGCTCTTTGCGTGCTTGAACAAAAACACGGCGGTATCTCGAAGCGAAAGTTTCGGATACCGCCGTGAGTTTTCCGACTACAAAATCCCTTTCAGCGTATCTCTTCATCACCTCAAGAACATTCTTGAATCGTCACGCAAAAGTGTAACCAACGATGACCTCGAAAAAAACTGTCCTGTGCGCTTGGGAACTCGGTAGCGGCCTTGGGCATGTCGCAGGCTTACGACTGATCGCGAAACGCCTCACCGAACAAGGCTTTCGCATCGTCTTTGCAGCGCCCGACGTCGTGCACCCCTTGGCCTTGCTCAAGCAAGACGGATTCCCACTCGTGCAGGCACCGATCTGGCCAGAATCGCTCCACGATGTCAATCCGCCCTTTCGATCTGCGGGTTCCTATGCGGACATCCTTGCACTGCACGGCTACACCAATCCGGATCCCTTGCTCGCCATGGTCGTTGCTTGGCAACAGCTCTTTACGGTTGTAAAGCCAGACTTGATCCTCGCCGACCACTGTCCAACGCTTTGTCTTGCAGCGCGCGAACGAATTCCGGTGATTTTGCTCGGAAACGGTTTTGCCCTTCCACCGACGGAAACGCACGAATTTCCTAGCCTGCGTCCGCACATTCCACCCATCGCGCCGCAAAAACATCTTCTCGCGGTTGTGCATGAGGTGCAAAAGCGCCTTGGGCAGTCGGCTCTTGAAACGCTGCCGCGCCTTCTCGCCACGCACGCGCGTTTTGTATGCAGCTTTCCCGAACTCGACCCTTACGCAAAAGTGCGTCAAGAGCCACTTTTTGCACCAGTCGAAACACTACCTGAGCCCACGCCGCTACCCGAATCGCCTTCCGCCTTTGCCTACATTGCACCGGACGATGAAAACATCGAAGCGGCGATGCTCGCCTTGCGCAGCCTAAACTTTCCTGTGTCGGTTTATTTTCGTGGCCCGGCAGGTGCTTATGGACCGTTTTTGCAGAGCCGCGGCATCCACGTCTACAACGAGCCCCCTGCCTTTGAAAAAGTCATTCGCGAAGCGTCCGTCATCCTTAGCCACGCCAATCACATCACAGCACACGCCGCGCTCACCGCGGGACGCCCACAAGTGCTTCTTCCACTTTGTCTCGAAATGCAGCTCACGGCTCAAGCACTAAAAACTCTCGGCGTAGCGACGATCTGCGACCTCGCTGCCACCGCGCAAGACACCATCGCCTCGGCAATGGAGTTGGCGGCTCACGATCCGCGAATGCGCACACTCAGCCAAAGTTGGGCGAATGGCTTTGCGGCGCGCAAGTATTCAAGCCCACTCAATGCAGCAACGAACGCATGCCTACAAATTTTAAATTAGTAACACCTTTCGGTGTCTAAGCACTGCGGGCACCCAGGCTCAACTTCGAGCCAGCTCAGGATACCACTTTGCCATCTCGCGGCGCGCATGTAGTGCGCCGCGCTGATAACAGATTCGTGTCAGATAGAAAAGTCCGGAAAAAAGCCAGCGCTCGAAGCGAGATTCCACGGCCTGCAAAGAATCGGCACGCCGCGCTGGTGCCTGGCGCTCATACCAAATGATTTCTCCAAGAGATGTGTATTCGAACAACCCTTGATCCGTCGGATCGTCGGATAAAAGAGCGTGCTGCATATTGCCAAAACCATAGCGATAGTAGCGCTGCAACAATTCCCGGAACGTAAAATTAAGGTCATGGCCGGTATACCATTCCCCCACGACAATCATCGACGCACCAAAGTGTCGCAAGCGAAACGTCAAATTTGCATCTTCGCCTGCGGCGTAGCAAAAGCGGTGATCAAAACCGCCGATCGCCTCGAACCAATCTTTACGCACTGCCACGTTGGCTGTCGGCAAACAATACAAATCACCGCGCTGATACAGCGGGCGCGGCAGAAGCTGCATATGCTCCAAAAAACGAGCCAACGCTTTTCGGTGTCGGGATGGATCCATTTTCGTCGGTCCACCGACTACCACCAAATACGGTGAAGCATCGAGAATCGCTGCCAACCGATCGAGCCAGTGCGCGGGCGGTTCGCAATCATCGTCGGTGAATACCAAGAACGCACCCTTGGCTCGTCGAACCGCCTCATTGCGTGCAAGGGCGGGACCTCGATTTTCCGGCAAAGCATGATACTCGACAAAGTAGCCGTAGCGATCAAGCACGCGCTGATACTCAGCATCATGACTGCCATCGTTCACAACGACTACCGAATAGCGCGAATTGCCCGTGACTTGTTTTTCGAGAGCCGCGAGCAAACAGGCAAGATTCTGTGGACGCCGATACGTCGGCACGACTACCGAAAGCGTAAGAGCCTCGGGCACCGACGGAAGCTTGGCCACAGCGTCTTCAATCTCTAATCGCTCTACGATTTCGCTAAACACGCTCTCTCCCACTCACCGAATCGCATGAATCACCCTCGCATGAACAAGCAACGCAAGCGCACAACGCGCGCGTGAAAAGGGCCTTTTATTATGGACCGAAAAAACACAACGAACAAGCAACGAGCCACACCCAACGCACCGCTTCGTTGATCGACGACCCGCAACACATCCTTCTTCCCACACGGACATCTGCACGCAACCAAGACGTGCAACCAAGACCCTTCTTTCCCAGTTACAAAGCGCAAACCAACCCACGCGGGTCAGCAACTTCTTGCAAGCTGCTTCGGATCTCGTATAGTGACCCGCGCAATGGCGGTATTCCGCGTGTGAATCTCGAGTCTTCAGACTGCTCGAAACTTTGCACGACCGGAAAAGGGAACACGGTGAAAACGTGGCTGCCCCCGCAACTGTATGCAGCGAGCGAAAGCCAAATATGCCACTGGGAAACTGGGAAGGCTCGGCAAATCGCAGCGACCTGCAAGCCAGGAGACCTCCTCCATTGCCGTTACTTCATCGTCGGAGCGGGGTTGCTCTAGCGAGGCGGATCTTCCGTTCGTAGTAACGTTTTGCTGCAACGGGAGAGCACACGCCAACCGAAAATTGCCTGTCAAAAATTGAATTCCAAGCCATTGTTTCAATTTGTCTTTGCACGCAAAGGCCCTGCACCGACGGTGCCGTCGCGCAAATTCACTCTGCAATTTTCTACGGAATACGCCTCCATGACTCGAAAGCAATGCGCTTTCGTTAGAAATGGAAAAGTTCATGCACGCGCGCCGCAATCAGAAACAGTTTTGTGTTATTGCTTTTTGCTCCATCCGCGGACTTCTCGCTTTATTCCTCCTCTTCTCCGCAACGCGCGCCCTGGCACGGCCCGAAGTAATCGTCGCCACACGCGTCGCAACTCCAAGCGAGCGCATCGGCAGCACCGTCACCGTAATCAGTGCGGAAGAAATCAAAAAAAGCGGCGCCGTCGATGTCATTGACGTTTTGCAGCACGTGCCGGGCTTTGCTGTCAACCGCTCCGGCGGCTACGGCACACTCTCCGAAGTGCGCATTCGCGGAATGGAAGCCAATCACACTTTGGTGTTGATTGACGGCATCGAAGCTTCAGACCCCGCAAGCGATGCCCCCTTCGACTTCGGCACACTCAACGCAAGCGACATCGAACGCATTGAAATTTTGCGTGGCCCGCAAAGCGTGCTCTATGGCTCGAACAGCATCGGCGGAGTGATTCACATTTTCACCAAGAGCGGGCGCGAAAGCGAGAAGGCCGTCTCGGGCAACGTACGCGCACGCTACGGATCACACGGAACTTACGAAACGGGCACCACGCTATACGGAACCGTCGAGCGCCTCGACTGGTCCGTCGGTGGAAATTATTTTTCCACACGCGGCGTTTCCGCTGCCGATGAACGCGACGGCAACAGCGAACGCGATGCAAATCGCAATGCCAACGGCAATTTGCGCCTCGGCTTCCAGGCGACTGAAAAATTGCGTTTCGACACAAATTTGCGTTATGTCGAATCTCAAGCTGAATTTGATGATCCCTTCTTGCCCGCCCCAGCGAGCGACACGCGCCAAGAAGGCACGCAGCGCGACTGGATCGGCGGCCTCAGCGCAACCTATTTGGCCTTCGACGGTGCGTGGGAAAGCAAACTTTCTGCGCAGTTCACGCAGGTCCGCCGCGAAACCGAAGACGGAATACGACAGACCGACCATTCAAAAGGCACACGCGAAAAATATGCTTATCTTGGAACCGTGCGCGCCTTCGATCCACTCACTTTTGTGTTTGGTGCGGAAAGCGAAAAAGAAAAATATCGCTCGGTTACGGACTTTACGCTTTGGGGCTCACCGGGCGTCAATTACGATGACACCGTGCAAACGTATGCCTTCTACGGACAGTTTTTAATCGAACCAGTCAAAAACCTACACCTCACGCTCGGTGCGCGAAACGACCATCTCGACTCCGCCGGCAATCATGTCACCTATCGCGGCGCGTTTGCGTACACCATGCCGCAGTGGGGCGCACGCATTCGCGGAAGCTTTGGCACAGGCATCCAAGCGCCCACACCGTCGGAATTTTCGGGTTACAACCCCTACACTTTACCCAATCCAGATCTCGAACCCGAACGCAGTCGCGGTTGGGATATCGGTTACGAGCAGAATCTCTTTCACGACCGCGTCACGTTCGATCTCACCTATTTCGACAATAAAATTCGAGACAAGATCGTGCTTGAATTTGATTCCGGCACCTTTACGTTCATCAATCGAAACATCGATATGGCGCGGGCGCGCGGCGTCGAGGTAGGCCTCGCCTATACACCATTCGACGCTCTGAGCATTCGTGGAAGCTACACTTATACGCGTACAGAAGACATGGACACACACAAAGATCTACTTCGTCGGCCACGGCACACGGCTAGCGCAAGCCTGCACTATCGCTTCTTGCCACGCACAAGCGCCGACCTCCACTTCACTTACATTGGCAATCGCTTCGATTGGGGCTCACCGTCGGCAGTCAAGATGAACGACTACAAGCTCGTTGACCTGCGCCTCACGCACGGCATCAACGAAAATTGGGAAGTTTTCGTCGAGGGTAAAAACTTGCTCAATGAGCACTATCAAGAAATTCGCGGCTACGGCACTCTAGGACGCACCTTCTATACCGGAGTGCGCTTTGGATTTTAAACGATCATGAAGGAGTCCGCGCTCGTGCATCACAAGATCCGCATCGACTTGACGCATTTTTTTGTCGCATGCACGAGCGCACTCAGTCTGAGCATTACGCTGTGGTGGCTTTCTCCTCACACGCGGCTTGCTACCGAAGCCGCATACGCCGCCACACAAATCGAAGGCGAAACCTTCCCGAAGCTGCTGCACGATCCGTCAGGGATCGTGCGCAGCATCGCC
>CAYRID010000069.1:0-12377 GCA_964424225.1 uncultured Geobacter sp.
CGACTTCAAACGCCGTGGGGCGAATCAACTCGCGCCAGTTCTTGGCAAACAATTCCTGCTGAATGCTTGTAGTTTCCATTCGTGTTACCCCAAAAAATTATCGTGAATAAAGCTCAACGATGAGTTGCTCTTGAATCGGCAAAGTGATGTCTTCACGCTGCGGCATTGATTTCACCGTACCCGTAAAAGCTGCAGCGTCCATTTCAAGCCAACTCGGCACACTCTTCGTATCAAGCGCTTCGAGCGCACCGACGATGCGTGCTATTTCACGCGACCCTTCACGCAACACAACCTTAGTCCCCGGCTTCACCAAGAACGAAGGAACATTCGTCTTGCGCTCATTCACCAAAAAGTGTCCGTGACGAATCAACTGTCGCGCTTCGCTACGCGACGTCGCAAATCCAAGCCGAAACACTACGTTGTCAAGGCGGCGCTCCAAAAGCGAAAGCAGATTTTCACCTGCAACGCCTTTTTGGTGGCTGGCCTTGGTCATCGTGCCCTCGAACTGTCCTTCGAGCATTCCGTACATGCGCTTGACCTTCTGCTTCTCACGCATCTGCAAGCCGTACTCCGAGAACCGCGGACGATTTTGACCATGCTGTCCCGGTGCGTACGCTCGACGGTCTAATGCACATTTTTCGCTGTAGCAACGATCGCCCTTTAAAAAGAGTTTCGTGCCTTCGCGTCGACACATCCGACAATCCGAACCTCGATACCGCGCCATACTCTTCTCCTACACTCTTCGCCGCTTGGGCGGTCGACAACCGTTATGCGGCACCGGCGTCACGTCTTTGATCATTGTTACACGAATGCCCGCCGCCTGAATGGCGCGCAATGCCGACTCACGGCCAGCACCCGGACCTTTGATATACACCGAAGCGGTTCGAACGCCATGCTCGATCGCTTTCTTCGCCGCGTCTTCGGCAGCAACCTGCGCTGCGAACGGCGTCGACTTACGCGAACCCGCAAATCCCTGCCCCGCTGCAGCCCACGAAACTGTGTTGCCTGCGACATCCGTAATCGTGATGATCGTGTTATTGAATGTCGACTGAACATGCACAACACCGCTTTGCACGTTCTTCTTCACTTTCTTCTTGCCCGTCTTCTGAACCATCGGCTACTTCACCCCGACCTTCTTCTTGCCGGCCACAGTTTTCTTCGGACCCTTCCGCGTACGCGCATTTGTGTGAGTCCGCTGCCCGCGCACCGGAAGTCCACGTCGATGGCGAAGACCGCGATAGCATCCCATATCCATCAACATCTTGATGTTTTGCGAAACTTCGCGACGCAAATCGCCTTCCACTTTGTATCCGGATTCGATGATCTCGCGAACGCGAATCAGCTCCACCTCGCTCAGGTGATCCGTTTTTGTGTTGATATCGACGCCTGCTCGTTCACAAATTTGTTTCGCGGACGCACGCCCAATACCATAGATGTACGTCAACGCAACTTCGAGGCGTTTATTGCGCGGAAGGTCGATGCCTGCGATACGCGCCATACTCTTCTCCTTCTACCCTTGCCGTTGCTTATGCTTCGGATTCTCACAGATGATCCGCACGACACCACGGCGGCGGATAACCCGACACTTTTCACAAATTTTTCTGACGGATGCTCTTACCTTCATTTCTTCTCTCCGCGGCTCTTCAATGCGAGCCTTCGACTTTCGTCAAAATCTCTGGACCCTCGTCCGTAATCAAAATCGTATGTTCAAAATGGGCGGACAGTTTGCGGTCTTCCGTCACTGCCGTCCAGCCATCTTTCAACACATTCACTCCCGCTACACCGACATTCACCATCGGCTCAATTGCAAGCGTCATTCCCGCCCGCAAACGCGGTCCCTTACCCGGATCACCGTAATTTGGAATCTGTGGCGGCTCGTGCAATTTATGCCCAATCCCATGACCAACAAAATCCCGAACGACCGAATAACCCGCTCTTTCCGCCTTGCTTTGCACCGCATGCCCAATATCGGAAAGCCTGTTTCCTGGCCAAGCCTTCTCGATTGCCGAGTACAGTGCATCACATGTTGTATCGAGAAGCCGCTTCGCCTCCTCGCTGATCTCTCCAACTCCGACGGTCACCGCAGAATCACCGTGCATCCCATTAACATGCACACCAAAATCGAATCCCACGATGTCCCCCTCTTTCAGGACTCGTGGACCTGGAATCCCGTGAACAATCTCTTCATTCACCGAAATACAAATCACCGCTGGATACTTGGGTAACCCGTGAGGCCCATAGCCTTTGAAAGACGAATGAACTCCGCGACGTTTGATTTCTTCTTCTGCAATCCGGTTCAGCTCTGCCGTCGTAATGCCAGGTCGAACCCGTTCTCGGACTTCAAGCAAGATTTCGGCCACATGACGACCGGCCTCCCGCATGATTTCGATCTCCCGCCGCGTCTTGAGCGGAATTTGCGCGGGACCATAGCCCATTACTTCGAAACCGCCTCTCCTATCCGGCCTGCAACCTCCTCAACCGTTCCAAGTCCATTGATTTCCGCAAGGAGACCCCGCCCCCGGTAGTACGCTACCAAGGGCTCTGTCTTCGCACGATATTCCTTCATCCGATTACGAATCGTTGCTTCATTATCGTCCGAACGACCCTCAATCGTCGCTCGCTTCAGCAATCGATCGACCAAAACACCTTCATCTACTGTCAGCGACACGCAACGCTCAAGCGGCGTACCGAGCTCCTCTAGCATCGCATCGAGTGCCTCGGCTTGTGCAACGGTGCGGGGAAAACCATCAAGGATCCAACCCACCTTTGTGTCCGACGCTTGCAAACGCTCCTTTGCAACTCCAATCACGATCGCATCGGAAACAAGCTCTCCTCGCTCCATGCATGCCTTGGCGGCTTTGCCAACCTCAGTACCGGCTGCGACCGCCGCTCGCAACATATCTCCTGTTGCAATTTGTGGAATCTGCAGCTCTTTCACCAATCGCTGCGCCTGGGTACCCTTGCCCGCACCGGGTGGACCCAATAACAACAAGCGCCTCGCTTTCATCGTCGCAGTCTCCGGCGTCCAACTTTTCCTGCACCGCCGGCCAAACCTTCATATTGGCGCGAAACAAGATGCGACTCGATCTGCCCCATCGTATCGAGTGCGACGCCAACCACGATCAAGAGCGCCGTACCACCAAAGTGAAATGGAACATTCATTTTGAATGTAAGCAACGCTGGTAATGCACAAACCACCGCAATGTAAACAGCACCAATCAGTGTCAGGCGCGAAAGCACGCGATCAATATAAGCGGCCGTCTTTTTACCTGGCCGAATTCCAGGGATATATCCACCAGCACGCTTGATGTTTTCGGCGACATCATTCGGATCAATCATGATGGCCGTGTAAAAAAACGCGAAGAAAACGATCAACACAACATACACCACATTGTACAACGCACTCTGTGGACTCAGATGGTCTGCCATAAATTGCTGTGCCGACTCCGGTAGCCCCCCGAAATTGGCAATCGTTAGCGGAAACATCAGCAGTGACGAAGCAAAAATCGGTGGAATCACTCCCGCAGTATTCACGCGCAGCGGAAAATAACTCATTCCGCCTTGGATGATCTTGTTATGTCCAGCCATGCGGCGAGCCGTTTGAATCGGAATTCGGCGCTGCGCGCGCTCAACAAAAACCACAAAGCCGAGCACAAACACCACAAAGATTAAAAGTAATAAAACCTCAACCAAGTTAAAACGCTTGGTTTGAATCATTTCGAAAAGTGCGCCGAAAGCTGCCGGAATGCGCGTAACGATGCCTGCGAAAATGACGAGCGAAATTCCGTTTCCAATACCGCGCTCTGTCATTTGCTCGCCAATCCACATGATACAAGCCGTACCTGTGGTAAGCGTCAACATACACATTAGTTTGAAGCCTAAGCCGGGGTTTACGACGGCGTTTTGGCCGAACTGACCTCTTTCAAGCGCGAGTGCAATCAGAAAACTTTGAAAGAGCGCAAGCACCACCGTGGCGTAACGCGTCCATTGATTAATCTTCTTTTGCCCCTCGCCGCCTTCCTTCTTCAGCTCTTCGAGTTGCGGGACCACTGCAGTCAACAGCTGAAAAATGATCGATGCGCTGATGTACGGCATAATGCCCAACGCAAAAATCGAAAGCTGCTCCAGCGCTCCACCTGAAAACAGATTAAAAAGCCCGAAAACCGTACCCGACATCTGCTGAAAAAATCCGCGAATCACCTCCGGATTTACACCAGGCGTTACAACGAACGACCCCATCCGGTATACGATCAGCATTCCGAGCGTAAAGAGAATCCGCGACTTCAGCTCCGGAATTCTCCCGATATTTCCTACACCACCGGTCAATTCACGATCTCCACCGTGCCACCATTCGCTTCGAGTTTTGTCTGAGCACTCTTACTGATGCGATTGACCTTCACCGTAAGCTTCTTCGGCGGCTCACCGTTACCAAGAATCTTGACCGGAGAACCACTGCCGCGAATCAAGCCCTTGGCCTTAAGCGCCGACGCATCGACCGTCTCTCCGTCGGAAAATACTGCAAGCGAAGCAAGATTCACGATTTCGTTTTCTTGGCGAGCACGATTTGTAAAGCCGTGTTTCGGCATGCGGCGAATGAGCGGCATCTGACCGCCTTCAAAACCAAGCCGCGTCGGTGCACCGTCGGAGCGCTTGCCCTGCCCCTTGACACCACGACCCGATGTCTTGTGCAGGCCTGAACCAGTACCACGGCCAAGGCGCTTCACCGTTTTTCTTGCTCCAGGGCGCGTTTCGAGTCGATCCAACATTGTGTTACTCCTCCACCTTCACGAGATGCACGACTTTGGTCACCATCCCGCGCACGGCCGGCGTATCTTCGAGCTCGACCGTCTGGTGCAAGCGGCTCAATCCTAAACCACGTAACACCACGCGTTGTTTCTTGTCATACCCGATGGCACTTCGTACCTGGGTTACGCGAATCTTTGCTTTCTTCGCCATTGCTTTTTATCCTTGGAGCTCGCGAAGCCGCGCTTCGGGCTCGCGCAATTGTTCGAGGCCAGCGAGCGTTGCCCACACTACGTTCTGCGGATTGCTCGTTCCAATCGTCTTCGTAAGCACATCGCGCACACCAGCGCTCTCTACCACTGCGCGCACGGGACCACCCGCAATCACGCCTGTACCCGGCGAAGCCGGTTTCAGCAGCACGCGACCTGCACCAAAGCGCCCCAATACCTCGTGCGGCAAAGTGCCGTTCTGGAGTGGCACTCGTCGCAAATGTTTGCGCGCTTGTTCGACGCCCTTGCGAATGGCTTCCGGCACTTCACTCGCCTTGCCGCGTCCCACGCCGACAATTCCGTCGCTGTTTCCCACAACTACCAAGGCGCTGAAGCTAAAGCGTCGGCCACCCTTCACTACTTTCGCCACGCGACTGATATGAACCACTCGATCCGTAAGTTCAAAGTCGTTCGGGTTCAAACGTTCTTTCGCCATACAATCCTTCCCACCTTAGAACTGAAGCCCTGCTTCGCGGGCAGCTTCTGCGAGGGCCTTAATGCGGCCGTGATAGAGAAATCCGTTGCGATTGAAGACGACTTCGCGGATCTGCTTCGACTCCGCCAACTTGGCGATCGCCGCACCAACCTTCTTGGCCGCTTCCGTATCCTTCGTGCTCGCACCAGCAGGAATCAGAGACTTCGACAGCGTCGACACTGCACCGAGCGTGGAGCCCGTCACAGGATCAACCAATTGCGCATAAATATGCTTCGAGCTGCGAAACACCGTCAGCCGCGGCCGATCCGACACAGAAATCTTTCGGACCACACGCTGGCGCCTTGCTACCCACATTCGTTTTCGTTCGTTGTTCATTTTCTTTTTCATGATCTACCTCAAGCCGTTCCGCTCTTACCGACCTTACGTCGAACCTGCTCACCAACGTAACGAACACCCTTGCCTTTATAGGGTTCCGGCGGACGCAAAGCGCGAATATTGGCTGCAAACTGCCCAACCTCTGCGCGATTGATACCTTCAATTTTGATCAGCGTATTGTTCTCGACGGAAACCGAGAGCGTGGACGGAATCGGCATTTCAACGGGATGCGAAAAACCAAGCGTCAAGTTCAACTTCTTTCCCGCAACCTGCGCACGATAGCCGACCCCTTGAATTTCGAGATCCTTGCGAAAACCCTTCGTCACCCCCGCCACCATGTTCGCCGTAAGTGCACGAATCAATCCGTGTAGCGCACGCGTTTCATTGAGTTCATTCGTGCGCGTAAATTTCACTTCTGAATCAGCAAGACTCATCGCAATACCCGCCGGCAGACGCTCAGAAAGCTCACCCTTCGGGCCTTTCACGCAAACCAAACCATTCTTTTCCGCCACGGTAACACCGCTCGGAACCTCAATCGCTTGCAAACCAATTCGCGACATTTCTACCAAACCTCACAAAGAAGCTCGCCACCAAGCGATGCTTGGCGCGCAGCTTCGTCTGTCATAACACCCTTCGATGTCGACAACACCGCGATACCAAGACCATTTCGCACTTTGGCGATTTCGTCCTTCGACACATAAACACGTCGGCCCGGGCGACTAATGCGGCGGGAACCATCAATCATCGGCACACCGCGCGAGTCATAACGAATTTCCACACGCAGCACGGGGTGCCCCTGTCGCGTCTCTTGCTGTACGTTGGCGAGATAACCTTGATCTTTCAGCACTGTCGCAATCGCGAGCTTGAGCTTCGAAAAAGGAATAAACGCCTCGAGATGGCGCGCTTTGCCTGCATTGCGCACGCGCGCCAACATGTCGGAGATGGGATCTGTCGGCATTGTTTCGCTCCTACCAACTCGATTTGATGACGCCCGGGATTCTTCCGTCGAGCGCAAATTTTCGTAAACAAATTCTGCACAGCGCAAAGCGTCGATAATACGCACGTGCTCGACCACACGACTTGCACCGGTGATAGCCTCGCACTTTGAATTTCGGCTCGCGTTTTTGCTGAGCAATTTTTGATTTCTTTGCCACGTTCTAATTCTCCTTCGCCCGCTACTTGCGGAACGGCATTCCAAGTTCGCCAAGCAGTGCGCGACTCTCTTCATCCGATTTCGACACGATACACATTGTAATGTTCATGCCCGTCATCCGCTCGATCTTGTCGTAATTGATCTCTGGAAAAATCGAGTGATCCTTGATTCCCAGATTGTAATTACCCCGCCCATCAAACGACTTGGGTGACACACCTTTGAAGTCACGCACGCGCGGCAAGGCAATATTCATGAGGCGATCGAGAAATTCCCACATTCGCTCACCGCGAAGTGTCACGCGACAAGCCACTGCTTGATTCTCACGCAAACGAAAAGCTGCAATCGATTTCTTGGCTCGGCAAAGTACAGGTTTTTGGCCCGAAAGCGCCGCAAGTTCTTCCGCCGCTTTCTCAAGAAGCTTGGGATTTTGCGTAGCTTCACCCAAACCAATATTAATCACCACTTTGTCCAAGTGCGGCACTTGATGCACGTTCTTATAACCGAACTGCTGGCGCAGCTTCGGCACGACCGCCTTTTGATACTGTTCACGAAGTCGCGCAGTCATTTAAAGCACCTCCGGCGCCAAGGAAATAATCTTCATGAATTTCCGAGCACGCAATTCGCGCGCGACAGGACCAAAAATGCGCGTCCCAATCGGTTCTTGGTTGTTGTCTATGAGCACTGCCGCGTTCTCGTCGAACTTGATGTATGTACCATCCGACCGACGCAAGCTCTTCACTGTGCGCACCACGACTGCCTTTTTCACTTCACCCTTTTTCACGCGTGCGTTCGGGATCGCATCCTTTACGGCCACGACGATGATGTCACCAACCGACGCATATTTGCGTCCCGACCCGCCAAGTACACGAATGCACGCAACACGGCGCGCACCGGAATTGTCGGCAACACTGAGATTCGATTCCTGTTGGATCATTGCTCGCTCCTTACGCTAGACGCGCACCGCTTTTTCGACGGTTTCCTGCACCTTCCAGCGCTTTCGTTTTGACAACGGGCGGTGCTCGACGATACGCACGCGATCGCCCACGTCACACGCATTGGTTTCATCATGCGCCATGAATTTAGAACGCTGGCGAATGTACTTCTTGTACTGCTGGTCTTTCACTAAGCGTTCCACCATCACCACGACGGTCTTGTCCATCTTGTTGCCGACAACCGTCCCCACCATTGTTCGTCGCAGTCCACGTTCGTTCACTGTTCTGCTCCACATTTCTCGCGCAACACCGTTTCGACGCGGGCTACGTCTCGCTTCAAAAGCGATAACCGCGCCGTATTCTCGAACTGACCTGTCGAGTGTTTGATGTGCGCATTAAAAAGCTCTTTACGAATCTCTGCCGCCTTGGCGAGCAGTTCGTCTTGCGAAAGCTTTCTTAGCTCTACTGCCTTCATAGTGCCGCTCCCTCACGCCGAATGAATCGCGTCTTGATTGCGAGCTTATGCGCTGCCAAGCGCATGGCTTCGCGTGCGACCTTCGGTTCCACGCCTTCCATTTCATAAAGAATGCGGCCCGGCTTGATCACTGCGACCCAATGATCGTGCGGCCCCTTCCCTTTACCCATGCGGGTTTCGGCGGGTTTCTTCGTCACCGGCTTATCCGGAAAAATGCGAATCCACACCTTCCCGCCACGCTTCACATGACGCGTCATCGCAATACGCGCAGCTTCAATTTGACGCGCCGTCACACGACCACGATCCACTGCCTGCAACCCACAATCACCAAACGCAAGCGAACTGCCGCGATACGCCTTACCGGGGTTGCGCCCCTTGTGTTGCTTTCGGAATTTAACTCGTTTCGGTTCCAGCATAATTACCTAGCCTGCTCCTCGGCGACTCGTTGAGAGAGCGTACCCCGACGCAATTCCTTGTCGCCTAGATCGCCTTTAAAGATCCAGCACTTCACGCCAATCTTTCCATAAGTCGTGTGCGCCTCAGCGAAGCCGTAGTCGATATCCGCACGCAACGTATGCAAGGGCACGCGACCCTCGCGATACCATGAGCAGCGGCTCATCTCTGCACCACCCAAACGCCCTGAACACTGTAGGCGGATCCCCTTGGCTCCAAACTTTTGCGCAGACAAAATCGCTTTCTTCATTGCACGGCGAAATGCAATCCGACGCTCAAGCTGCATTGCAACGTTCTCTGCCACGAGCTGCGCATCAAGCTCAGCTTTGCGGATTTCCTTCACGTTGATGAAAACTTCCTGCGAGGTAAATCCCTTCACCAAATTGCGTAGGCTATCGACCTCCGCGCCGCGCTTTCCAATCAAAATTCCCGGGCGTGCTGTGTGAATGTTCACAATAACTTTGTCGCCGGAACGCTCAATCACCACTTTCGCGATGCCCGCGTGATAAAGCTTCTTCTTGATATGGTCGCGAATGCGCATGTCCTCATGGAGTTGCTCCGCATAGCGGCGCTCCGAGAACCAGTTCGACTTCCACCCGTACAAGGTGCCGAGTCGAAAACCATAGGGATGAACTTTCTGTCCCACGTCGTTTCTCCAATCCATCCGTTGGCAGCGGCAACACACCGCTGCGTTGCTTATTCTTCCGCCAGCACCAATTTGATGTGACTGCTTCGTCGCTGAATCCAATTGGCTCGCCCTTGCGCACGCGGCCGAATTCGCCACATGCTCGGACCCTCATCGACGGTGATCGTCTTCACGATCAGATTGTCGATGTCGATTCCTGCCTTGTTCCGCGAGTTTTTTTCCTCCGCGTTGGCAACTGCCGAACGCACGAGCTTGGCCAATGGCTTCGCAAAGCGTTTGTCCGAAAAATCCAGAATTGCGAGCGCATCTTCGACGCCCACGCCGCGGATTTGGTCCACAACCAGGCGCGCTTTGCGTGCGCTAATTCGATAGTTACTAAGTCGTGCTGTCACTTCCATTTGTCGTGTCCTACCGCGTCTTCGCCGCTTATTGAGCCTTTACCTTTTTGTCCACCGTCGTATGCCCAGTGAATTTTCGCGTTGGCGCAAACTCACCCAAGCGGTGTCCTACCATATTTTCAGTCACAAACACCGGCATGAACATCTTGCCGTTGTGCACATGCAACGTAACGCCGACAAAATCCGGTGTAATCATGGAGCGGCGCGACCAAGTTTTCACAACCTGCTTGTTGCCTGACGCAACCATCGCCAAAACTTTTTTCTCGAGACTCGGCTCGACGTAAGGCCCCTTCTTAATTGAACGTGCCATTTACTTCTTCCCCCGACGTTTCACAATAAACTTGCTCGTACGCTTGTTCTTGCGGGTCTTGTAGCCCTTCGTTGCAACACCCCATGGTGTACAAGGATGTCGCCCGCCTGAGCTTTTGCCTTCACCACCGCCCATCGGATGATCGATCGGGTTCATTGCCACGCCGCGTACATTCGGGCGTTTCCCCAGCCAGCGACTGCGCCCCGCCTTCCCAATCGCCTGATTTTCATGATCGAGATTCCCAACCTGACCAATCGTCGCCATGCACTGCACATGCACCAAGCGATTTTCACCACTCGGCATACGCAAAGTCGCGTAGTCGCCTTCGCGCGCCATCAGCTGCGCACTCACGCCGGCAGAACGCACCAACTGCCCGCCTTTGCCCACCTTGAGTTCGACGTTGTGAATAGTGCTACCTAGCGGAATCAATACCAACGGCATCGCATTGCCAGGCCGCACCTCGGCCTGAGGGCCCGACATTACAGTGTCACCAATCTGCAAACCAACCGGCGCCAAGATGTAGCGTTTCTCACCGTCGACATAATGCAGGAGCGCAATGTTTGCGCTGCGGTTTGGATCGTATTCGATGCTTGCCACCTTCGCGGCAATCCCAATCTTATCCCGTCGAAAGTCGATCTTGCGATACAAGCGTTTGTGTCCGCCACCGCGATGCCATGAAGTCACATGTCCGTGTACATTGCGACCGCCACTCTTATACACCGCACCGTCAAGCAACGATTTCTCAGGTTTCTTGCGAGTTATATCCTCAAACCCAAGAACACTCATGCCGCGGCGTCCCGGCGAAGTCGGCTTATAAATACGAATACCCATCTCTACCTACACTCCCTCAAAGAACTCGATCGTTTGCCCTTCGGCAAGCGTAACGAGCGCCTTCTTCCATGCCGGTCTGCGGCCGATATTTTTTCCAACGCGGCGCATTTTGCGATGCGCACGCATCGTGCGCACATCAAGCACGTTCACTTGAAACAATGCCTCGACAGCACGCGCGATTTCGTTTTTCGTCGAGCGCGGATCGACCGCAAATGTGACCACATTGCTCTGTTCGCGAGCAATCGTGCTCTTTTCGGTGACGATCGGGCGGCGAATAATGTCGTAATGATTCATTGCCGTTTCCTCTTATTGCGCGTTTCCAAGGCGCGCTTCCGTCGCTGCAATTGCAGCTTTTGTAAACAGAAGTTTGCTCGCCAGGAGTACGTCATACACATTGAGTCCCTCGACCGGCAATACGACCACTCGAGGTAAATTGCGCGCAGCGCGCATGAGAATTTCATTCGGTTGATCGATCACGATCAAAGTCCGATCCTTCGCAAGATCAAGCCCTGTAAGCAATTCTACGACTTGCTTCGTCTTGTACTCAGAAATCGCAATTTCATCGATCACGACGAATGAACCTTGCTTCACATGATGCGACAGCGCGCTGCGTAGAGCAGCTCGGCGCATCTGCTTCGGCAAGCGATGCGCGTGCGAACGCGGTACCGGACCAAACACGACACCACCGCCCGCCCACTGCGGAGCACGGATCGTACCTTGGCGTGCGCGACCTGTACCTTTTTGCTTGTAGGGTTTGATGCCACCGCCGGAAACCGCTGCGCGATTTTTCGTGCTATGCGTACCAGCTTGGCGCACCGAACGTTGGCGACGCACTTCCGCCTCGAAGAGATGCGGCTTGACTGCCGCTTCAAAGACAGCGGGGTTAAGCTCAATGCTGCCCGCCTTCTTATTGCCTGCTTTGACGACATTCACCGTGGCCATAATTAAAGTTTGATCTCCACATCCACGCCGGCGGCGAGTTCAAGTTTCATTAATGCATCGACGGTCTGCGCCGTTGGATCGAGGATATCGATCAGGCGCTTATGCGTTCGAATCTCGAACTGTTCGCGCGACTTCTTATCTACATGCGGACCCTTGAGCACCGTAAACTTATTGATCGTCGTCGGAAGCGGGATCGGCCCTGCAACTCGCGCGCCCGTACGAATCGCAGTGTCAACGATCTCGCCAACACTTTGATCCAAAAGTTTGTAGTCGTACGCCTTCATGCGAATGCGAATTTTCTGCGACGCAATTTCATTCATAACGTTCTTCCCGTTCTTCCTACGCGGAGCCCAAAAGCATCAGCCCCATTGCAATTCAGTGCTACTCGATAATTTCCGAGACGACGCCGGCTCC
>CAYRID010000070.1:0-11627 GCA_964424225.1 uncultured Geobacter sp.
GAACGACCGATTTTGTGGTATTTGCCGCTGCTGCCTTTTGTCCTTTTCCCGTGGCTAATCTGGCCGGGGTTCTGGAAAGCCCTCGCGCAACAGCGCCATGTAAAACTCGACCGCGGATTGCGCTTTTGCGTCGCCTGGATTCTACCGACGCTCATTGCACTTTCTTGTGTCAGCGGCAAACAGCCGCACTACTTGCTGCCGTTGCTGCCGGCCTTCGCACTGATTCTGGCACGCATCCTGTCCTCGACTCGAACAGCGCAAATCACTCTGCCCGCCATTTTGATGCTCGCTCTCGCTGCCGGGCTACTCGCACTGGCCAGCGGTCAAATTTCGTCTTTTCGAAACAACCAAGTGTTTTTACCCACATTTTGGCCTGGTACACTTTTCGGAGTTATTGTCCTTAGCGCATTTTGGGCGAATCGACGCGGTACTCCGTCGGTAATCATCCTGGCGGGACTTAGCGTCGCCGCACTCGCCTGCACGCAATGGGCTGCAAAAGACACTTTGATGTCACAATATGATGTCCGCTCTCTTGCGCAGGAAATTCGAAAAGTGCAAGAGGAGGGTCGAGTCGTAGCCAACATCGGCTCTTATCATGCGCAGTATCATTTCGCGGGCCGACTTGAAAAGCCGCTCGTAGAATTGCGCAACAAGGAGGCCGTCGCAGAGTGGTTGGCCGCAAATCCACAGGGTTATGCCGTGGCATATCCGAAAAGCAAGGAACTCGCCAACTCACTACCAGCGCGCAGCAAGCACGCATACCATGGGAAATGGGCTGTGCTCCTGGATGCCTCCTCCGTCGAGAAATTGCCGGCTTCCGATAAAAATTAAGGCTCTGCGAAAAGGCGGCGCTTCGCAGCGCGGGAACCCAAACGCCGTGTTTGCCGCATTTCAATGAATTGCACCAAAACCATGTGCACCTTGCGTCAGATTGTCCCACCGGTCGAGCGACGACACATATTTGCGTTGGGTGCCACGCAAGGGATGCACAAATTGCCTCATGCTTCCAACAGAAAATTTCACGCGGCTCGAATAAAAAAGCGATACTTCAATCCAACTTTACGTTTTTGGAAAATCGTGGCTTTCCACTTCACTTTCAACACTGCAAGTTGATTTCGCTTCTTCTTGTGACCCGACAAAGGCATACACAAATTTGTGGGAGAATCTCGGATGAAGATTTACGCGACATTGCGGCCTTACTTGCTGGCCTTGTTTTTGGGTCTTCTCACCGTGCCGGCTTGGGCGGGCGACGACTGCGACGTTCCCATCGAACGCTGGCAATCTCGCGATGCAGTCAAACAAATGGCAGCCAAAAAGGGCTGGGAAGTACAGCGCCTAAAGATTGATGACGGCTGCTACGAAATTTATGGCAAGGATGCCGAGGGGCGGCTCTTCAAAGCAAAGATCAATCCCGAAACTCTCGAAATCGTAAAGTTCAAATTCAAAAAAGACAAAGAGCGTGAGCGTGGTGCTCACGCTGCATCGGATACCGATAAACCCTTCTCTGGAGAATGACTACTATGCCGAAAAAACCCTGGATGACTGCCATGCTCGTTGCCTCGACACTCGCAACGCCCGCACTTGCGCAAGCACGCACCCTCAATCTCTCGACAACTCTAAAAAATTACCGAGGCAATGGCGCTTACCTTGCGGTGTATCTCACGGATGCCAACGGAGCATATGTGAAAACTCTCTGGGTCGCAGGCGGCAAGGCCAAATACTATAAACATCTGGCAGATTGGGATCGCCTTTCAAGCCGCGACACAAAACGGTTAAACGGTGTCACCGGTGCGAGTGTCGGTCAAGGCCGCACGCTCAAAGTGACGGCCGAACTTGCGGACACCCTACTTGATGCGGGCTACGAAATTCGCATCGACTCTGCCGTCGAGGATATGCGCGATAGTCCGTCGGAGATTCGCGTTCCGCTTACCACTGCGAACGCCAATCAGACACATACTGGCAAACGCTACATCGAATCCTTCACCTACCAGCTTCCGTAAGGTGTCCGAAAGGTGTGTATGAGCTGGCGATTGATTCACCGCTGGTTGGGTTTGATTGCGGGCTCCGTCGCGCTAGTGCTTGGCATTACGGGAGCGCTTCTCGCACTGGATCCCGTTCGAGAAGCCTGGCAATCCGTTCCCGCAGCGGCAGACTTGCCCGTATCGACTCTTGTGCAGCGCGTATCGGCCACCATCTCGGGCATCGAGGAGATTCGCCGTCTGCCCTCGGGCGATATCGTGGTTTACGCCTTCGACGCAGATCAGGCACAGGCCTTTCGCATTGATCCTGCCAATGGACAAGTGCTTGGCGATTACCAAACCTCCGCATTTTCGCGTTGGATAAAAAATCTGCACCGCTCTTTCCTGCTCGGCGATGCAGGACGAATGGCCGCTGCAGGCGTCGCACTCACGATGCTTTTGATCTCCGTCTCGGGTCTGATTTTGACGGCGCGTCGCATGGGCAGTTGGCGTCATCTCGCTTCGCGCGTACGCGGGACTCCACTGCAACGCCTTCACGTCATGACCGGGCGGGTGCTCGTCGCGATTCTGACTTTATCTTCGATAACGGCCTTGTACATGAGTGCCGCCACTTTTGAATTGGTTCCAACGCAGGCCGATCAAGATCCGGATGTGGTTTCTATGGCGAGCGAAAAGCCCGACCTGCCCGCTGAAGCATTGGTCTTTTTGCAAGAACTCCGTAGCGAAAACTTTCGCAAGCTCAATTTTCCGTCGGTCGATGATCCGGAAGACACGTGGAAAATCACAACGGATGCAGGCGAAGGCTGGGTCGATCGCCACTCCGGCGAAACACTCGCCTGGGTGTCCGCTCCCACTTCGCAGCGGATTCACAATTGGGTCACGATCCTGCATACCGGAGAAAGTGTATGGGCCTGGAGTTTCATTTTAGCCATTGCGGGCGCGAGCATTCCCATATTCTGGGTTTCCGGCTTGATTCTTTGGTGGCAAGTGCGAAGCCGAACTCCCAAAATCACAAACAACAGCGCTTTGTCACAAGCCGATATTTTGATTTTCGTCGCAAGCGAAAGCGGCACCACTTGGGGTTTTGCGCTCGCCCTGCATCAAGCATTCGTACAAAACGGACACCACGTACACACAAATGCTATAGAACATTTTCAAGCCACACCCTTTGCTCGACAAATTTTTGTGTTGGCAGCCACCTATGGTGATGGACAACCGCCGGCCCACGCCGCGCACGCTCTGGAACAAATTTCACGTGAATCCGTTGGGGCTGCACCCGTCACCGTGCTCGGCTTTGGCGATCGACAATTCGCAGCATTCTGCTCATTTGCCGAAGTCATTGATCAAACCTTACGTAGCAAGGGCTGGGCACAACTTCTGCCACTCGAACGAATTCATCAACAATCGGCACAGCAGTTCGCACTCTGGGGCGAATCCCTTGCCCTCGCGCTTGGCGAATCATTGACTCTGAATTATGTACCTCGAATTCCGCGTACTACTCCACTCGAATTGATCTCGCGCCAAGATTATCCGGGGGCCGCCGGAGAGCCGACGACAATTTTGCGCTTTCGCTGGCCCAAGCCGTCTTGGAAAGATCGCCTGACGGGACGCGCGCTTTCGCATTTCAAAGCCGGAGATCTCGTCGGTATTTTGCCGCCCACGTCGGCGGTTCCCCGCTACTACTCCCTCGCTTCGAGCTATCAAAATGGATTTCTCGAAATCTGCGTGCGACGTTTTTCCGACGGAGTGTGTTCTTCGTATCTGCATTCTTTGAAACTTGGCGACTCCATTCAAGCCTTTATTCAAGCCAATAAGGGATTCACTCTCGACCATTCACGACGACCTGCCGTACTCATCGGCGCCGGCACAGGTGTCGCACCACTGGCAGGATTTATTCGTAACAACGATCGGTGTAACCCCATGTTTTTATATTATGGCTCGCGCGATCCCGCCAAAGATTTTTACTTCGAATCGGAGCTTCAAGCTTGGCTACATGATCGCCGTCTCACTCATTTACAAACTACGTTCTCGCGTGTTCCAAACGGCGGCGGCTATGTACAGAATTTACTCGCTCAAGATGCTGACCTCTTGCGAAAACTCATCTCCGACGGTGCCAGCGTGCGCGTTTGCGGCAGTCGCCCCATGGCGAAGGGCGTCGTTCAGGAACTCGATAAAATTTTGAGTACCGCCAATCGAAGCGTTCAGCAGCTTCGAAGCGAAGGGCGCTATGCCGAAGACATCTTCTAATTCGACACGCATAGCGGCAAAGGATGCCTTGCCTCACGCGAAACGAATCCAATTCAATGGGCCCACGATGAATACGCGCTGGGCCGTTCAGTGCGATATCGATTCTTCTCTCGATTTGACTGCTCTACACCGAGATTTGTCGGATGGCATTGATCAAGTCGATCGCCAAATGTCACTTTGGAAACCCGAAAGTGACTTGGTGCGTCTAAATCAGGCAGCGCCCGACGTGTGGGTCGAGCTTCCGCGTGAAATTCTGGAAGTTTTAACGCGCGCACAGCAAATCGGAGAGCAAAGTGCTGGCGCCTTTGATCCTTCCGTCGGCGAACTCGTCAGCGCTTGGGGATTTGGTGCCGCGCAAAATACGCCCGATCCCGCTGCCATCCGAATTGCTGCGCAAAGCTTGGGACATCCGGCTCATCAGTGGCTCGAACTCGACCTTTCCGCAAACCGGGCCTGCAAACGTACACCGATGCAACTGGACTTATGCGGAATCGCCAAAGGTTATGCTGTCGATCGCATGATCTCAATTTTGCGTCATCATGGCGTCCTACACGCGCTTGCGTCACTCGACGGAGAGCTTCGTGCCCTGGGCGCGCAGGCCAGTGGTGAGCCGTGGGCCATCGCACTGGAAAGTCCGCAAGCCGGTCTTCGCACGACTCACGGCGTTCTGGAACTCGTCGATTTGGCCGTTGCCACGTCGGGAGACTATCGACGCTGGGTACAAATCGGAGACGTGCGCCTTTCGCACACAATGGATGGACGAAAGCGCGCGCCGGTAAACAACGCAATCACTTCGGTCACCGTCCTCGCTGACGATTGCATGAGTGCTGACGCCTGGGCGACAGCTCTACTCGTAGCGGGCCCCGACGAAGGTCGCGCGCTCGCTGAGCAAAGAAAACTTGATGCCCTCTTCCTGCTACGGCCTAACCAACAGCATCACGACGCACAAAATGCGGAACGCCGCGAAAGTCCTCCGACTGAACTTTGCTTCGGACGTTTCGCGGCCCAAGCCGAATCGCTTTCATCGCAACACTGATCGGTGTTAGATTACACCCTGTGCAAGCATCGCATCCGCAACCTTGACGAAGCCACCGACATTCGCGCCGTTCACATAACTCAGCGTGCCGTCGGCGCGGCGTCCGTGGCGCACGCAGGTTTCATGGATGCTGTGCATGATGCGATGCAACCGCGCATCGACTTCATCGCGCGACCAAGAAAGCCGCATCGCATTTTGACTCATCTCAAGCCCCGACGTCGCAACGCCACCCGCATTGCTGGCTTTTCCCGGTGCGTAAAGAATCTCTGTCTTCTCAAAAATGTGTACCGCATCGAGCGTCGACGGCATATTGGCACCTTCTGCCACGCATTTGACGCCATTCTTGAGCAAGGTCTCCGCATCTTTTCCGTTGAGTTCATTTTGCGTCGCACAAGGCAGTGCGACATCGACCGGAACATGCCACGGTGTAACACCCGGGTGAAAACTTGCTTTGACCCGTTTGGCATAATCACTCACGCGACCGTAAAGATTGTTCTTCACATCCATCAATTCAGCGAGCTTATCCGGCGTAAACCCATCTTCGTCGATGATTGTGCCGCTCGAGTCCGACACCGTCACAACCTTGGCGCCAAGCGCCATGGCTTTCTCAACGGCATACTGCGCCACATTGCCCGATCCCGAAACGCTCACGCGCAGGCCTTCAAAACCGCCAAAGCCATGCTCCTTCAGCATTTCCTCAGCAAAGTAAACGGTGCCATACCCCGTGGCTTCCGGGCGAATCAACGAACCACCGTACTTCAATCCCTTCCCGGTAAATACGCAGTCGGCTCGATTGCTGAGTTTCTTCATCATTCCCGTAAGGAAACCAACTTCGCGCTCGCCCACGCCGATATCACCCGCCGGCACGTCGGTATCTGAGCCAATGTGGCGAAACAATTCCGTCATGAAGGCTTGGCAAAAGCGCATGATCTCACCATGGCTCTTGCCCTTTGGATCAAAGTCCGCGCCCCCTTTGCCGCCCCCCATCGGAAGCGTCGTGAGTGCATTCTTAAAGGTCTGTTCAAAAGCAAGAAACTTAAGAATCGAGAGATTCACCGACGGATGGAAGCGCAAACCACCTTTATAGGGACCAATCGCAGAACTGTGTTGGATGCGATAGCCGCGATTGACTTGCACTTCGCCGCGATCATCCGTCCACGCAACCCGAAAGATAATGATGCGCTCGGGCTGCACGAGGCGCTCAAGCAAACCTTGCTCGGTGTAATGCGGATTTTGCACAATGAAAGGCCACAGGCTCTCCATCACTTCGGTCACCGCTTGCAAAAACTCGGGCTGGCGGGCGTTGCGATCCGCAACATAATTCAAAAAATCTTCGAGGGATTTAAACTTCATCGGAAAACCTCATCCTCGTCTGCACAGTAAAGAGCGAAACGCTTTGCTCTGTTGGTGAAAATCAATACGCCAAAACTGAGCCCACATCCGTACACTCAATTCGCACAGGCATACACAAAAAAATTTATGTATTTCTCCCGATACGAGCGCATTTCGACGAACGGAGAACCGAGAGGATTTCACCCGGAGCAAGGCAAAGACGCAAATCGGTTGACCGGGCGCAATTTTCGGAAGGGTATCCGGTACCGTCAAGCCTATATTTGGTTGGTGCGTCAACTTCCTCACTCTGCCTTGACGTCCACCGTACGACTTACTCTGCCTTCGATACGAAGTGCCCTGCCCGATTTTGCAGACACTCTGTGCGAAAATCGGCATGGGTCCGGCTCGCGCAAAACTCAAGCCGGTGCCTACGAAGAGTTGAACAAGGAGCTTTCAAAATTGCTGCAATTTTACTCTCAACTGGATGTACCGAGGATCGATGCCGCCGCCATGTAAACGATCAGCGCTCTCTCGCTATCACCAAGCGCACGATGCGCATTGAGACCGCTGAGATTTCCGTCCTTGGCCAAGTCGGCCAAACGATAGCTGCGGCGTCCCGGCCAAGCGCGTCGCGCCATCTTCAAAGCACATGACACAGAATTGTGAATGGTGCGCGACTGCCGTGCGGCAGCTTTTTCGAGGAAGCCCAGATCAAATTCAGCGTTATAAGCGACAAGACGCAGGTCGCCAACAAAATTCAAAAAGGCGGGCAACGCCTCTTCAATAGGAACACCTTCTGCGTCGAGCATGGCCTGTGTAATGCCCGTTAGCGATGTGATTTGTTCCGGCACATCCCGAGTCGGCTTCACGAGCATCTGAAACGTTTCGTGATGAATCGAATCCCGATTTACACGGATCGCACCAATCTCGATGATCTCATCTCGCTGTGGATCAAGCCCCGTCGTTTCAAGATCGAAAACAATGAATCTCTGTGGAAGGTGCTCGATGCGAATACGCGGCTGCGCAAACTTTCGTCCAAGGCGGACTGCAATCACAATCAAAAGAAGAATGATTAGCCACTTCATCATGTTTCACCGACGAAAAATTAAAAAACACAAAAGTGTATCTTCTTGCATTGCAAATCTTTAGCTCGACTTTTCGTTCACCTTGTGAATTGCGCGTTTTTGCACAGCCATTGCCGCATCGTGCACCGCTTCCGAGAGCGATGGATGGGCATGACAAATTCGCGCCAAATCATCGGCGCTGCCCTTGAATTCCAGAGCGAGTACGCCTTCGTGTATTAGTTCCGAAGCCGAAGCGCCGATGCAGTGCATACCCAGAATAGTGTCAGTCTCGGCATGCGCGAGAATTTTCACGAAGCCCGCAGGTTCCGCCATCGCCACCGCACGTCCCACAGCGGCAAACGGAAAACTTCCTACCTTATACGGTACGCCCTGCGCTTTGAGTTGCTCTTCCGTTTTGCCCACCCATGCCATCTCGGGTTCGGTGTAAATCACCCACGGAATCGTGTCGAGATTAACGTGCCCGGGCAGATTGGCGATGCGCTCCGCCACCGCAATGCCTTCTTCAAACCCTTTGTGCGCGAGCATTGGTCCGCGCACGCAGTCGCCAATCGCCCACACGCCTTCAACGCCGGTAAAGCAATGCTCATCGACTTGAATTTGACCGCGCTCGTCGAGCTGCACTCCCGTTCCCCCTGCAAGCAAACCCGAAGTCGCCGCACGGCGCCCGACGGCCACGAGCAGCTTATCCACAACAATCTCTTGTTCGCCTTTGCCGTCGTGATAAAAAACATGCACTCCGTCTTGTCGCTCTTTGGTGTCACTCACTTTGCAGTGTAAGCGAATGTCGAGACCCTGCTTTTTGAATTCACGAGCTGCCAGCTTTGACACTTCACCGTCTGCTGCAGCGAGAAAACTCGGCAATCCTTCAAGCAAAATGACTTCGGCACCAAGCCGTCTCCACACCGAACCAAGCTCAAGCCCAATGACACCGGCACCTATGACACCCAAGCGTTTCGGCACCGAGTCAAGACTCAGCGCACCGACGTTATCGATGATCTTCTCTCCAAACTTTGCAAACGGAAGCTCGATGGAATCGGATCCTGCTGCCAAAACGATATGAGTGCCTTTTAGCTCGGCAGAGCTTCCATCGTGCTGCTTTACTTTGACAATCTTGCCGGGATGCAGCGCGCCAAAACCAAAGTAAGCTGCAATGCGATTCGCTTTGAAGAGCGCAGCAATGCCACCGGTAAATTGCTTCACGATGGCGTCCTTGCGGGCGATCATCTTCTGCACATCGATCTGCGGTGCATCGAAAGAAATTCCATGCTGCGCGAAGAGATGATTCATATTCCAAAATTGCCGACTCGAATCGAGGAGCGCTTTCGACGGAATACACCCCACGCGCAAACAAGTTCCACCCAGCGCAGGCTTGCCATCTTTTCCAAGGCCCGCATCGACGCAAGCCGTCTTGAGACCGAGTTGCGCTGCGCGAATGGCGGCATGATAGCCCGCCGGACCTCCCCCAATAACGATGACATCAAATTGTTCCGGCTCACTCATTTCGCGAATCCTCAGCAAAGAAAACAAAAACTACACAGTTATGTGATTAAACGCCCAGCAAAATTCGATCTGGATTTTCAAGATGATCCTTGATCTCCACTAAGAAGCGTACCGCCGATTCACCGTCGATGATGCGATGGTCATAACTCACTGCGACATACATCATCGGCGCAATCACGATTTGTCCGTTCTCCGCGATGGGCCGCTCCTTGATGGCATGCATACCCAAGATCGCACTTTGCGGCGGATTCACGATCGGCGTCGAAAGTAGCGAGCCAAAAACACCGCCGTTTGTAATCGTGAACGTGCCTCCCTGCAGATCTTCGAGCGTAAGTTTTCCGTCGCGCGCCTTCTGCGCGTAACTCGCAATGCCCTTCTCGATTTCTGCGAAACTCATGCCTTCCACGTTACGAAGCACCGGCGTCACCAGGCCGCGCTCCGTCGAAATTGCGATGCTGAGATCGACATAGCTGTGATAAAGGATGTCCTCTCCATCGACGGAGGCATTGAGGATCGGGTGTTTTTGCAAAGCAAATGCCGTCGCCTTGGCAAAGAAACTCATGAAGCCAAGCTTGATGCCATGCTCTTTTTGAAACGACTCACCGAGCTCTCTGCGCATGGAGACAATTTGCGACAAATTGATTTCGTTGAACGAAGTCAGCATGGCAATCGAGTTCTTCGATTCCATCATTCGCTCGGCAATGCGCTTGCGAATTCGCGTCATCGACACGCGCTCTTCGTGGCGCGCCGACACCGCACCGGTTCCGGCACTGCGCTCACGCACATACTGGACGACATCTTCTTTGGTCACCGCTCCGCGCCTTCCTGTACCCACGACTTCCGAGGGATCGACACCTTGAAGTGCAGCCTCGAAACGCGCACCCGGCGGAAGATCTGCCAGCGCAGGGGAAATGGCAGAAGATTTTTCTGCGGGTTTTCGCCCCGACACCGTCGGTGCAGATGTTTTTTCTGAAGCTACTTGTTTCGATTCTTTCGCTGCACTCGACACCGCCGAAGCGACAGCTCCTTCTTCAATGAGCGCAAGCACTTGTTGGCTGAGTACGGTTGCGCCCTCTTCGAAGCGAATCTCCTTGAGTACACCGTCCACCGGAGCGGGCACTTCCAAAACCACTTTGTCGGTTTCAAGATCGAGCAAATTTTCGTCGCGCTGCACGGCTTCGCCGACCTTTTTGTGCCAAACGGCAATCACAGCATCCGCGACGGATTCGGGTAGGATGGGAACTTTGACTTCAATGGTCATGGGCGCGTCCTATCAAAAAAGTGAACGATTTACACAAAAATGTTTCTTTACCTAATCGCGAGCGATCTCACCCTCTTCGCCGCGAGCTGGATTCACCAGTGCGTCCGCAAGAAGTTTTTCTTGTTCGATCAAGTGCTCCGCCATATGTCCCACAGCCGGAGCAGGCAAGCGCGAGCGTCCCGCATAGCTCAGCGATTGATCTGCCTGAAGACAAGCACGCAGATGGTGCCGGATCTGGTACCACGCACCTTGATTCAGGGGCTCCTCCTGACACCAAACAATGTCTTTCGCCTTCGAAAACCGCTTTAACTCCGACGTCAGCTCGGAGCGCGGAAAGGGATAAAGCTGTTCTACGCGAACGAGAGCCAAATCTTCGATGTCTTGCTTCTGCGCCGCCTCGACGAGGTCGTAATACACTTTGCCTGCACAAACGACGACACGGCGAATTTTTTTCTCTTTTTCTACGACTGCCGGAATCAAGCACTGAAAGGCACCCTGTGCCAACTCATCGAGCGTTGAAACCGCAAGTTTATGGCGAAGAAGCGACTTCGGCGTCATCACGATCAGCGGCTTGCGCGTGCTTTGATGCATTTGCCGACGAATCATGTGAAAGTCCTGCGCAGGGGTAGTCGGCGTACACACAGTCATGTTATCGAGTGCGCAGAGCTGAAGAAATCGTTCCAAACGCGCCGAACTGTGCTCGGGACCTTGACCTTCGTAGCCGTGCGGCAAATAAAGCGTCAAACCACTCAAGCGACCCCACTTGGCTTCGCCCGACGAAAGAAATTGGTCAATCGTCACCTGCGCGCTGTTGGCAAAATCGCCAAACTGCGCCTCCCAAACATCGAGTGTCATCGGATCGGTCGTTGCGTAGCCATACTCATAAGCCAAGACCGCCGCCTCACTAAGCAGCGAATCAATCAACATCACATCGTCGGGATTTTGCACGAGCGTTTGCAAAGGCAAATGGCGCTGACCCGTTTTTTGATCGTGCAAAATTGCATGGCGATGAAAAAACGTTCCCCGACTGCAATCTTGTCCGACAAGGCGCAGGCGATAACCTTCGTGTAACAAAGTTGCGTAGGCCAGGTTTTCAGCAAAACCCCAATCCACCGCTTCACTGCCCGTCGCCATCTTGCGCCGCTCTTCGTAAATTTTGGCAACACGCGGGTGCAAGGTGAAATCCT
>CAYRID010000071.1:0-11612 GCA_964424225.1 uncultured Geobacter sp.
AGGCACTTCTGCGCGCCGCCCACTTGTTCTGCCGCCAGCGCGATTGCAGCAAACTGCAGTGCCTTCTTTAGAGCAGGCCAGCCTGCACCTTCCGCACCGAGCAAGGCGAAAGCCGGCACGCGCACCGAATCAAATTCGATTTCCGCTTGCGGCCGAGTCTGATCCATCGTCGGCAGGGCCTTGCGATGCACGCCTGCAGCGGTTGCAGGCACCACAAACAAGCTCACGCCCTCTTCACCACGCGAGCCTTCGCGACGCGCCGCCACAATCAAAATTTCCGCTGAATTTCCGTCGAGCACATAGCGCTTCCTGCCGCGCAAGACATAGTCCGTACCGTCTTGGCGTGCGATCGCTTCGATTCCCGTCGCATCCCAGTGTCCATTCGCTTCGGTGTAAGCCAATGTGGCCATGAGCTCGCCTTGCGCAATCTTCGACAAATACGATTGCTTTTGCGCCTCACTGCCCGCGATCTGAATCAAACTTCCGGCAAGACAAACCGTCGAGAAAAACGGTGAACAAAGAAGCGATTCGCCCATCTTCTCCATCAGGGCAACCACTTCGACCCAGCTCAAACCGAGCCCACCATACGCTTCGGGTACAAGCACGGAAGTCCAGCAAAGTTCGGAGCCGATTTTATTCCACACTTCGGTGTCATAGCCTCGTTCGCTCACCATGGCTTCACGCACTCTCTTCGACGAGGAGTACTCTTCGAGAAAACTTTCGGCCATCGAACGCAACTCGTTTTGCTCTTCGTTGAACGCGAAATCCATGATCTTCCCCCTTACTCTCCCACTGCCTTTTCGTCTAAAAATCGGTGCCGATGCGATCGGATTGCATTGCTCGGCTCTCTATTCGCAAGCACGAGACTTCGACTTACGCACCATACACTTTTTGCGGTACGAGCGCTTTCGAGATCAGATCGCGCACGGTCACGCCGACATCCGCCGGATTCCAGCGCGCACCCTTGTCCAGCGTCGGACCATCGCGCCATCCATCGGAAACACCAATCTTGCCGCCGGCGACTTCGAACACGCGGCCGCTCACATCCTTCGAATCTGCACTACCCAGCCACACCACGAGCGGCGCAATGTTCGCCGGATCATTCACGTCGAAACTGCCATCCTCGGGCGCCTTCATATTCGTGAAGACGGCTTCCGTCATCCGCGTGCGCGCCGCCGGCGCGATCGCGTTCGCGGTGACACCGTAACGTGCCATCTCTGCTGCTTGCACGAGAGTGAGCGTCGCAATACCACCTTTCGCCGCCGAATACGCACTCTGTCCGACACTGCCTTGCAATCCCGCACCGGAACTCGTGTTGATGATGCGTGCATTCACCGCCACGCCGGCCTTCGACTGATTGCGCCAATACTCTGCAGCGTGTCGGCTAATGCAGAAATGTCCTTTTAGATGCACCTTGATCACGGCATCCCACTCGTCTTCGCCGCAGCTCACGAACATGCGATCACGCACGAAGCCCGCGTTGTTCACGACCACATCAAGCCCGCCGAAAGTTTCGATCGTCTTTTGCACGAGCGCCTGCGTCTGTTCCCAGTCGGTAATATCGGCCGTGCTCGCCATGGCTTGGCCGCCCAGCGCCTTGATCTCGTTGACGACTTCTTGCGCCGGCCCTTCCGAGCCGCCTTTGCCGTCGGAGGAAACACCGAGATCGTTCACCACCACCTTCGCGCCTTGGCGCGCAAACTCGAGCGCATGCGCGCGACCGATGCCGCGTCCGGCTCCCGTAATAATCACTACACGTCCGTCACAAATTTTTGTCATTGTTCTTCCTCGCTTTGTTCATGGTTTCGTTGATTCGCTGTTTGACGAGCACCGCTAGAGACGCTCAATGATCGTTACATTGGCTTGACCACCGCCTTCGCACATGGTTTGCAAACCGTAGCGTCCGCCGCGACGCTCAAGTTCGTTCAAAAGCGTCGTCATGAGACGCGCACCCGTCGCGCCCAGCGGATGCCCCAGCGCAATCGCGCCGCCGTTCACGTTCACGCGCGCAAGATCCGCACCGGTGTCTTTTTGCCAAGCCAGCACCACCGACGCAAACGCTTCATTGATTTCGATCAAGTCGATTTGATCAAGTTTCATGCCCGTCTTCTTGAGTGCGTAATGCGTCGCCGGAATCGGTGCGGTGAGCATCCAAATCGGATCCGCGCCGCGCACACTCATATGATGCACACGCGCTCGCGGTTTGAGACCGTATTGCTTGACGGCCTTCTCGCTCGCAATCAAAAGCGCCGCCGCACCGTCGCAAGTCTGACTCGAAACCGCCGCCGTCAGCCGACCGCCGTCGACCAAGGGATTGAGCGACGCCATCTTCTCGAGCGTAGTACCACGGCGCGGTGTTTCGTCGGTGTCAAACGTATCGAACGGCAAAATTTCATTTTTGAAATATCCCGCATCGATCGCACGCAAAGCGCGCTCATGACTCTCTAGCGAAAACTCTTCCATATCACGGCGCGAGACATCCCACTTCTTCGCAATGTTTTCCGCCGCAGCGAACTGCGAAACTTCTTGATTCCCGTAACGTGCAACCCAACCCTTCGACGTCGAAAATGGATCTTTGAAACCAAACGGTTCCGCCGCAAGCATCGCGGCCGAAATCGGAATTTGATTCATATTTTGTACGCCGCCTGCGATGACAAGATCTTGTGTACCGCTCATCACGCCTTGCGCCGCGAAATGCACCGCTTGCTGCGACGAGCCGCATTGGCGATCCACCGTCGTACCGGGTACTTCTTCGGGGAGTCCCGCAGCAAGCCAACACGTGCGCGCGATATCCCCGGCTTGCGGACCGATCGTATCCACGCAACCAAAGACCACGTCTTCCACCAAACTCGGATCGATCTTCGTGCGCTCGACCAAACCCTTGAGCACATGCGCGCCAAGATCCGCCGAATGTACGCCCGCCAGGCTGCCCTTCTTGCGGCCAATCGGCGTGCGCACGGCGTCAATGATATATGCTTCTGCCACGATCAAACTCCTTCGCATCGAAATTGCGCAGCGCTCGCGCAAAGTCTTTCAACATTTTTTTGTGTTATATCCGTACGATCACCGACGAACCGTGACCAAAGAGACCTTGGTTCGCCGTGATGCCGACCTTCGCACCTTGCACTTGACGCTCGCCGGCTTGGCCGCGCAAATGCCAAGTCAGCTCGCAAACCTGCGCCAGAGCCTGTGCGGGTACGGCCTCGCCAAAGCACGCCAGACCCCCGCTCGGATTCACTGGCACGCGACCACCAAGCGTCGTCACACCGTCGTTGAGCAAACGCTCCGCCTCGCCCGGCTTACAAAGGCCAATGTGCTCGTACCAATCGAGTTCGAGCGCCGACGAAAGATCGTAGACTTCGGCGACGTTCACATCCTCGGGGCCAAGACCTGCTTCTTGATACGCCGCTGCTGCAATCGAATCGCGGAAGTTCGCATCGGGCTGCCCCACCGAGACCGCCGAGTCCGTCGCAAAGTTCGGCATTTCGAGAATCGTGTTGGGATACTTCGGTGTCACCGTCGAGATCGCTGCGATGCGCACCGGATTTTTCACATGCTTGCGCGCAAACTCGAGACTCGAAATCACGATCGCCGCCGCACCGTCGCTCGTCGCACAAATTTCGAAGAGCCGCAGCGGATCGGCCACCATCGCCGAGCCGAGCACCTCGGCCTCAGTAAACGCTTTGCGATAGCGCGCATAAGGATTCGTGAGGCCGTGCTGGCTGTTCTTCACTTTCACGCGCGCAAAGTCTTTCTCGGTCGCACCGTAGAGCGCCATACGCCTTTGTGCGTAGAGCGCGAAATACACAGGATTCGTCGCACCGAGCAAACGAAAGCGCAACCAATCCGGATCATCCGGTCGATCGCCGGCTTGCGGCGCGAGAAAACCTTTCGGTGTTGTGTCCGCACCGACGACGAGCGCCACATCGCAAAGGCCCGCCAAAATCTGCGCGCGCGCTGCGTTCAGTGCCGTCGAACCCGAGGCGCACGCCGCATACGAACTCGCTACGCGTGCACCGTTCCAACCGAGCGCTTGCGCAAACGTCGCACCGGCGACGTAACCTGGATAACCGTTGCGCATCGTGTCGGCGCCCGAACAAAATTGAATGTCTCTCCATTCGAGGCCTGCGTCTTTTAGCGCAGCGCGACAAGCGTGAATTCCATATTCAACGAAGTTCTTGCCCCACTTACCCCAGGGATGCATTCCGACGCCGAGAATCGCTACTTCTTTGCTGCTGGACATATTGCGGTTTTCCTTTGCTGGCTCGCCCGACGCGCTCACTGCTCTTTCACGACGGTCGCGTTGATCTTTCGTTGCTCACAGGGTGGTTGCGCGCGCTTTGCAAAAACCGACCTACACTTTTTTGATAAATCGATTTTTACACCGTATTGTTTATGCCGCAGCCGGCTTCCACTTCCACACGAGATATTCGTTTTGCTCGTCTTCAAAGAGCGTTTCGAGCACAAGCTCCATCTTCATGCCAAGCTTGAGCTTGTCGACGTCGATGCCTTTCACGACTTGGCCAAGCACGACCATTTTTTCGGCTTCGAGTTCAACCGCCGCGATCGCAAACGGCTGAAACGGATCCGTGGTCGGCACGTACGGCGCCGGCGGCGCGTAACAAGTATTGGTGTAAGACCAGATTTTGCCCGTGCGGCTCAGCGCCACTTCCTCAAATGTCTCCCCGTCGCAGTTCGGATTTGCGCAGTAGAGTGTTTGCTTGGGAAAGAAATAGCTCTTGCACTTCGTACATTGACTGCCGAGAAGCTGTGGCTTCGCGGCATCGAGCGTAAACCAACCTTCCTTGGCGGGCACTTGCTTCTTGCTCATAAAAACTCCTTTCGGGGCAGCGAAACTTTTTCGTGTCGTGCGGGCCTTGCTCGCGTCAAATCACTTCAAATTGCCGTCGGTGCGCTATAGCCGAAGCTCGGCACAGGCGTCGTCGCATCGAGAATCGCCGTCGCAGCGCGCTCGCGATGAAACTCGTTGCGGCCCCACGCGAGATCAAGCGACCACGCGCGCCGCATCCAAATATGCGTGTCTTCTTCCCATGTGTAACCGATCGCGCCGTGCACTTGCAGCACGACCTTCGCGGCTTCCTTGGCCGCGTCCGCCGCCGCAAGTTTCGCCGCCGAAACATCGAGCGCGCGACTCGCCGCACCGCGCGCCACCGAATGCGCCGCGCGATACACCACCGGCCGCGCATATTCGAGATGCACCTGCAACTCAGCAAGCATGTGCTTGATCGCCTGGAAGCTTCCGATCGGCTTGTCGAACTGCTTGCGTTCGATCGCGTAATTCACACCACGCTGGATCAGCTGCTGACATACACCAAGAAGTTGCGCCGCACACGCCAGCGCACCGCGATCGAGCGCTGCCGCAAGCAACCGCTCAGCTTGCTCGCCTTGTGCGATCCGTGTTTTTTCCGACGGTGTCCACTCAAGTGCAAAGAGACGCTGCGAAGGATCATTGGCCTTTTGCGCCGTCGCGCGCACATCCTGCGGAAGAAGCGCATGAATTTCTGCGCCCTTTTGCAAGAGAAGCAAATTCGCCACGTGTGCATCGCTCGTAAATTCGTTCACCGCGTGTCCGACGGCGACAATCGCTTCACCGCTCGCAATCTTCGGCAGCCACTCGGCGCAAAGCTTCTCATTGCCAATCTCGCGCAAGAGCGGCGCCGCGACAGTCGCCGTTGAAATCACGGGTTCAGGCAATGCCACGCGACCCATTTCTTCGAGCAAGAGCACGAAGTCGACTTCATCGAGCTCCAGGCCGCCGTGCGCTTCCGGAACCACGAGGCCGAGCACACCCAATTGTGCGAGCTGCTCCCAAAATTCCGGTGAGCGTCCACTCGGAGTTTCCCATAACGCACGCAAGTGTTGGGGCGTGCATTCGGCTTCGAGAAATTCGCGCACACCTTCTTGCAATGCACGTTGATCGTCGGTGAAATGAAATCGCATATTAAGACCTCGGCAGATTCAAGATACGTTCGGCGATGATGTTCTTTTGGATTTGATTCGTGCCGGCATAAATCGGCCCCGAGAGCGCAAACAAGAAACCATCAAGCCAGTCGCCCACTCCACTTGCGGCCGGAGATTCAGGCAACAACTCGGCACGCGCACCGAGAATCTCGAGCGCCGCTTCGTGCATGCGCACGTCGAGATTCGACCAAAAGATTTTGTTGATACTCGCCTCCGCACCAATCTTTCCGCCCTCGAGCAGGCGCGAAACAGTGAGATAGGTGTTGAGCGTGTAGGCTTCGGCGTCCATCCAGCAACGCGAAACTGTGTAACGAAGCGCCGGATTCAACTTCACGCCGCTTGCGAGCGTCTTTTGATACATCGACACCAATTTGCGTGCCGTGTTCTGAAAGCGCGCCGGGCTGCGCAACATCAAGCCGCGCTCGAAACCCGCCGTCGCCATGCACACGTCCCAGCCTTTGTTTTCTTCGCCGAGACGATTGCTCACCGGCACGCGCACATCGTCGAGGAACACCTCCGCAAAACCCGCTTCACCGTCGAGCTGCGCGATCGGCCGCACCGTGACGCCCTTCGCATTGAGCGGCACCAAGATAAACGTAATGCCTTTGTGCTTTTGCGAATTGGGGTCGGTGCGAAAAATTCCGAACATCCAATCGGCATAGGAACCGCGGGACGCCCAAGTCTTCTGACCATTCAGCACATATTCATCGCCTTCGCGACGCGCCGTGGCTTGCACCGAAGCCATGTCACTGCCCGCATTGGGCTCAGACCATCCTTGTGCCCAAACAACTTCGCTCGACGCCATCTTCGGCAAGATCTCCGCCTTTTGCGCGGGCGTACCAAACTCCATTACCGTCGGACCCAGCAAGAAAATTCCGTTTTGATTCACACGACCCGGCGCTTGTGCGCGGTAGTACTCTTCTTCGAAAATCAACCATTCAAGAAGATTGGCACCGCGTCCGCCGTATTCCACCGGCCACGGCACCATCGCCCAGCCGCCTGCGTTGAGTTTTTTCTCCCACGCGCGATGCGCTTCGAAACCTTCTTTTGTATCAAGCGAAGGGAGTGGTTCTTTCGGGACATTGGCTTCGAGCCATGTGCGCGCTTCTTTGCGAAACGCTTCCTGCTCCGGGGTAAATGTCAAATCCATGCCTGCAATCCTTTATGATTTGTCACCAAATTTTGCATCACGTTTTTCCACGAATGCGTGTCGCGCTTCAGCGGAGTCTGGCGAAGTATACAGTTCGAGCGTAAAGCCCTGCTCGAAGCGATAGCTCGATTTGATATCGAGCAGCTCGATGCCGTTCATGCATTCTTTTGCGAGCCGCATCGCCTTCGGACTCTTCGACGCAATATTGTGTGCAATCTCGCGCGCCTTATCGAGAAGCTGATCCTTCGGCACCACGGCCTCGAGTGCGCCCAAGCGATAGGCTTCCGCCGCATCGATCGCTTGTCCGGTGAAGAGCATCTTGCGCACTTTTTGAATCGGAAACATTCGCATCAAATGCGAGGCCGCTCCAAGCGCACCGCGATCGATCTCAGGAAGTCCAAACGTCGCATCGTCGGAGGCCACAATGATGTCGCACGAACCCGCAAGCCCGATGCCACCGCCGAGCACAAAACCGTGACACGCGGCAACGACGGGCACGAGGCAGTCATGAATCGCGGCGAACGCCTCCCAACAGCCCTTATTCACCTTCGTAATCAACTTCTCGTCTTTGGCGAGCTCTTTGATGTCCGCGCCCGCACAAAAACCACGACCCCGCGCCGCCAAGATGATGCACTGCACGTCGTCGCTTTTACCAAGCGCCGTAATCGTCTCCGCGATCTCCATCCACCCAGCGCTGTTTGGCGCATTCACCGGCGGAAAATCGAGATACACCTCTGCGACGCCCTTTTCGCGAATTACTTCGAGTCCCATTCGAAATCCTTTGCTGCTATTTTGGTTTGGCTTGCGCTGATTACTCTATTTTGTGTTATTTTGAAAGACGACTCAACGTGCGCTCTGCTTCATCGACGATGCGTGCAATCAACTCCGCACAACTCGGAATCTCGTCGATGGCTCCGGCGATTTGCCCGCCCGGCAACACGCCCTCCACAGGGTCTCCGTCGACCATCGCCTTCTTCACGAGGATCGGCGCATTCGCGGCCATGAGCATCTGCGAATTCGTGAGCTTCTCGCTGCGACGCATCGAAAGCGCTGAACGCAGCAACGCAACAATGCCGACGCCACTCAACTTGCGATACGCGAGCGCGCTTTGAAACGCGCGCCAAAGCAAAAGCAACGAATTGCTGGTCTCAAGCTTGCTCACCAGTTCGTTCATGATCACGCGCTGCGGCATGCCATCGACTTCGGTCGTAATTTGGATATCCGTCGGTGAAGCTGCGAGATAGCGCTTCAAGGTCGCCATCGGTACCGGACTTTCTTTGGTGAGCAGGAAGCGCGTGCCCATCGCAATGCCTTGCGCTCCGAACGCAAGTGCCGCCACCAGGCCGCGCCCATCTTTGAAGCCTCCCGCCGCAACGACCGGAACCTTCACGAGATCGACGACTTGCGAAATCAACACCGTCGACGGCACCGAACCCGTGTGGCCGCCGCCCTCGCCGCCTTGCACGATCACGATATCCGCACCGAGCTGTACGGCCTTTTGTGCGTGACGCGCTTGCCCACAGGTCGGCACGCAAAGGATACCAGCCTCTTTAAAGCGTTTGATAAAAGCCGGATTGGGCGAACGGCTATAACTTGCCACACGGCATCCGTGACGCAAAATTGCGTCAACGATAATTTCAGCACCCGGCGCTTCCATCAAAAAATTCACGCCGAAGGGATGCTCCGTAAGCGACCTCACCTTACAAATCGCAGCATCGACCTCTTCCGGGCGAATCGTCGCCGTCGCGAGAATTCCAAATCCGCCCGCATTGCACGTTGCGGCCACAAGCTCGGGCGTTGACACCCAACCCATCCCCGTCTGAATAATCGGATACTTGCACCCAAGCATCTCACAAATTTGTGTATGCAATGCTTGCGACACCATCACACCTTCACTTCTTTGGCGCCCAAACCATTCGGGTCGATTTCTTCGCGCAAGATTCGCAACTCTTCCGGCGTTGGCCAACGCGTCTCGGGAACCTGCGCCGGAACCACCAGCTCAAAACCGGTGTTTTCCACCACGGTTGCCACGCTCACGCCGGGATGCACCGACGCGAGTCGCATGCGATGATCCGGTGTGTTGAAATCAAGAACACAAAGATTTGTCACCACGCGTCGAATTTCGTGGAACCGCGAACTTCTCTCACCGAGCGCGCGCGCTCGGTCGTAGCCCACACCCGAAACCACATCGACTTGCTTCACGAAACACTTTGCTGTGTGGTCCGAAACCCAGTAACTCGTCGTGTGATTGATCGTATTGCCCGGCGCACCGCGTACTCCCAAAAGCTGCGCCTTGGGTTTTGAAAAATCACCGATGCACGCGATGTTTTGATTTCCATACAGATCAATCTGCGTTGCTCCCATGATCACGTGTCGCCGTCCCGACCACACAATGTCGAAAATCGTGCGATACGGCACCCAACCTTCCACGACGGGTTCCGCGACAGGCTTCACTCCCGGAACCCCGAGCGGCACGACATTCGCCATAAGCATCGATACTCCGTCGGAAATCAACAAATCCGGTGCGAAAGTACGCTTTGCAAGCCGAACGCCAATCGTCGGCAAATTCCCCATCGGGCTTGCAAGGATTTCTCCGTCGCTGCGGAACGCATCCGCGAGGGCTACCGCACAAACTTCGGCTCTCGTCGCTTCACTCATCGCGCCTTCACTGCCTCCTGATATGCCGCCTCGCTCGCAAGGTCCAAGTATTTGCGCTTGAAGGCTTGCCAGCTTTCCGCATCCTTGGCGGATGCTGCGTATTCCTTTTGAAAGGCTTCATCGCGGTTGTAGTCCGGCGGACACTCAGTGAAATGCGCACCGCCTGGCGCCTCGATGACGCCGTCAACCATCATGCGATTGATCTTCAAAGTATGAATCGAGCCTTCTTTAAGGAAATCTTCCGTCGGTACAAGCCGCTCACACGACATGAAACGACGCTTGGCCGCCATGCAAAACAAATCATCGAAGAGCGGGTCCGGGCCCAAGAATTGCCCGTTGCCGTGAATGTCGGCGCGATTCATATGAATCAGTGCCACATCGAGTTCGAGCGCCGGCATCGCAATCAACTCTTCTCCGTCGGAGTACGGCGAGCGCACCGTTTTGATTTGCGGATTGTATTTGAGTACGTCGGAGCCAAGGCCTGCGCGCGTCGGCAAAAACGGCAACCGCAACGCAGCCGCGTACAGCCCCCACTGAAACATGCCTTCGTCGAGTTCAACGACCTCGATCGCACCCGTTTGGCGCGCAATGCGAAAGTGTGGCTCAAGCGGAATCGAATCGAGCGAAACGAAACCGTAAATCACCTTCTTGACTTTGCCGGTCGCGCAAAGAATGCCCACGTCCGGGCCACCGTACGCGACAACCGTAAGATCCTTCAAATTCGAGCGCACAATCTCGCGCACGATCGACATCGGTTTTCGCCGCGATCCCCAGCCGCCAATCCCAATCGTCATTCCATCGCGAAGCTCAGCGACGACTTCGCGTTCTGTCATGCGTTTATCCATGACTCCGTCCTTCAAGTCTTTGTTTTTAGGTCATTTTTTGCGGATTGCTGCGAGCGACGTGCGATCTCACTCGGCGCGAATCATAACGAGACGCTCCGTTTCTGCAAAGCACTCGGCCGGTTTGCGAAGTCCTTTTCGGTGATTTTCAAAAGCGCGATTCTCGGCCAAACTCACGCGCTACGCAGCGATTTGTTTTGCGTTTTCCACGCACGAAAATCGCCGAAAAAAAACGCAAACCCGACGGTCCAAATCTATGTTTCTCGACGCTGCCCGAAACCGCCCGAATGAACTCGCACTCGATGATTTCTCGCGCACGCGCACTTGGCGCGAACTCGAAGAGCGCGTGCTCAAGCTCGCAAGTTTCTTGCGCAATGAACTCGAACTTCGGCCCGGCGATCACATCGCGACGCTGATGCCCAATCGCGTCGAATACATTGAGCTGACGCTCGCAAGCCTGCTCACCGGCGTATGGCTCACGCCGATCAACTGGCATTTGCAGACGGAAGAAGTGCAGTACATCGCCGAAAACTCGGGAGCCAAAGCGCTGTTTTGCGACGCAAGTCTCGAAGCCACTGCGCGCGCAACCCACACGCCCCTCGTGCGCATCGACGATCTCGATTCAACGCTTTTCAGTGTCAAACCGTTCGTCCCGGATTTCGATGCGCCGCCAGGCGCAATGATGATCTACACAAGCGGCACCACCGGTCGCCCCAAAGGCGTGAAACGCGCACAAGCACCGAGCATCGCCAAAACGCTGCACGGCTGGCGCAAGACCGCGGCACAACTTGGTCTCGACGGCAGTGGCCCTCACTTGATCACGGGGCCCATGTATCATGCTGCGCCTTTACTCTTTGCTGTGTATGACCTTCTTTGTGGAGCACCCATCTTGGCGTTGCCACGCTGGAATGAAGAGCGAGCACTCGAAATCCTGCAAACTCGCCAAGTCCATCACACGCATTTCGTGCCCACGCAGTTCG
>CAYRID010000072.1:0-11491 GCA_964424225.1 uncultured Geobacter sp.
CGCAAGACACTTTAAGTGACGAATCAACACATAACTCAATGAGGAGAAAACCATGAGCAAAATCAATTGGAAAAACGTTCGCGACTACGACGACATTCGCTACGAGAAAGCCGAGGGCATCGCGAAGATCACGATCAACCGCCCCGAAGTGCGCAACGCCTTCCGACCCAAAACTGTGTTCGAGCTTTACGACGCCTTTGCGCGCGCGCGCGAAGACGGCGAAGTCGGCGTAATCCTCTTCACCGGCGAAGGCGAAATGGCCTTTTGCTCCGGCGGTGATCAAAAGGTGCGCGGCGATTCGGGTTACGTCGGTGACGACGGCGTGCCGCGCCTCAACGTGCTCGACCTGCAACGTTTGATCCGCACTTTGCCAAAACCAGTCGTGGCCCTCGTCGCGGGCTATGCGATCGGCGGCGGTCACGTTTTGCACATGCTCTGCGATCTCACGATCGCGGCCGAGAACGCGCGCTTTGGTCAAACCGGGCCGAAGGTCGGCAGTTTCGACGCCGGTTTTGGTTCATCGTACATGGCGCGCATCGTCGGACAAAAGAAGGCGCGCGAGATTTGGTATCTCTGCGAGCAATACAACGCGCAAGAAGCACTCGACATGGGACTCGTGAACAAAGTCGTGCCGGTCGCAGAACTCGAAGCGACGGGCGTGGCGTGGGCGAAGAAGATGCTCACGCATAGCCCGATTGCACTGCGTTGTCTCAAAGCCGCGTTCAATGCGGACTGCGACGGACAAGCGGGTCTGCAAGAACTTGCGGGCAACGCGACGATGCTCTTCTACATGACTGAAGAAGGCCAAGAAGGCCGCAACGCATTCGTCGAAAAGCGCGAGCCGGATTATTCGCGTTTCCCGAAGCGGCCATGAACAAAAACCCAAGCAGCTTGCAAAAAGGTGACACGATTTTGAGTAAATCTTCTTTTCGAGCTTGGGTTTTGGCGACGCGCCCCCCCACTCTCACGGCGGCGGTAGTACCCGTCGCCGTGGGAACGGCGCTTGCGTTTTCCGACGGAAAAGCGCGCACGGGGCCAGCGCTCGCGGCGCTCGTGGGCGCGCTCTTGATCCAAATCGGTACCAATTTCGCAAACGATCTCTTCGATTTTGAAAAAGGTGCCGACACCGAAGAGCGTATTGGTCCCACACGCGCCGTGCAAAGCGGCTTGATCACGCCGCACGCGATGCGCCGCGCCACGCTGTTCACCTTCGCCGCTGCGCTGCTCGTCGGTTTGTATCTGGTGAGCGTTGCAGGCTGGCCGATCGTGGTGGTGGGCATGCTCTCGATCGTGTGCGGGCTTGCGTATACGGGTGGCCCGTGGCCGCTCGGCTATCACGGTCTTGGCGATCTCTTCGTGTTCCTGTTCTTCGGCGTAGTTGCGGTAGTCGGCACCTACTTCGTGCAAGCATTACACATCTCAGAGTATGCCCTGCTCGCCTCGCTTCCCGTCGGATTATTGGTCACGGCGATCATCGTCGTAAACAACTTCCGCGATAGCGACACGGATCGCGTCGCTGGCAAACGAACACTCGCCGTACGACTTGGCCGCACAAAAACGCGAATCTATTACGCACTCTTAATGACACTTCCGTATGTCGTCCTGCCGTATCTTTGCTGGCGCGAGGGAGCTTCGCTCGCAGTCCTCGCGCCGTGGCTGAGTCTGCCCTGGGCGATCGCACTCGTTCGCCGTCTCGCCACGCACACCGACGGCCCCACGCTCAATCACACGCTTCGCAGCACCGCCAAACTCCATGCGCTCTTTGGTCTGCTCTTCGCACTCGGGATCGTGCTGTGAAAATCGTCGAACTTGCCTGGACGCCGTTTGCCTTGCCGCTTGTGCATCCGGTGCAAACCGGCGCCGGTGCGATTGCGGACTTGCTGCACGCGCGACGCGGAGTTCTCGTGCAAGTCACCACCGACACAGGCGTCGTTGGCTACGGCGAGGCGTCGCCCTTGCCGCACTTTGGCACGGAGACATTCGAAGAAGTCGGACCGACTCTCGAATGTGTCGCAGAGATTTTGCAGGGCGCAGCTTCGCCGCTGCATGCAGAATTTCACGGCGACTTTGCGCGCGTGCTGGGCGAACTTGCGACGGCACTCCGGACGAAGATACCGACGGCAAGCGGCACGCTTGCAAACGCTTCCGCGACGAACAGCGCCGCAGACTCGCATCCTTTTCCCTGCACGCTCGGCGCGATCGAACTTGCACTTCGCGACGCGTGGGCACGAACTCGCGCGCAACTGCTTGCCGAAGATCTCGCCCGCGAATTGTGCGGCGCGCAGTCGAGCCGCAAAGTTTTGCATGATCGCGAAGGAAAAGAACGAAGCGAGTCCACCAAAGCGGACGGGCTTAAGGCAAGCCGCAGCCTGGCCTGCATGCAAATCCCGGTGAACGCATTACTCACAAAAGAGTCACCCGCGGAAGTTGTCAAAGAAGCTGTGGTTGCGTGTGCCGCCGGCTACACGACTCTCAAAATAAAAGTCGGCGCAAAATCGCTTGCCGAAGATCTCGCGCGCATCGACGCCGTGCGAAGCAGCGTCGAAAAAAACGTAAAACTCCGACTCGACGCCAACGCGGCCTGGGATTTTGCGTCGGCGCTGCGCGCACTCGAAGCCTTCGCCACGCGCGAGATCGAGTTCATCGAACAACCGCTCGCCGCTGGCGACATCGCCGGGCTCGCCGTGCTTCGCGCCAAAAAACTTGTCCTCATCGCCGCCGACGAGGCCGCGTGTTCGAAAACGCAAGCGCTCACAGTGCTGCGCGCAAACGCCGCGGATCTTTTGGTCCTCAAACCCGCGCTCAATGGCGGCCTCGGCGCTTCGCTCGCGATTGCGCGCGCAGCACGCGAGCGAAACATCGAAGTGTTGGTCACAACCGCGCTCGACGGTGCAGTGGGCGCGGCGGCGGCACTACATCTTGCTGCCTCAGTTTCGTGTCAGCGCGCCTGCGGCCTGGCGACGAGCGCGCTTTTCGAACGCGATCTCGCTGCGACGTCCATGCCGCAGAATGGATCGCTTGCGCTTCCGCATGCAAGCGGTCTTGGCCTCGACATCGCAAAGGAAGCTTTACAGCGCGTCGCAACCGATCCCACGCAAACGCGGCGTATCGCGAGGTGCTGCGCATGAAGCAACGCCACTGGCTCGATCAACGCGCATTGCTCACGCCGTCGATACCCGCGCTGATCCACGGCGAAGTGACACTCGATTTTGTCACACTACAACGCCGCGCCCAAGCAACAGCATGCGCTTTGCAGCGCCTTGGTCTCGTGCCCGGAGATCACCTCGCGCTTTTGCTACCGACGGGAATCTTCTTCGCCGAGCTGCTCTACGCGGCCATGTACTGCGGCATCGTGCTCATCCCGCTCAACACGCGGCTTACGGCCTCGGAACTGCGCCGCCAACTCGAAGACGTCGATGCACGCAGCCTGATCTACGCCAAGCAATTCGCCGCCCTTGCCAACGAAGCCACCGCAAGCTTGGACCGCGCCGGCACAAAATTTTGCACGCACGAGGCAAGCGCATTACACCAAAACGAATCGAGCATTCACACCGACGCAAACACCGATGCACTGCGCCACGAGATCGAACTCGATGACGTTTGGTTGATTCTCTACACCTCGGGCACCACCGGTGCTTCGAAAGGCGTGCAACTCAGTTTCGGAAATTTTTTTTGGAGCGCCGTCGGCTCGGCGCTGCATCTTGGCGCAGTGCCGGGCGAACGCTGGCTTGCGTGCCTGCCCCTCTATCACGTCGGCGGCTTGGCGCTGCTGATCCGAAGCGCGCTCTTTGGCAGCAGCATCGTCCTGCACGAGCGTTTCGATGACACCAAAGTGCGTAATGCGCTCGAGCGCGAGTCGATCGCTTTCGTTTCGCTCGTGCCGACGATGCTGCAGCGCGTGCTCGATGTTTCACCAAACCCACTTCATGCACCGTCGCTGCGCGGCATCTTGCTTGGCGGCGCGGCCGCCTCGCCCGACTTGCTCGAGCGAGCGCGCGCGATGCAACTCCCCGTGCTCCCGACGTACGGCCTCACTGAAGCCTGCTCGCAAGTCGCAACGCTACCCGTCGCCTGCGCCGCGCTCACCCGCGATGATCGCGACCATCGCGACCGTTCCTTCGAACTTTCGCGCGACGTTGCCGTCGCAGCGTCGAGCAGCACAACGCAATCAAGCACGCAATCAAGCACGCAATCTGCCATCCCGCAAAGCGCCGCCGACTCTGGCTTAAAACCTCTCTTCAACGTGAAAATCCAAATCGTGCGCACCAACGAAAACAACGAAGCCGCAATGCGCTGCGAACGAAGCGCCATCACCACGCACCATACACCGAAAAGAGTTATCCAAAACGCCACTCCCCCCACGCCCGCAACGCCCACCCTTTGCGCCGCGGGCGAACTCGGCGAGATTTGGCTTCGCGGGCCCACGCTCACGCGCGGCTACCTACACTGTGAAGAGTCACCCTTTGCCGGCGCGTGGTTCAAGACCGGCGATCTTGGCTATATCGACGGCGACGGCGCGCTGCACGTGCTCGACCGGCGCAGCGATCTCATCGTCTCCGGCGGAGAAAACGTTTCGCCGCGCGAAGTCGAAGACGTCTTGCTGCGTCATCCCGCCATTGAAGACGCTGGCGTCGCGGGGCTCGCCGATGCCGACCTCGGCCAAACCGTCGCTGCTTGGATCGTGCTCCAAGCAGGCGCGGCCATCACCGACACTGAGCTCGAAGCCTTCTGCCGCCAGCGCCTCGCCGGCTACAAAATCCCGCGCCGCATCACGCGCTGCCGCGAACTCCCCCGAAGCGCCGCCGGCAAACTCCTGCGCCGCGAACTGCAAACGCTTGGTTAGACCCGCTCGCACACTTTGGCGAGCACTTTGCTCTCCCTAATCTCTTGCCTCATTTCGCGAGAACCACTATTCATCCGAGTCACTGAACGATCAGTACAGAGTTCGTTGCAAGCGCTAGCCACCAACAAACTTCAAACGAATCTCGATCAAAAACCAAAGGATCCAAAAAGAGCGCACGTCCAGAGCCGTACGTCAAAGCAATACGCAAAAGCCAGAGAGCAGACTCGGCGTCAAGGCGAACGCAACTTGGAAAGTTTGGATTTCGCAAAGGAGGATTCACCATGGCAGACGCAGAAGTCTTGCGTGCAGATCACGTGCTCGAATTTCCATACAAGCGAAGTGTCGGCCCGATCTTGGGGCGCTTCTTCACGGAGCTTCGCGACAACCAAAAAATCGTCGGCATTCGCACGAAGCGCGGCCAAGTGATCGTGCCACCGGCGGAAGTCGATCCCGATACGCTCGAAGATTTGAGTGCCGATGCGATCGTGCCCGTCGCAAACACCGGCGTCGTAAAATCGTGGACTTGGCTCTCCGACCCACGCCCGTACAGCGCCTACAAGAAACCGCACGCCTGGGCGCTGATTCAACTCGATGGAGCCGACACAAATATGTTGCACGCGGTCGTCGTCGACAGCGAAGCCAAGATGTCGACGGGAATGCGCGTGAAGGCGGTGTGGAAGGACGAGCGCCAAGGCCACATCACCGACATCGCCCACTTTGCACCGGAGGCCTCGAAATGAGCGACGCGCAACCCACCGAGAAAAAACCGGTCACCTACATCAACACACCGGTCGCGGTGAAATACGACTACACCGCCGGAAAAGCCACTTCAGATTTCATGCGCGCCGTTGCCAAAGGCAAAATTCTCGGCAACCGCTGTTCACAGTGCAATCGTGTGTATGTCCCAAATCGTATGGTCTGTGTGCAGTGCGCTGTGCCCATGAGCGACGCCTTCGAAGTACCCGACACCGGCATCGTACTCACCTTCTGCATCGTGAACATCAAGTTCTACGATCAGGCTTTGGAAGTTCCGTACGTGAGCGCCTATGTGCTGCTCGACGGCACCGACCTGCCGCTCATGCACTTGGTGCAAGAGTGCAACGTCAGCGATGTGCGAATGGGAATGCGCGTGAAGGCCGTATGGAAAGATGAGCTTTCCCCGTCGCTCGAAAGCATTCGGTACTTCAAACCTACCGGCGAGCCGGACGCGCCGCTCGAAACCTTCAAGGAGTATCTCTAATGCGGGACATCGCGATCATTGCCTTTGCGCAGTCGGAAAACAAACGCAACGAGAAGACCTACAACGAACCCGAGATCCTCGCGCCCGTCGTGCGTGAAGCACTGCAAAAGGCCGGACTCAAGAAAGAAGAAATCGACTTCACTTGCAGCGGCTCGTCGGATTATCTCGCAGGCCAACCTTTTAGTTTTGTGATCGCACTCGACGCGATCGGCGCTTGGCCGCCGATCAAAGAAAGTCATGTTGAGGCCGACGCCGCGTGGGCGCTCTACGAATGTTGGGTGGCGATGCAGGCCGACGACAACATCAATACGTGTATGGTCTACGGCTTTGGCAAGCAATCGATGGGTTCGCCGCGCGACGTGATGAACATCTTGAACGATCCGTATGTCGAGACGCCACTTTGGTGTGACACGATTTCCATGGCGGCCCTGCAAGGCCGTGCGCTAATCGACGCGGGGATTGCGACGGAGCGCGATTTCGCAGAAGTCGCCGTGCGCAACCTCAAGCACGCGAAGAGCAATCCGAAGGCGCAGTGCAAGGGCGACTTCAAGGTGGAGGATTTGCTGCGCACACCGACGCTCGCGTCGCCGCTGCGCAAGCACGATTGTCCGCCGATCACCGACGGTGCCTGCGTGGTGATCTTGGCTGCGGGTGACACTGCAAAGAAACTTTGCAAGCGCCCGGCTTGGATTCGCGGCATCGATCATCGCATCGATGTGCAAGCGATCGGACGCCGCGATCTCACGCGCGCACCGTCGGCGCGCATCGCCGCCGAGAAAGCCGGCGTAGGTGCGGGCAAAGTGGACATCGCCGAGTTGCATGCACTGTTCACACCGCAAGACATCATCCTACGCCGCGAGCTTGGGCTCGGAGCCGACTGCGTAATCAATCCGTCGGGCGGCATTCATCAGGGCAACCCGATGATGGGCACCGGCCTCGTGCGCTTTGGCGAAGTTGCGGATCGCATCATTCGCGGCGAAGCAAACCGCGGTGTCGCGCATGCCACACAAGGACCTTGCTTGCAGCAAAACATGGTCGCGGTTTTGGAGGGCAAATAAGATGGGACGCCGCTGTGCAGTAATCGGAATTGGCCAGACCAAATACATGGACCGAAACTTGGCTGTGTCACATCGCGGTTTGATCCGCGATGCGGCGAACAAAGCGTTGGCCGACGCCAACATGACCTGGCAAGACATCGACTGCATCGTAATCGGCAAAGCTCCCGACACGATCGAAGGCGTGATGATGCCGGAGCTTTACTTGGCCGATGCGCTCGGCGCGCAAGGCAAACCGCTGTTTCGCGTGCACACTGCGGGTTCCGTCGGTGGATCGACCGCGATCGTCGGTAGCAAAATGGTCTCGAGCGGCGTACACGATCGCGTGCTCGTGATCGGTTGGCAAAAACAATCCGAGAGCCAAGCGACGTGGGCGCTCTCGCCGCGCATTCCATTCCAACCGCCGCTCACCGCCGGTGCGGGCGGTTTCTTTGCGCCGCATGTGCGCGCGTACATTCGCCAGTCGAATGCTCCGGATCATATCGGCATCAAGGTCGCGTACAAAGACCGCAAGCATGCGCTAAAGAACCCCTACGCACATTTGCATCAGCCCGATCTCACCATGGAAGCGATCAAGAACAGCCCGATGCTCTGGGATCCGATCCGCTTTGGCGAAACCTGCCCGTCTTCCGACGGTGCGTGTGCGATGGTGCTCGTGAGCGAGAAATACGCCGATCACAGTGCGAGTCCGCCAGCCTGGGTGCATGGCACAGCGTGGCGCTCGGAGCCGACGATCATGGCCGGTCGCGATCAGGTGAATCCGCTCGGTGGTCGCGAGTGCGCGAAGGATGTATATCGCCAAGCCGGTGTCACCAATCCGCGTAAGGATTTTGATTGCGCTGAAGTGTATGTGCCCTTCTCGTGGTTCGAACCGATGTGGCTCGAAAATCTCGGCTTTGCCGAGCGCGGCGAAGGCTGGAAGCTCACCGACCAAGGCGCAACGAGCCTTGATGAAGGCGGCGACATTCCGTGGAACTGTTCGGGAGGCGTGCTTTCGTCGAATCCGATCGGCGCCTCGGGCACGATTCGCTTCGCCGAAGCCGCCATGCAAGTGCGCGGCACCGCCGGAGAACACCAAGTCCACGGCGCCAAGCTCGCCCTCGGCCACGCCTACGGCGGCGGTTCGCAATTCTTCGCCATGTGGGTCGTCGGCAGCCAGAAGCCATAAAATCCGATGTAAGCCGATATAGAAATCCGACCGCATTTTGTGTCGAGTCACAAAATGCGGTCTTTGCTTTGAGGCCACTTCACCATCGCTTCGCATTGCAAAAAATTTTGTCATGAACGCAGTGTGGCAACACTATTGAATGTATCCCATGGCCTTGAGCTGCTCGAGTTCTTCCGCAGAAAAGCTTGCGGGTTGATGCACTTTGTTTTTGGCCTCTACAGGATGATCCTGCGTAAACTGCGTCAGTTCTTGACGAAGTCGGGAAAAAACATTTGTGAAATCGCCAACACGATTTTGGGTTTCATATGGATCCGCTTGAATGTCATACAGTTCCCCGACGTTTCTCTCGGTGTCGACCAGCAATTTCCACGGCCACGACACCCACGCGAGTTGACCTCGAGTTTCGCTAAAAATCGGTGAGGCCTGCGTGATTCGGCCTTGATCCCAAAGCAGGGGACGTCCTTCGAAGGGTGCGACTTGCCAGTTGGGGAGCTTTGCATAATGCGCAATGGTCGGTGCGACATCAATCATCGAAACAGACTGCTCGATGATCTCTTGTGAAGCTTGCTTCGGTAACTTCATCAAAAACGGAACATTTATGAGCGAGCGATAAAGATGCTCGATATGGCCGATGTGACAATCAGCACGGTCACAAAAATCTTCTCCATGGTCCGCAACGAAAACGATGAGCGTGTCCTCGTAAAGATTCTTCGCCTTGAGATAATCGAGCAGGTGGCGGATCTGCTCATCTGTAAAACGAATTTCCGAATCATAAAGTGCACGCACAAATTGCAAATCTTCCGACGAAAACTTGGAAGCATTGTTTTTGAGATCCAAGTAGATCGGACCATTTTTTAACTCTCCGGTGTAGCCCTGCGAAAAAATATAAGGCTCATGTTCGAAGTAATCGTAGTGCGGATCAAAATAGTGCAAGAAAAGAAAAAACGGCTCATCTCGTTTTTGTTCGAGAAAACGAATGGCCTTTTGCGTAATCGCTGGCGCAGAAATGTGTCGATGACCAAGAGCTTCGCTGTCATCATACTGCTGAAATCCCTGCGAAAAGCCAATGCGCTTTGCAACATAGTAATGCGCCACGAAGGCTGCAGTTTGATACTGCGCATTGCGAAAAATCTCTGAAAGCAGAGTCATATTTTGTGGAAGCCGGTAAGGCACCGGAGGCCATACCCGCCCGCGTGGATAGCGAGAACTCAACATGGCGCTAATCGAAGGCGTCGTCCAAGGCGCAACTGCAATTGCATTTTGAAATACGGTGGAATCTTTGGCCAACTGATCAACCGACGGCATCGTACTTCGCGAGTATCCGTAGGTGTCGATATGATCGGCACGCAGTGAATCGACAACAAGGAAAAGTACATTCGGTCCCGTCGGTGGATTCATGTGTCGATCCATTGCGCTAGCCACCGATAAAAACAAAGGCAAGAAAGTCGGCAAGAAAAAAATCCCGACACCAAAAAGAGTTGACCATTTCACGGAACGCGAAGCCTTGGCATACCACTCCCCGAAAAAAGAAATTCGATGCCAAGCAATCCAGTAGGTCGCTACAAAAAAAGCAAACCCGCTCGAAAGAAAAGCGGTTCCCGTCGAAGACCATAGGATCGGCTTTTTCAAATAAAAGAGAAGAACCGTCGAGCCAAAGATCAACAACACTGCTAAGTGCAAGTATCGTCGAAGCAATGTCTGCAAAAAAGCTTGTGCAAGAAAAACGGGAACGAAAAGTGAAAAAGTGGCTTGCCAGGCCTGCAGAAGAGATTCTTGAAAATTCCAGCACGCAAGACGCCACAATTTTGCGTCAATCCATTGCTGCGCACCGACGACATGCCAAGTGCGCGAAAAACCAATGACCAAACCGATCCAAGCGCCGAGTGCGATAAGGCAAGCAATTGCCGCTCCAATTTGACGAATTTTGGGTGCAAACATGAACTTCAATCTTTACTCCCTACATTGGTACTTTGGATCGTCTCCGCCAGAGTCGATGCGCTTTGATCTTTGGCCACAAAATCTTCAAGTAGGCGGATTCATCGAGACAACCGGATAAAATGGCTTGCCCGCAAATTCCTCGGGCGAATCCAGCATCACATCGAATAGCACGGGCAATAATTTCTCAAGGACGAGTCGGCCAATTTTCACCTGCTTTCGATTGATCGAACTACTCCAGGTCGCGCCGCCGTGTACCAATTGGTTGCGCAACACATAAAGACGTATAAAAATTTCCGAAAGAATTTCGACGGTATTTTGACTACTAATCGCTTTTTTAACCGAATGCTTGTTCGGCGTACGAATCGAATCCACTCTTTCGACATATTTATTTTGATGTTGATCAATCCAAAATAGATGATATAAAAATTTGTTTTCTATCACATCTTTCTGAATTTCAATCTCATCCCCTTTGCCTTGACCGCCAAAAAGCTTACGCCACACCATCTTGTGTAGAGGAGAACAGTTACCTCGGTACTCTTGCGTATTTTTCTTTTCAATTTCTTCAAAGAAATTTTTGAAGCGCTCCTTTTCCCGGAATTCTCCACCGTGCTCTTCGCCCGTGTAATTGGCGTACGAGGCATTGAAGGCAATCCACAAGCAAACGAAGGCAAGATCATCGTCCAAGCCACTTTGCGCAGCACGCTTCGCCCAGCTTAGAGCCCGACGCATGCGCAAACAAAAGAGATCGGCATACGGATCTTCACCCTTTTCTTCGACACTCTCTTTGTAGCTCTCAAAGCGCAGCTCCAAGCCTTGAATGGCTTGAGCAAACTCGCTCTTCGACGGTGGCCCGCTAGAAACGATGCTCTTGCTTGCTTCTTTTTTTCTTTGTCGCTTCTTCTTACCCACCGGCTCTCCCCCTTGATTGCAGCAGCGATCTTGTCGGCCGCGCGCTGCAACAGATCATCTTGAACTTGCGTTCAAAACCTCACAACAAAGAAAAACGCCGCGGTGCAGCAAGGAATGGCCACACCGCGGCGTTCATTTTTGATTCGCAGCTTAAATCTGCGAGCGACCCGCCCAATAGGGATCGCGAAGCTTTCGCTTGTAGAGTTTACCGTTCTCGTCACGGGGCAATTGATCGGTGTAGTCGATCGATTTCGGCAATTTCATCTTCGCCATTCGCGTCTTGCACCAGTCGAGAATTTCTTTCGTGAGATCATCCCCCGCCTGAACACCCTCTTTGG
>CAYRID010000073.1:0-11378 GCA_964424225.1 uncultured Geobacter sp.
CTGCTGCACCACCGTCAAAGACAACGCAAGACCAGCAGATGACAGCGAAAGCAATGCCTTGTCATAGGCTTCCGAATTGGACAATTGCCTTTTCAACAATTCATCGCGGTACTTTTCGTGCACTCGCTTTATTTCGTCGGTATAGGACGAATCGTCGTCGCTCATCTCATTTCCTTTTTGGCTTTTTCGATTTTTCCGGCGGAAGGAGGCTTGTGGTGTACCGCTGATACAAATCAAACAAGAAGGCAACGCGTTCGGCTTCGGTCTTGAAATTGGTTTTGCCATAGGCAGCATCGACGGCCTTGTCGAGCGCTTGGTGCGCTTTCAGCAAGACCGGCGGCATCGTGAGCGGGTCATAGAGCGCCGCGAGTGAATCGTTCGGAAATTGCGCACGCGCATCGAGCACGGATTGTGCGGCGATTTCAATCGCCTGTTTTTGCTTCTCGCTTGGATTTTCTGGCCACGGGAAATTGTTGTACACAATTCCGGCAGAGTATCGGTAATCGCTTTTCAGGCGACCGCAGACCGTACGCATCCAAGCGTTGTGCATCAGAGACTGCAGGACGCCGAAATGATACAGGCGTGCATTGGGAACAATTTTGACCAAGTTGCTGCACAAAGTTTTGGGTGTTTCAAATCCGATCGGTATGTAGTATCGCCTCTCCGATGAGACCTCAGGGATCACTAAATAATTTCCTGTTGGCATATTTTCGACATGAAAACGTGTCGGTGTGTCAGCAAGTTTACGAGTGGGTGCACTCTTACTCGCGAGTCGAAATTTTTTTACTGCCTCCACGCGCTTCTTTGCTTCGGGCATCGCTTTTAATTCGCTCGGTGAACAATCCCCAAGCCAAAGGCAATAGCGATGGTAGCCATTCAAAAATTCATCGGCTCCAAGCCAGCGATGAAAATACGACGCTGCCTGCGGTTCCTTTTGTAAGAATTCTGCTTTCTCCTCTTCGGTAAAAAGATAATTGCTGTCGTCGATGGGTTTGTTTCCAATGCCAATTTCTGGTGAAACACATATCGGTGTGCCTCGGTTGTTGAGTACGGCGTCGGGTGCATCGACCAAATAAGGATTGATATTTTTTGCAAGGATGCGCTGCGGCTCTCCTTTGATGTCTTCGTAATCAAAAATCTGTTTGGGCGTGATGTCTTCATGAGCGAAGCCAATGATGACGCAATGTACGGCAGCCTTGCCGCGTGCTTCGTTGTTCCATTGAAAGGTTCGGTGCGCAAAGAAAATTTTCATGCCTTGGGTGAGCATCCAGTTCCACAGCACACCAACTTGCTCGCCTTGCGTAATCGAGTTCGTCGAAACGAATGCACACCGAATGGCGGAGTTTTCTTGCATCATCTGCGTAGCCTTGACATACCACGCTGAAACAAAATCGAGTAAGCCAGCATTCTTGATTTTGCCGAAGACTTGATCCACGTCCGCGCGCTGAGCATCGCTCATATATTTTGCGCCGACGAAAGGAGGATTCCCGAGGATGTGCGTGAGCAACTCCGCAGGAACGACATCGTTCCAATCCATACGTAAGGCATTGCCACAGACGATGTTCGGGCTGGACGTGAGCGGGATGCGCGCGAGATACAAGCCAAACTCCTCCGACACCATTTGGTTCATCTGGTGGTCCATCAACCACAGAGCAACCTGAGCAATTTGCGCGGGGAATTCCTCGATCTCGATCCCATAAAACTGATCAACATCAAGGCTGACTAGGTTTGATAAATACAAATTTCGCTGAGTTGATTTACTCAAAGCACGTAACACTTCAAGCTCCAAAAGCCGCAGCTCGCGATAGGCGACGACGAGAAAATTTCCGCAGCCGCAAGCGGGATCAAGAAATTTCAAGCGACGCAACTTTTTGCGAAAATCCGAAAGTTTTCGCTCGTGCTTTTTGATTTGTTCGAACTCTTCCCACAAGGCGTCCAAAAACAATGGCTTGATGAGCTTCAAAATATTTTGTTCGCTGGTGTAGTGCGCTCCAAGATTGCGCCGTGCTTCTTTGTCCATGATCGACTGAAACATCGAACCAAAAATCGCGGGCGAAATGCGCGACCAATCGAGGTGGCAGCAATCCAGCAAGCTTTGCCGCATGGCGGAATCGAAAGAGGCCGGTGGCAAGCTTTCTTCAAAAAGTCTGCCGTTAACGTAAGGGAACGCGTTGAGTTGTTCGTCAAGGTTCTTTAGGCGCTCGTTTTCGGGAGTATTAAGAACATGAAAAAGTGTAGATAGTTGGCTCGCGAGATCCGCACCGTCCTCGCTGGTACGTTGTTCTAAATAATCCTGAAATTGTTGCCGCTGAAAAATACCCGTGTCTTCTGCAAACAAACAGAACAACAGTCGTACCAGATACACTTCCAGAGGATGGCCTTCGTAGCCAACCGCCTTCATTTGATCATGCAGCCGCCCCATTCGTTCGGCAGCTTCGATGTTGACTGGATCCTGCTCTTGGATGACGCGGGTTTGATAGCCTGCAATGAACCCGAATATCTTCACATTTTTATGTAGGTCTTTCAGTTCAAATTCATGCTCTTTTCTTTCTTCCAAGTCATAGAAGCGAAAGCGGGCAAAATCGGAAACGATCACATATTTGGGAAGATCGGATTCTTTTAATCCGGGGAAGTAATTGAGCGCTTGTGTGTAAGCGTAATCGAGATTCTTCCCGCGCGATTTGTGTTCAACAATCAGCGTGCCTTTCCAAAACAGATCAATGAAGCCTCGTTTGTCGCCGAGATTTTTGACCGGCTCTTCGAAGGAGGCAATACGCTTACGAGTGATCCCAAAGATATGGAAGAAGGCATCCCAAAAGGATTTCGCTTCTGCATCTTCGGATGTTGCATGTTCCCATTCTTTTGAAAATGCAATGGCACGGCTTCGAATTTCATTCCAGCTTAAGGGCATTGATAGTCCTATTCGTAGATCATCAAATTGCTAGACCTTGAAGGCAAGTTGGACAGCACACGTGATCCGTTTGCTCGTGTGCTGCTCGTTACTTATTTGGGGAAGAAAGATGAGCGCAGTTTGACGTATTCTTGTTCTGTCACGGGTTTGGTTTCTTTGAGGCTGCCGTCGACGTTGATTTGTGTCACGAAATACTCTGAGTCTGTCGATGTGGTGGCAAGCCTGGGATCGATCAGCGGCGTGCCTTCGACGATGTAACTCTCTTGCCCGTAGACATACGGGATATACCACACACGTGAGCTGAGGACGCCATCCACGAGCGCTACTGCGCCCGGAACCGATTCCATCGCGCGATCGACTGCTTCCTTCATATTGGGAACTCCGGTCGGAATCAGAATGATGATGTGCACGAGATCAACACCCTCGGCACGCTTGGTCGCACGCCGGAATTCGCTCGCGTGGCTCCAATCGATGTTCTTGGAAGAAATCACCGTGAAATCGATCAATCGTGTTGTGAGCCGGTCGAAAACGTCGAAAGCATCATCAGGATCGTTAGACAAAGAATTTTCTTTTGCATTTTATCGCTTCCCTTCCTTGTGTTGGTTTGCGTTGGATCGCGAGTGCCCGCAATCTTTTGCCCCGATTCTTTTACCTCAATTCGGCGGCAGATGTCCAATAGTTTGCTTCGCCGGACGGCGGTGGATGGCGTTTGCTGCCGAAACGGATTTGCGATCCACGAGATTGGCGAGCAAATTGCGCGTGTTACTCCGTATCGTGTATGGCCACTAAGCCTTGCAGAACACCGACGTAGGCGGTGCCGTCGGGGGCGAGGGTGATGGGCGACCAGTTGTTGTCGAAGGCAGGGCCGGTGCCGGTGCGGATTTTGAAGCGCGTGGCGCCGGTGGCGAAGTCGAGCGCCATCAGATACCAGGCGTTCTTGCCGTTGGGCTGACTCTCGAAAGTGTAGAAGTAGACGAGGCCGTTTGCGGCGGAAAGTTTCGGCACGACCGACGGTGAGCGCTCGGGCGATGTCCACACCACGTCGCAGCCGGATTCATCTTCGCGCACGTCGATGCGCGTGATGCCGCCGCGCACGCGGCTCCAATCTTTTTGCTGAAACACATTCGAGTAACCGTAGTTGTTTTCAATGATGATCGAACGCGCCCAAGCAATCATCGAATTATCGGTGGCCGAGGCATTCGCATCAAAAAGCGGCACAGCGCAAACGAGGCGCTCCCTGGTCACATCCTGCCTTCGACGATAAACCAAAAGTCGAATGCGTTCGTCGGCGTTATCCGTAATCGTAATGTAATTATCACCAAAAAGTGTCGGCGTGGTGCCGCTACCTTGATTGATCGAACCTTGTTTGCGATCGCTGCCTCGATCGTAAACCTCACGCCAACCAATTTGCGGCGCACCGCTTGCGTCCGCCTCGAAGCGATAGAGGGCGTGATCCGACAAGACGTAAACGCCGTCTTCGGCCACTGCAAGGCCATTTTGAATTTCTTCGCTGGTGAGTTGCATGGCGTGAATTTCGCCCGTGTCGGGATTCAGCGTACCAAGACGCCCATGCCGCGTAATCCACCAAATGCGACCGGCGTAGTCGGGCATCACACCCGTAATGGGATCGCACTCGCCTTGCGTTCGCCACTTCCAAAGACCAACACAATCGTGTGGCACATGCTCTTGCAGGTTCCAATCATTGAGTTCGTAAAATTCCCAGTGCGACGGCTTGCCGGACTCATTCGTCACTTCGCGATAGGCAATACGACGAATGTGCTGGCGTGCATCGGGAATCACGATGCGATCTTGTTCATCGAGATAAAAATAGGCACCCGAAGTATCCGACATGATTTTGTCAGGATCGAGGGTGTAGAGCGCCTCGAATGTCGATGGGCGCGGCGGCAGCAGATAGCGCGCAAGAAGATCAAGCGTTTGCGGATCAATCAAGTGCAATTCAAAGTGAAACAAATTTGCGCAGAGAACGACCAAGCGACGATCCCGGGCAACCGTCACGACGGGACAGGACCCTCCCGGCATTTGGCTTCCATCGCGCGTGCGCACCTTCGGCGCACGGCCGAGTGGCCCCGGGCCCGGGTGCACATCCGAGTTGTAGGCATCGGCGTGCATCGCAGCGCGCCCATCGCTAGCGAGGAAAGGATGAGGAGGCACTTGGCCCATGACAGCGTTTGGTGTCGCAGATGCACCCAGAAACTCCGGTGCCGTCGCGCGCGCTCCTGCAATCGGAGTTGCGCTGCGCGGTTCATCACAAGCCGTAAAGGCAACGCAAATCAACGCGAAAAATGCGAAAAATTGGAAACGGCGCATAGATGATTCTCCTTCACAATTATGTGTCGGCCAATGGATTTACTGGCCAATGCTTCGCTCGCACAGCCATTTTCCACACTGAACCACTTTACGCCGCAAGCACGAAAGATTCGAAATTTTTCTTAGGGCAATATCGCTGCGGGCTTCGGCGCACAGCCCGCATCTGCACGATCAATCGCATAATCAAAGTCGTTGTCGATACCGTCGGTGCAGGCCGATCCCGAATCCCACGATTCGGGATCGGGGTCTTCTACAAGCCAGCGTTCGGGAATGCTCGCCCAAAGTGCATCAAACCACTGCTGAGCCAACGCAGCCTGCGACGGACTATCGAGAACCAACAAGTTTTCATCATTCCTGGCAAAGCCCGCCTTGGTCCAGTTTGTCGAGCCCACGACAACAAAACGCCCATCAATGACGACCGATTTCGCGTGCATCTTGCCACCCCAGTTTTCGACTTTAAGCGGAATGCCCGCGTCACGAATTTGCGCATGAAGCGAATAAAGATTTCTTGCCGCCGTTGCATCGAGAATCACACGCACTTTTACACCGCGCCGATGCGCCAAAATCAAATCACGAGCGAGGTCCTTATGCGTGAAATAAAAAATCGCAACGTCGATGCTTTCCTTTGCGTCATGAATTTGTGTCAGAAGCTTTTTTGCCATATTGCCTTTTGGCGGGAAAAAGGCTCTCACGCGATCTTGTCCGATTGAAATTTCGGGTAGAGCAAGCAGTTTCTTTCGACGATGAAAAAGCCCTCGCTCATACATCTGATCCACTTCTTGTGTAAACTGCGCGGCGAGTTCGGGAGAATCGAAGAGAACGGCCAAGTTTGCGTTATAACCCGTAAGATCCGTATCACTTAAATTGGCCGATGCCGTCCATACCCAGCGCCCGTCCATCACAAAAAATTTATTGTGCATGAGTGCGTCGTCGTAGAGCACGGCAGGCTGTGTAGATTTTTTCGATGAATTCTTTTGCGGTAGCGCATCGGCACGCACGGTTTGCAATTTGTCCACGAGATTTTCGGTATCGGTGTATTCGTAATCCCCGTTTTTCTTGCGATCGACGACGCCACGAATTTGAACACCTCGTTGTTTCGCCGCGACGAGCGCCTCAAAAATTTGTGGCTGCTTGAGAATTCCATAGATTGCAAAGTCGATATGCTGCTTCGCATGTTCAATTCGATCAAGAAGAGTTCGACACGCTTCCGTGTCACAATGTTCACCCGGAAGCTTCGAAACGGAATCAAACGGACTTAGCGGAAGCAAGCGAATTCGGCCCGGTGCATCCGATGCCTCTACAGCATGAAGTTTTGCATCCTGCGTAGGCTCGCGAGCGGCATCCTGCACCACTTCTTCCGTCGGAAAGCGCGGTGCAACCTCAAGAGACTCGCTCTGCAAAATACGTACTTTCCCGTCGGAAACCGCGCGGAAAAGGAAATACAAAAGCACGACGAGCAAGCTCAAAATTTTGATTTGATGTCTCGACAAAAATCGCGTGAGCAAATGTCGAGTGCGCCGCACCAAAAGCCTCCTCGAAGAAATCAAAAATGAATTCTCTTACCCAATTCCGATCACGGCATAACTATTGTCGAGAATCATCCGGATCGCTGCATAAATGCCGACGGAGCCCAGTGCGAACCACGGCACATTGCATCCCAAGATAAAATGCAGGTTCTCGCGGCGTGTTAGCAGCTTGTGGCGATCGTTGATGCGAAAGCTCAACCAATAGATCACCGTGCCGTAGACCATCTGATAAAACATCATCAGCGCAATGATGCCGAGCACACGCGGCGAAAGAAAATGCCACGTCAGACCTAAATGCACGATCAGCGACGGAATCAGCGTACTCAGACCATTGCCCACATCCGCGGCGTAACCAAAGGTGCGCTTATCGGAATACGATCCGTCGAACATTGCATACGCACTCCAAGCGCGTACCCAAAACGAAGGCGTAAACAATTCGCGAACACCAACTCGCGCATACATGAACTTCGCCATCGGCTTGCGTTTATTGTTCGTGTAGTCGCGATACAGTGCTTGGCTGTCGGCTGCGATGAGCTTCTCGCAAAACAGCAAGATCCACTCCAAATAACAGACAAACAAATTCAGCGACAAAAACATCGCAAGCAAGACATAGACCCAATTTATTGTGCCATGTACAAAGTAATGTGTTCCGAGCGTGAGTCCGGTAATCGATCCAATCAGTACAAGCATGAAAATTCCAGCGTGCATTTTGCTCTCCCCCTTTTGTCCTTTAATCATGCACTGCGAACGCCTTGGATTGTGTCTGTATTTTCTGCGACGCCGCGATCAATAACCCTTGAACTCGGCTTTGCGTTTTTCAAAGAAAGCCGTCGTGCCTTCTTTGAAGTCGCGCGTCGCGGCCGTCATCGTCGAAGCGACGGCTTCGTAGTCGAGCATCTCGTCGAGCGTCGAGTTGAGCGACTTGTGGATGAAGCGGCGCGCCATGTCGATCGCCACACTCGGACCCTTGGCAAGCTTCGAAGCATATTCGAACGCCGCCTCGAAGGCCTTGCCTTCCGGCACGAGTTCGTCGATGAGGCCAATCGCTTTGGCTTCTTCGGCGTTAAACATCTTCGCGGTCTCGACCATCATCAGCGCATTCGAAAGACCAACGATTCGAGGCAAAAAGTACGTCACGCCGCAGTCGGGGCTAATGCCAACCTTGGTGAAGATCGCCGACATCTTGGTCGTGGAATCCGCAAAGCGTCGATCACACGCAAGTGCGTAGGCAAGCCCCGCGCCCACCGCCGGGCCGTGGATGGCCGCGATCACCGGTTTTTCGACGGCTACAATTTGTCGTGTCACATCCACAAATGGCCCACCCGGAGTTTTGCGCTGATACCGCGGCATGCGCCGCGAAGGATCCGACGCGCCCGGCAAAGGACGATCCCCTTCTCCACTCAAAAACTCCACATCACCGCCCGAGCAAAACGCACGCCCTGCGCCAGTCAACACGATCGTGCGTACATCATCGTTATAGTGCAATTCGCGCAAGAGATTGGCTGTCGCTTCTGCGAGATCCCAGTTCACTGCATTCAAGCGATCGGGACGATTGAACGTCACGATTCCCACGCCGTCGCGAAGTTCAAAAAGGACGAGATCTTTTTCTGCCATGGTTTTGCTCCTGTTGGTTGGTGTTCCGTGTTTTGTAAATTCGAGTTTTTTGAATGACACGCATTTTTCACACGTGCACCATATTCTTATTCGTGTAGAGCCTTCACAGTTGCTCGCACCCAGTCTTCTTTCGCGCGAAGCGCGGGCGGCAAATCGAGCAACACCGTCGAGAACAAACCCGCGCAGCGCTTCTTCACGAGCGTGGCGAGTTCATCTGCAGTGCCGATCAGCGCCCATTCTTCGAGCATTTCGTCGGTGATGGCATCGGGCATTTCCGTCCATTTGCCTTGGCGCGAAAGCTCGTGCAGCTTGCGCCCGACTTCTTGCCAACCGTGAAATTCAAGCACGGCGTGATAGGTGCGCGTGGAAGCATAGAACGCAATGTGCTGCGCGAGTTCGCGTTTGGCGCGCGCAAGATCTTCGGCTTTCTCGCTGATCGCCAAGAACGGCGCGCCAATCAAATCGATATCCGCTGCGCTACGCCCTGCTCTCTTGGCTCCTTCTTCAATTGCCGGAAGTACAATATCTTGTGTATAGCGAAAGGTTGCAATGGGATGTAAACGCAAACCATCGCAAAGCTCACCCGAAAGCCGCGCCATATAGGGATTGACGGCCGCAATGCAAATTTCCGGCGGTGCATAATCAATCGGGCCCGGATTAAAGAACGGTGGCAGCATCGTGAATTGATAGTGCGCGCCTTCGTAGTACGTCGGCTTCTTCGGATTTGAAAACGACGCAAAGATCGCCCGCATACAAAGCAAGTATTCGCGCATGCGCGGGCCTGGCGGCCCCGACCAAGTCGCGACGTAGCGCCGCTCGACGTGCCCCTTCACTTGCGTGCCAAGCCCCAAACGAAAACGACCCTTCGAGAGTTGCTGCAAATCCCAGGCGACTTGCGCCGTCACCATCGGACTGCGCGGAAACGCGATCGCGACGTTCGTGCCAAGCTTCACACGCTCGGTGTGCTCGGCGGCAATCACGAGTGGAAGGAACGGATCATGTCCCGCTTCGGGCGACGTCACACCGTCGAAACCAAGCTCTTCGAGCTTGCGCGCGGCTTGCGCAATTTTGCTGATCGTCATCGCGTTTTGACCTTGGCCAGCGTATTGCTGCGTCTCGGGCCCTAACATCACGGTTTCGATCTTCACGAAAATCTCCTTCAAAAATTTTTGTGCGAACTTCTTCGCGTTCTCTTTGCTTCTGCGCAAAGGATCCGTACCCAAGGCGCGTTCACGCTACCAAATTGAAATGCAGCAAGCCTTAGTGCAAAGCCAAAACTCGCGCGCAAAAGTGCAAGTTTGACAAGGCTTCGCACGACTTTCATACTCGCTGCCCGCGCCGAAACAAGCCTCTTCACAGGGCTTCGCAACCGCGCGAGGAGGGAACTCTTGATCCAACAAAACAACGAAGCACTCGCGGGCATTCGCGTCGTCGAACTTGGCCAAATGGTTTCAGCGCCATACTGCGCGAAACTTTTCGCCGACTTCGGTGCCGACGTGATCAAAATTGAAGCGCCCGAAAGCACGGGGCTCGCAGGCGATCTTTCGCGACATTGGGGACCGTTCCCGAACGACGTGCCGCATCTCGAAAAGAGCGGCACCTATTTCTTTCTCAACACTAATAAGCGTAGCGTGACGCTCGACGTCACGAACCCGAAAGGTCGCGAGATTTTGCAGCAGCTTCTCGCCAAGGCCGACGTCTTGATCGAGAATCAACACCCCAAACAGATGCGCGATTGGGGACTCGATTTTGTGTCACTGCAAAAGATCAATCCCAAACTCGTGATGATCTCGATCACGCCCTTTGGTCAGACGGGGCCGTACTGCGACTGGAAGGGCTACGACTTGAACGCCTATCACCTCTCCGGCGCAAGTCACCGCTACTGCGGACGACCCGGCGAAGCACCGCTTGAACACGGCACGTTTGCGGCGGATTATTTCGGCGCGATTGCTGCCGCAACCTGGGGACTCGCTGCAGTGTATGGGCGCGCGCTTGTGGCACAAAGCGGCGGCGGACAACAACTCGATGTCTCGTGCGCAGAAGCCATTGCCGCTTCCTTCGTCGGTGGACAGAACATCGGCGGCTATGCGCAAGACGGAAAGTTCGAGCATCGCACCGGCGTGGGCATGCCGCTCGGCGCGCCAGCCACGATCGTGCCCTGCAAAGATGGTTATGTGTGGATGCTTGCGCTCGAACCCGGGCAATGGAACGGGCTTGCCAAAGTGATGGGCAATCCCGAATGGATGCAGCTCGATCTCTTTCAAGACATGTATGCGCGCGCGCAGAACGCCGACGCGATCTATCCGATGCTTCAAGAATGGACGATGGAGCACACGAAACAAGAGATCATGGATCTGTGTCAGGCAAACGGTTGCCCGGTGACGGCGGTCTACACCGTCGCCGAAGCCGCAGCGCACGAACATCTGAAGGTGCGCGAATACTTGGTCAAGCTCGAACATCCGCAGCTCGGCGTGATCGAGGCGCTCGGCGCGCCGTTCAAATTGCCCAAAAGCCCGGGCGGCCCGAAGCGCGCCGCGCCGCAACTCGGCGAGCATAACCAAGAAGTGTATGGCGAGCTGCTGAGCTTCGACGCCGCCAAACTTTCGGCACTGAAAAACGCAGGAATCATCTAACGCACTTTCGCGTAAGCGAGGACCCGCATGAGCAAAGCACTTCCGCTGCAAAAAATTCGCGTCGCCAATTTCGGTTGGGTTTGGGCCGGGCCCGTCGTCGGACAAACGCTCGGTTTTCTCGGCGCCGAGGTCTACAAGATCGAGTCGCGCGCGCGCATCGACCTCACGCGCAACTTGCCGCCGTTTGCGGGCGGCGTGCGCGACCCGAACCGCAGCCTCTCGAATCACGCCTGTTGGGCGGGCAACGGCAGCATCACGCTCAATCTGAAAAAAGACGAAGCCAAAAAGCTCGCGTTCGACTTCATCGCGAAGTGCGACGTCGTGATCGAAAACTTCGGCCCCGGCGTGATGACACAACTTGGTTTC
>CAYRID010000074.1:0-11254 GCA_964424225.1 uncultured Geobacter sp.
GCTATCACCAAATCGCAGGGCTGTGGCGAAAGCTCCTCGGCCCGACCACAAAGAGAACTCACATTTTTGAGACCAAGTTCGCGAATCACATGGCGCTGAAAATGCACACGGCGTTCACGCGCTTCGATAAGAATGATCTTTCGGCGCGGAAAAAGAATCGCAAGCGGAATTCCTGGAAAACCTGCACCAGAACCCAGATCGGCAAGAAAATCAAATTCAGGAAGAACCGTGCCGAGAGCCAAGGAGTCGAGAATCAAGCGAGAGGCAATCTTTTCTGGCGTCGAATGTCCGGTGAGGTTGGTCCTCTTCGACCAAGCAAAGAGGATCTCCGTAAGCTGAACGAGGGCTGGAACGATTTGCTCCAACGCCGCGAACTCAAGCTGCGCAACGCCGCATGCCAGAATTTCCTGCACTTTTAACTTGGCTTGAGAATCGAAATTTGACATTGGGAAATGTTCCACGTGGAACGGCATTTTCTTCGGAATTACCGCAAAAGTCCAAAAAAAGGGATGTTCCACGTGGAACATCCCTTTCAATTCATTACCAATTTAACATCCAGCTCAGGCATTAATCCCAAAGTACTGACTAATCACTCTTCAGCGCCTCTTCATATTCCGGCGCACCTTTTGGCACCACCACAACGCGACGATAATTGCCCTCCCCGACGCTCATCGTAGCCAAATCTTTCGCGTCCTTGAGCGCCATATGCACCATTCGGCGATCGCGAGCATTCATGGGGTCAAGAGCGATACTTTTTCCCGTTTCCTCGGCCTTCTTCGCCGCCCGCAAAGCAAGTTTCTCAAGATATTCGCGCTGTTTGTCTTCGTTTCCTGCGGCCTCGATAACGATTTTTTGACTTTCTCCATCACGCCGCAGCGTAGCCTGATTCGCAAGAAACTGGATCGAATCGATAGCTCGTCCACCGCCATTAGCGATCAACTTTTCGATCGCGGGTCCGCTTAACTGGACAATCAAAAGCTTTCCGTCTTCTTTCTCGTTGATGTCGAAGGTGCCGAGCTTCATATGCTCGATCAAACCCGCCACAAACTCTCCCGAATCGGAGAGTTCTTCGTCGTCACCACCCCCCGCGACAGATACCGGGTGAGAGGCCGGTTTTACCTCTCTTTCCGATTCGCTCTTCGGTGCAGAAACATCATCCAACGACTCTTCGCTCACCTCGGCGTCCGGAATGCCTTCTTCGCTTTTCGAGGCACTGCGGTTATTGCGCTCGCCTCGCTCCGAACGATTGCGATCGCGACGGTCTTTATTGCGATCTTTTTTTCGATCTCGCCGCTCATCAGATTCACGCGGTTCACGTGAATCCATTTTTCGCGGTGCATCACCGCCTTCACGACGCTCTCGCGATTCCGGCAAACGCTCGTCCTCGCCGCGAATCTCCCGCGCAAGAACTCCTTTGCGACCCGCAAGCCCAGCAATCTCCGGCTCGAATAAATCGACAATCTGCAAATTTGCAGCCTCTTTTTTAAAATAGGCGCAAGCCGAAGCAACGGCTTCTTCGCGACTAAATCCAAAAAATTCTTTCATTTCGGAGCGACGATCAAACACTGTTTTCCCCCTTATTACTTCTTCACCTCTTTCAGCGCAGCGGGAAGCTGCCGGTTGGTGATGAATTGTTGACCAATGCCCAGCATATTGCTCGTAATCCAGTACAACACGAGGCCGGACGGGAAGGCATACGACACCGCAAGCATCATGAACGGCATAAAGGTAGTCATCATCTTTCGCTGCACCGGATCCATCGTCGTCATCGGCGTAATTCGTTGTTGCAGAAACATGCTGGCACCCATGAGCACCGGAAGAAGTCGAAATGGAAAATTCGCAACCGGAATTACAAAGAGCATTTCCGGTGCCGACAAATCGTTGATCCAGCCAAGAAACGGCGCATGTCGAAGCTCGATCGAACTTTGCAGCGCAAAAAACAAACCAATAAAAACCGGAAATTGCAAAATCGCCGGCAAACATCCGCCAAGCGGATTGACGCCTTCTTCCTTGTAGAGTCGCATCATCGCCTGTGAGAGCGCTTGTCGGTCGTCTTTGTATTTGTCTTGCAAAGCCTTCATCTTTGGTTGCACTTCGGCCATGCGCTTCATCGATTTCATCTGCTGAGACACAATCGGGTAAGTCGCGGCGCGTACAAGAATTGTGACTACGATAATCGCAAAGCCATAGTTTGGAATGACCTTGTGAATCAAAACCAAGAACCAAGTAAAGAAAGAGGTCAGCGGGCTCACCCACGAATAACCCGACACCGCAGAGCGTTGGAAATTTCGACCCATGGCTTCGAGTCGATCTTCCTCCTTGGGCCCCATGTAAATTTTAAGTTCACGTTGCTTCGCCGTACCCGGCAAAATTTCAAACGGCTGATACTGCAAAAGCACCTTTGAGGCGACGCCGCTCTCGACCGGAATGAACTTCGCCTGCGTCTTAGCAGGCTCGTCCGGAAGAACAGCACCTACAAAATAACGATTCGCAAAACCAATCCAGTCGATTTCTCCGTCGAAACTTCGCGTCGGATCCTTGTCTTTCCCTACACCAATTAGTTTCGAGAAAAATCCTGGTTTGCCGAAAGCGGCCAATAAAATATGCTCGAATTTTCCATGCTGATACACGACGAGAGATTGTTGCTCATCGATCGATCGCTCCGGCTTGGGTGTAATGCGGCCGGGCCAAGCAACTTCAAAAACCGATTCAACCGAATGATCCGATTGGTTCAATACTTCGATACGAAGTCCAAAGGCGTAAGAATTTTCTTCAAAGATATAGGTCTTTCGAAGAACGAGTCCGGCTTGCTCGTGTTCAAAAACCAAGAGATTCGGTGCTGGCTGGCTTACCCGATACGCCACACGCGACAAATCACCGAGTCCCAATTCAGCAAAAGAAGTAAGAAACGCCGCTGTGCGCTCGCGCTCGAACCAAGTCAACACAACGGGATGACTATCAGCGCGCACTTCATCTTGATAGTGAAGCAATTCAAAATAACGCAAAGCGCCGCCCTGGGATGTGAACTCGGCGCGATACAAGTCGTTCTTAATTTCGACAATTTGTTCGACGGGCTCCGACGCCAATGCAGAGGCCAGCTCTTGAGATGCAGGGATTTCCGTCGGTGTCAAAGTGCTTGTTGCTGAATTCAACACATTTTCGTGTCGGATGTCGTGCTCGGCGCCCGAAGAATCAGTTCGCCCAACCGCTTTGTCTTCGCTGCTCGCCGTCTCCGTCAAGGCCGCCGGAGGCGTGTCCGCATTTGGATAGTACTGCTCTTGCAGCCGGCCCCACAAAAAAAGCAGAAAGAAAGAAATCACGAACGCAATGAGAAGATTTCGATCCACAGAATGTCTCACTGAACGGGGTCGAACCCGCCCTCATGAAAAGGATGACAGCGACCAATTCGCTTTACAGCAAGCCAGAGTCCGCGCACCGCACCGTATTTTCGAACGGCGGTTTTGGCATATGTCGAACACGACGGCTCGAAGCGGCAACAATTTCCAAGGCACGGCGAAATGAAAAGCGAATAACCATCGAGCAGACCAAGTGCTACGCGACTGGAAAACTCACTTTGACGAGAATTCATTTTGCAGATCCTTCAAAGAGACTTTTCAACTCCGCATCCCGTTCATGGGAACTTCGTTCACTGGCCTCTTTGCGTGCGATCACCAGATAATCGACCCCTGGCCTGAGCTCTGCGCGGTGCTGACGGAACCATTCGCGAACACCACGTTTAATTCGATTTCGAACCACGGCCTTTCCTACCTTTCGGCTCGTCGTGATCCCAATCCGCGGCACCGCAAATTCACCAAGCGTGGCAACATCCGTTCTTTCCTCGTTGCCTCGCGTTAAGTCACCACCCGCTTCGAAATCCGTCGGTTGTTTCGCAAAAATCAAAACGAAACTTTTCGAAAACCGTTTCTTGCCGGTTCTGACAACACGCGTGAAATCCGCAGGACGCAGTAAACGCAATGTCTTCGGGAAATTTTGAGGATGATCCTTGCTCATGGGCGCCACAGGGCTCCTTGAGCAGCGCATTCAAAACTACTTCGTCGCTACTTCGCAGAAACAGAAGGAGTAAGGCGCTTTCGGCCCTTCGATCTCCGTCGACTCAGTACAGTTTGTCCACCCTTGGTTTTCATGCGCGCACGAAATCCATGCGTCCGTTTTCGACGTATCCGACTCGGTTGAAAAGTTCGTTTCATCTTGAGGTCTTCCGATGAGGTTGAATTGTAGGGGGCGCAGAGTAACCAGCTTTTCCCCTCTCTGTCAACTCATCCAAATTGCTTCTCTTTTTCTTGGCGAGCATAAAAAATTTTCACACTGAAATACCAACAACACAGCGCAGTCCTTGAGTCACCACCATCGCAGAAAATCGCTGGCATGCCTTTTTCGAAACGGATCCGAACGCAATTCCGACAAAACTCCCTCGCATCTCAAAAACAAGTCGTGATAGACTGCACCGAAATGAAAACGTGTCTGTTTTTCCGTCGAGAAACAGCATTTGTCGACAAATCGAAACCCTTTCAAAAACAAACATCTAAAGCAGTTTTGTCGGAGTAAGTCGCTTATTACTACATCTACTCTTTTAATCAAAAATAACTTGATTGAAGAGGGGTCGACACAAATCGACGAATCGGAAAAACGAAGTTCTCTCTGACTTGAAAGAAGCAATGTCGAAACGATTTCAAAAAAGTCCGTGCACTCAAAACGAGGATTAGCTCAGCCATGAAACTTACGATTGGAAAAATTGAACTTCAGCGCGCCCTTTCCCGAATTCAAGCCATTGTCGACAAGCGAACGTCGATGCCAATTTTGGCCAATGTTTTGCTCGAAGCCGGATCGGGAAAACTTCAGCTTGCTGCGACGGATCTCGAGGTTGGAATTCGCGATATCCATGCGGCACAAGTTGAAACGCCAGGAAGCCTTACGGTTTCAGCAAAGAAGTTCTTTGAAATCATCCGTGAACTTCCGGAAGAGATGGTTACGCTCGAAGCCACTCCAAATTCGTTTCTTGATATTCGTTGTGCGCGCAGCCATTTCACGCTTGCGGGAACGACAGCGGATGAGTATCCGACACTTCCAGACGTCAAGGCCGATAAAACGGTTTCCTTGCAAGCCGTGGTGCTGAGCACAATGATCGAACGTGTGATGTATGCCACTTCGACCGATGAAACGCGCTACAACCTCAATGGTGTGTATGTTGAGTTTTTGCCGGATTCGGGCAAAGTGCGCATGGTCGCCACCGACGGACATCGGCTCGCGTACATCGACCGAAGTATCGGAAAGGGGCTCGATCATTTGACCAAGGGCGTGATCATTCCGCGCAAAGCACTCGTAGAAGTGAAGCGTCTCGTTGATGAAGATGATGCCGATGAGATTGAGTTTGGTTTTGAAGGCAATAGCTGCGTGGTGCGTCGAGGCAATGTAACGCTATCGATGCGGCTCATCGAAGGCGAATTTCCAAACTACAAGCAAGTGATTCCGAAAGCACCGTCGGTGCGCTTGGTGATTGCTCGCGAATTACTCACGCAAGCGATTCGTCGCGTGGCCTTGCTTTCAACGGAGCGCACGCGCGCAATTCGCTGCGATCTTTCGAGTGGACGGCTTTTGATTTCTTCGAGCAATCCTGATCTTGGTGAAGCGCAAGAAGAGATTGATGTCGATTACGCGGGCAAAGAAGTAATGATTGGGTTTAATGCGAACTACTTGCGTGAGTCACTCGGTGTGATCAAATCCAAAGAGGTTGAACTTGGTTTGCAAGATGAGCTTTCGCCGGTGCAACTGCGCCCGTCGGACGACATGGACTCCTTGTCGGTCATCATGCCAATGCGACTGTGATTTAAGCGCAACGAGAGTGAGTTTGCAGAGCACGAGACCGAAGATCTCGCGGCGAGCGGCGTGGAGTAGGTTCGTAGGGGCGAGTATTCGCAAACGGTTTACGGTCACTTCGAGTTTTTGTACCCTGCAGCGCGAGCAAAGAAAGGCGCAAAAGCGCTTGGTCAACACGGAATTGTGTTGACTCTTTTTTATCTTTTCCAATTTTACCGACGGAAAACTCCGAACTTTTGTGAAGGACTTTTGTGAGTTACGACGCGAGTTCGATTGAAGTTCTCGAAGGATTGGATCCGGTTCGCAAACGACCCGGAATGTACATCGGCACTACCGGTCCCGATGGCCTGCATCATCTCGTTTACGAAATCGTCGATAATTCGATCGACGAAGCGCTGGCCGGGCACTGCAATGAAATCGCCGTAACGATTCACGATAACAACAGCATTACGGTCGAAGACAACGGTCGTGGCATTCCGGTAGATATTCATCCGACGGAAAAACGCTCGGCCGCCGAAGTTGTACTGACTACCTTGCATGCGGGCGGTAAGTTCGACGAGAACAGCTACAAGGTTTCCGGTGGTTTGCACGGCGTTGGCGTTTCTGTCGTGAATGCGCTCTCTGAAGTGCTCGAGCTCGAAATTCGCCGCGAAGGCAAGGTGTGGCATCAAACCTATCAGCGCGGCATTCCCAAGGCGTCGCTTGAGGCTGTTGGCACCACCGAGCGCACGGGCACGAAAATTACGTTCTTGCCCGACCATCAAATTTTTCAAAAGATTGAGTTTTCGTTCGACACACTTTCGCAACGCTTGCGCGAGCTTTCGTTTTTGAATGCTGGCGTGCGCATCAAAATCAGCGACGAACGGACCACGAAATCGCATGACTTTTGCTACGAAGGCGGGCTCATTTCCTTTGTTGAGCATTTAAATCGAACCCGCTCGCCGCTGCACAAGCCGCCGATTTATCTTGCCGGCGAGCGCGAAATCGAGACCGGCGGCGTCAAGCCCGTAAAATGTGGAATCGAAATTGCGCTGCAGTACAACGAGACTTACAACGAAAGTGTGTACTCCTTCGCAAACAATATCCATACACGCGAAGGTGGCACGCACTTGGTTGGCTTTCGCACGGCGCTCACGCGCGCAATCAATCGCTACATCCAACAAGCGGATAAAAAGGCCAAGAAGGCTGAAGAGTCGATCTCGGGCGATGACGTGCGCGAGGGGCTTACGGCGGTAATTTCCGTGAAACTCCCGCAGCCGGAGTTCGAGGGCCAGACCAAAAGCAAGCTTGGAACGAGTGCTGTGCGCGGCGCCGTCGAGGGTTTGGTTTACGAGCAACTCGGCAATTATCTCGAAGAAAATCCGTCGGCCGCGAAGCCCGTTGTGGCGAAAATTCTCGACACGGCGCGTGCGCGTGCTGCGGCGCGCCGTGCACGCGATCTTGCTCGCCGCAAAGGTGCGCTCTCGGATCACAGTCTTCCGGGAAAACTGGCGGATTGTCAGGAGCGTGACGCAGCAAAGTGTGAAATTTTCATCGTCGAGGGCGACTCTGCAGGCGGTTCTGCGAAGCAAGGTCGCGCGCGTGAAACGCAGGCGATCTTGCCGCTCAAAGGCAAAATCTTGAACGTCGAGCGAGCGCGCTTCGATCGCATGCTCGCGAATCAAGAAATCCAAACGCTGATCTCGGCGCTGGGTTGTGGAATCGGTGAAGAGTTTGATGCCGAAAAAGTGCGTTACCACAAGATCATCATCATGACCGACGCCGACGTCGACGGTAGCCACATCCGCACTTTGTTACTCACGTTCTTTTATCGCCAAATGCCGGCTCTGATCGAAAAGGGTTACCTCTACATTGCGCAGCCGCCGCTCTACAAAGTGAAAAAGGGCAAGGTGTCACGCTATTTGAAGGACGACCCTGCGCTTCGCGATCATTTGATTGATCTCGCATTGGCTGACGTGCAGGTGTTTCACAGCAATGCAAAATCGCCGATCTCCGATGATGCGCTGCGTGAACTTCTGCGCAAGGCGGGGGAATACGAGCGCGTACTCATGTACCTCGCGCTGCGCCGCTATGATGAGCGCATTGTCAATGCCGCGGTGATGACGCAGCTACTCGACGAAGATCGTCTGCGTGATGCAACGCGTTTGCTTTCCGAAGTAGCGCCCGCGATCGAAGCCAAGTTGCAGCTATTATATTCACAAGCACCGTCGGTGATTTGGACGACACAGGCCGACCCCGAACATGGTTGTCATGCCTTGGTTGCGAAAACGCGCAAGGCCGGTGTTTCGCTGACGACGCGTATCGATTTTGCTCTTCTGCATTCTGCCGACGTCTTGCAGCTTTCGCAGCTAGCGTCCAATATACACGAAATTGCGTCAACGCCATTTCGCGTGGTTTCCGAAGCAAATCATAGTGGCGAAGAAATTCCGAGTTTTTTGGGGCTTCTGGCTGAAATGCTCGAACGTGGCAAAAAGGGGCTTTCGATTCAGCGCTATAAAGGTCTTGGCGAAATGAATCCCGAGCAACTTTCCGAAACGACCATGAATGTTGATTCGCGCACGCTTTTGCAAGTGAAGGTGGAAGACGCTGTCGAAGCCGACGATATCTTCAGCACGTTGATGGGCGATGAGGTCGAGCCTCGCCGCGAATTCATCGAAAAGAATGCACTCGCTGTGCGGAATTTGGACATCTAGAAACCGGGATTTTCGTGGCCAACGACGACACTTCAACAACCGAAATCACCGACGGAAGCCTGCCTCCGCAAGCGGCCTTTCAACCGATCAATATCGAGGATGAAGTTCGCACTTCGTTCCTTGCGTATTCCATGTCGGTAATCATCAGCCGCGCATTGCCCGACGTGCGCGATGGGCTCAAGCCAGTTCATCGACGCATTTTGTATGCCATGCAACAAGAAGGGCTCGCTTCGAACCGCGCTTACTCGAAGAGCGCGGGTGTGGTCGGCGAAGTTTTGAAGCACTATCACCCGCACGGTGACAGCGCGGTCTATGGCGCAATGGTGCGTATGGTGCAGGATTTCTCGCTGCGCTATCCGCTGATTGATGGACAAGGCAATTTTGGATCGATCGACGGTGATTCCGCAGCGGCTTATCGCTATACCGAAGCGCGTCTCGATTCGCTTGCTGAAGAAATGTTGCAAGACATCGACAGCGACACCGTCGATTTCACGCCGAACTTCGATGGCACCGTGCAAGAGCCCGTGGTGTTGCCGTCGCGTTTTCCGAATTTGCTTGCGAATGGTTCGACCGGCATTGCCGTCGGTATGGCCACAAACATCCCGCCACATAATTTGCGCGAACTCATCGATGCCCTGATTTTGCAGGCGCAAAATCCCGACTGCACGCTCGACGATTTGATCGAAAAAATTCCAGGTCCAGATTTTCCGACGGGTGCATACATCTGCGGCAGCGAAGGAATTCGAAAAGCCTACGCCACGGGTCGCGGTCAAGTCGTGATGCGAGCGCGTGCGAACGTCGAGGAGACGAAGCGCGGTGAGCGGATCGTCGTCTCGGCGATTCCGTACATGGTGAACAAGGCCACCTTGATCGAGCGCATTGCCGATCTCGTGCGTGAAGGCCGAATTCAAGGCATCAGCGATCTGCGCGATGAATCGAATCGCGACGGAATGCGCATTGTGATCGAACTCAAGCGCGATGCTGCACCCGACGTAATTTTGAATCAGCTCTACAAAATGTCGTCGCTGCAATCGACGTTCGGCGTGATCATGCTTGCGCTCGTGCACGGCCGCCCGCAGGTGCTCGCACTCAAAGAAATGCTCCAACACTTTTTGGAGTTCCGTCGCGAGGTCGTGATTCGGCGAGAGACGTTCAACTTGGCAAAGGCCGAGGCGCGTGCGCATATTCTCGAAGGTTTTGCGATTGCGCTCGATCACATTGACGAGATCATTCGGGTCATTCGCGCTGCTGAAGACTCGGCGGCGGCGCGCAGCTCACTCATGGAGCGTTTCGGACTGTCGGAGATCCAAGCGCAAGCGATTCTCGACATGCGCTTGCGCGCGCTCACTGCACTCGAAGCGCAAAAAGTACATGACGAACTCGCGGAAGTGCGCGCGAAGATTGCAGATCTCAAGAGCCTGCTTGCAAGTGATGAGCGAATCTTGGGAGTCGTACTCGGCGAGCTGCAAGAGATTCGCGAGCACTACGGCGATGATCGACGCACGGAAATCATCGCTCCAATCGACGCACTCACGACGGAAGATTTGATCGACGAAGAAGATATGGTGGTCACGGTTTCACACCAAGGCTATGTGAAGCGAAACCCGATTACACAATATCGTGCACAGCGGCGCGGCGGCAAAGGCGTCACCGGCATGGGCACGAAGGAAGAAGATTTCGTCGCGCATCTATTTGTGGCCTCGACGCATGCCTACATTCTCTTCTTTACCAATCTTGGGCGCGTGCACTGGGTGAAGGTCTACGAACTTCCGCTCGCCGGGCGCACCGCGCGCGGCAAGGCTTTGGTGAACGTTTTGAACCTGAGCGAAGGCCAGCGTGTGCAAACCGCCCTGCCCGTGAAGAGCTTCGAGGACGTCGAAGGCTCGTACATCGTGCTTTGTACACGTTCCGGTGTCATCAAGAAGACCGAGATGCAGGCGTATTCTAATCCGCGCCGCGGAGGCATCATTGCGATCAATCTCGATGAGGCCGACGAAGTGATCGGGGCGCGTTGCACGAACGGCGAACAAGAGATCTTGATCTCCACGAAATCGGGCAAGGCGATCCGCTTCCACGAATCCGATGTGCGCGCGATGGGCCGCAGCGCCGCCGGTGTACGCGGGATTACGCTTTCGGACGACGACGCGGTGGTGGGCATGGAAATCCTTTCGCCTGGCCACGAAATTTTGACCGCGACCGGAAACGGCTACGGCAAGCGCACGCCGCTCGACGAGTACCGTACACAGAAACGTGGCGGACAAGGCATCATCACGATCCGCACGAACGAGCGCAACGGCGAGGTGATTGGCATCGTGCAAGTCTCCGAAGAAGACGAAGTCATGTTGATTACCGACGGTGGCAAAGTGCTGCGTTGCAAAGTGAGCGGGATCTCGTCGATGGGTCGTGCGACGCAAGGTGTACGTTTGATCGATTGCGCGCCGGGCGAGCACTTGGTGTCGATCGCACGCATGGCGGAAGAAGACGACGAGTCGAACGCCGGCGCGGCATCGTAAGCGGAAAACTTTGGAACCATGAAGACGACCCGTTCGAAACGGCTCTTTGAACGTGCGCAACGCTGGATTCCCGGCGGCGTGAACAGCCCCGTGCGGGCGTTTCGTTCCGTCGGTGGCGAACCACTTTTTCTTGCCAAAGGCCGCGGTTGCAAAGTTATAGACGTGGATGGCAACGCATACATTGACTATATCGGCTCTTGGGGTCCGCTGATT